>NZ_JAQDKN010000027.1:0-18967 GCF_027662015.1 Coprococcus sp. AM100_B19A
AATCAGTTTCAGGGAAAGGCAAAAGGAGAAGTCATTGGCAAATGTCCCCGCTGTGGAGCAGATGTCAGGGAAGGAAAAGTAAATTTTTACTGTTCTGACCGGAAATGTGCTTTTACCTTATGGAAAAATGATAAATTTCTTGCAAGCCAGGGAAAAAAGATGGATAAGGTGGCAGCAAAGAAGTTCCTGTCTAAAGGAAAAATCCATTATAAGGATCTGGTATCAAGAAAAACAGGGAGACAGTATGAAGCAACTGTGGAGATGGTCGATCCCGGAGAGGGAAATGTACAGTTCAATCTTATTTTTCCACAACGATAAGTAGTGTATTGCAGGCAGTCTAAGGACTGTCTGTTTTAATACAAATATTATGAAAGAGAGGACCTTAGCATGAAGAAAAAAGGTAATTTTAGAAAAGTAGTATCTGGCTTGCTGGCAGGCATGACAATGCTTAGTACAGTGTTATCTCCGATGACAGCATATGCAGCGGAGATCCAGCCAGAGGAAAAACCTCCACTTTATGAGGAAGTGAAAGACCTTCTGGATGAAGATGAGGTGGTGACTGCCAAAGATTATGAAATCGAAACAGGCAGTGTATTTGATGTGAAATCAGACTACACAGGACTGGAAATCAAGGATGATAACAAGGTCAAAGTCACATTTGAGGAAGCAAAGAACGACAAGGATGAGGATTTTACGACAGATCATGCGGACACTTACAAAGCGGTCTATTATGTGGAACCGGTAAATCAGGAGCATCCGAAGTACCAGATCAGCCGAAAACTGATTGTGCGTGAGAAAGCAACTGAAGCTCAGACAGAGGTGGCAGGGAGTGAAACAGTGACCGAATCCGAAACAGCTGTAAGTGAGCAGCAGACAGAAGAAGCGGAGGATTCAGAAGCAGAATCGGAGATTACCGATATTGACGCTGATGAATTTGATGATTTGGTAGAGCAGGCACAGAACCAGGATACCTATGATGAAGAATCAGGGTTAGAGCTTCATGATGTTTTGGAACAGGCAGGAGACGAAGGTGTGGATCTTGAGGCTATGGAAGAGGGAGAGATTGCAACATTTGAAGCAGTTTCGGCTTATTCAGCAAGAAGTACACAGCAGGTAACAATTGAAAAAGGACCACTGTATAGATAAAATTATACAATTACAAAGATTGGAGACAATCAGGCGTTAGCAAAAGTGTGTTATTACGGTACAGATGCCGCAGGAAGCGAGAGTTTTTTCGCTAATAAACACACGGATTTTTCAGAAGGAAAAAGATTCATCATTATTCACATGGCTGCATCATATGCCAATGGAAGCAGTGATGCATTCTATGGAACAAATGCTACAGGCGAGGCTTTGGCAAAAGAACTCTATAATTATTGTGTGAATAAGCCGGAAATACCAGATGTAGCGATGTCATTTTCAAAGCCGAATGTAAAGGCTTATGTAGATGGAAATGTTCAGAGAACGGAGAACATTCAGTTCAACGCATCTTCCCAGCAGAAAATCACAATGGACTTACCAAAGGGAGTAAAGCTCCATAATGTATCTACTGGAAATGTAAGTGCGGCAGGTGCAAGTGTAACAATTGGAGGAGGAACCACGTTTTATCTCTCAGCTCCTCTGACACAGACAAAAGATGTAAGTGCTTCTTTTTCTACAAAGATGAAGGGAAGTATTACAAAAGATTATTCAGCATATAAATTGACTACGAATGCAAGTGTTCAGGATCTGGCATTTGTATTTGGAGAAGGTGTTGCTGATGAAAAATATGTAAGCTTAAAGGTGTCCTGGATTGAACAGGCTACGATCGAAATCGTAAAGAAAGACGATACAGCGGATGTCAATCTTGCAGGTGCAGTATTCGGCGTTTACAGCGATGAGGCTTGTACAAAGCTGATCACTCAGATGCCTGCAACAGATAAAAATGGAAAATCATCTGTTACGATTATCAAGACACAGGATACCGTTTATCTGAAAGAAATCACAGCACCACCGGGATATGTAGTAAATGCAACGGCAACAAATGTAAAACTGGTAGCAAGTAAGACCTCAGCTGTAACCGTGGAAAATAAGGAACAGCTGGCAGAGCTTACCATTTACAAAGAAGGACAGGTTCTTACCGGAGCAGATGTCAGTGAAAATGGAACGGTATTTCAGTATGAAAACCGCAGACAGAAAAATGCAGTGTATAACGTGTATGCCGGGGCAGATATCGTAACAGCTTATGGCACAAAAATGTACAGCAAAGGTGACCTTGTAAAAGAAAACCTGACAACAGGTGAGAATGGTTCTGTCACACTGAAAAACCTGCATCTTGGAACCTACGTGGTAAAAGAAACAAAAGCACCGGACTCTTTCTATAACGGTAGCGAAGAAAAGTCAGTGACTCTAACTTATGCTGGTCAGAACAAAGAAGTTGTATTTGCAGATGTGACTTTTAACAACGAGAGACAGAAAGCAGATGTTTCCGTAGTAAAACAGGATAAAGACACCAAGAAACCACTGAAAGGCGGTATTTTTGCTCTGTATGCATCCGATGATATCAGAAATGCAGACGGAAGCGTTGTTGTGAAAAAAGGAACGCTGATTGAGAAAGTAACTACTGGCGCAGACGGAACTGCAAAATTCACAGTAGACCTGCCAATCGGATATTCCTATTCTGTAAAAGAAGATCAGGCACCGGAAGGTTATGTAAGAAATACAGAAGATGTGTATACGTTCAAGTTTTCTTACACCAATGATAAAGAAGCAACCGTATCTTTTGCCCATACCTTCAGCAATGACCGTGTGACAGCAAAGATCAATCTTTATAAAGTGGATAAAGAGACAGGAAAAGCAGTACCGCAGGGAGATGCCACACTGAAAGGTGCAGTTTATGGACTGTATGCTCGTGAAGATATCGTGCACCCGGATGGAGCAACGGGAACTATTTATAAAGCAGGAGAGCAGGTAGCTTCTCTTACAACAGATGACAAAGGACAGGCTTCTGTAAATGGCTTATATCTTGGCAAATATTATGTCAAAGAGATTACTCCGCCGACCGGATACCTGGCAGATGCAGAAGAGCATGATCTTACGTGCAGTTATGAAGGAGATATGACAGCAGAAGTAAAAAGAGAGTGCACTTCCAGTGAGCAGGTCATCAAGCAGCCATTCCAGATTATCAAAGCAGCCAACAATGGAAAGACCGATGCAGAGCTGTTATCCGGAGCTGGATTTACAGTTTATCTGAAATCTTCCCTTACAAAGAAAGCAGATGGAAGCTATGATTTTGATTCTGCCAAACCAGTTGTGAGTGGCGAAAATGGAGCTACTGAGATTTTCACAGATGAAAAAGGGTATGCCTGCAGTATTCCATTACCATTTGGAAGCTATATCGTGCGTGAGACAACAACACCGCACAACTACAAGCCGGTCGATGATTTTGAAGTGAATATCACAGAGCATCATCCAAATGAGCCACAGATCTGGCGAGTGCTTCTGGATGAAGAGTTTAAGGCAAAACTGAAAATCGTGAAAAAAGACGATGAAACAAAGAAATCCGTATTGATTGCAGGAACAGAATTTAAGGTATATGACCTGGACAACAAAAAGTATTTAGAACAGGTAACAACTTACCCAGTGACAACCACTCACAAGTCCTATTTTACGGACAGCCAGGGATATCTGATCATGCCGAAGAATCTGAAGATCGGACATTACCGGATTGAGGAAGTCAACGCACCGGAAGGGTACACAATTAACAAGAACTATGTAGAGATTGCGGTGGATGCTAACACAGCATACCAGATGGATTCTGAGAGTGGAGATGCCATTATTACGGTAGATTACGAGAACCATCCGGTAAAAGGAAAGCTGACGATTTATAAAAAAGGTGAGATGCTGACCGGATTTAAAAAGGATTTTGTTTATGAACAAAGATACCTGAAGGGTGCATCATTTCATGTCTATGCAGCTGAAAATATCTATACACCGGATTATCAGAAAGATGAAAACGGAAACAGACAGCTGATCTATGCAAAAGATGCACTGGTAACAACGGTAACGACCGGAGAAGACGGAAAAGCAGTTGCAGAGAATCTGCCGCTTGGTTCTTACTATGTGGTAGAAAAGACTGCACCGGAAGGATTCGTTCTGAACCATGACAGATCTGATGTCACATTTGTCTATGCAGATCAGGATACACCTGTGATCGAACAGGAAGTGACGGTTGGCGATGACCGACAGAAAGTTGCAATCCAGGTAGAAAAACAGGATGCAGAGAATGGTGCAACCGTGGCGGGAGCTGTCTTTGGTATCTATAACAAAGCGGATATCAAGGCGGATGGAAAAGTGATCGTGAAAGCAGACACACTCTTACAGGAAATGACTTCTGATAACGATGGTCTTGCAACATGTACGCTGGATCTGCCACTTGGACAGTATTATGTGAAAGAGTTAAAAGCACCAGCGGGATTTGTATCCTCTGATGAAGTTCTGAATCTGGATGCTTCTTACCAGGGACAGGATGTGAAGACAGTAAAACTGAAAACAGTGAAAAAGAACCAGCCGACAACAGTTGAAATCACAAAATCTGATGTAACAACAGGTGTGGAACTGGATGGGGCAAAACTCACCGTTCTTGATAAAGAAGGAAATGTTGTGGATCAGTGGACTTCTGTAAAAGATCAGCCACATGTGATCAAACGACTGACAGTTGGAGAGGAATACACTCTTCGTGAGGAAATGGCACCTTATGGATATCTGAAAGCAACGGATGTGAAGTTCACGCTGAAAGATACTGCCGAGATTCAGAAAGTAGAGATGAAAGATGAAGTTCCAACAGGACTTCTAATCATCAACAAAAATGGAGAGTTTTTGGATAAGGTAACACTTCTGGATCAGGTAAAAGGTACTGTGGAGCATCTCTTTGAATATGTAACCGGAAGCCTTTCAGATGTGACGTTCGATGTATTTGCTGCGGAAGATATCAAAGCGGCAGATGGTGTCAGTGAAGATTATTTCAAAGCAGATGAAAAAGTGGGAACCATTACCACAGATTCCAATGGTATTGCACAGATGGGAGATCTACCGGCTGGCAAGTACTATGTGAAGGAAGTAAAAACTGCCCATGGTTATGTGCTGGACGGAGAGCCGAGATATGTTGATCTTTCCTACCGTGATCAGGACACACCAGTTATCACTTATGATGAGAAATGGCAGAATGCCCGTCAGAAAGTAAAGGTTACGGTTCTGAAGAAAGAAAAAGATACAGAACGTGTCCTTGCAGGTGGTGTCTTCGGTCTTTATACCAGTGAAGATATCAAAAATGCAAAGGGCGAGGTACTCCTTGAGAAAGACAGTCTGATCGAGCAGCGGGTAACGGATGAAAAAGGACAGATTACTTTTACGGCAGATCTTCCGGTAGACGGAAAATACTATGTGAAAGAGATCTTTGCGCCGGACGGATTTGTTACAACAGAAGAAGTACAGGAATTTACCTTTGAATATGCCGGAGAAGACCAGGCAGAAGTAAGCTACGACTTTACTTTTGAAAATCAGCCAACCACAGTGGAGCTGACCAAAACAGACCTGACAACAGGCAAAGAACTTCCAGGTGCACACCTGAAAGTGATGGATTCAGATGGCAATACAGTGGATGAATGGACTTCTACGGAAGAATCCCATGTGATCAAAGAACTGGTTGTTGGTAAGAAATACACCATGACAGAGACAAAACCGGCAGATGGATATGTCACTGCAGAAAGTATTACTTTCACAGTAGAGAATACAGCAGAGGTTCAGAAGCATGAGATGAAAGACGATGTGACAAAAGTAGAGATCAGTAAGACTGATATCACAGGAGAAACTGAGATTCCAGGTGCGAAACTGACGATTCTCGATAAGGATGATCAGGTAGTAGAGAGCTGGACTTCCACAGAGGAAGCACACTATATCGAAAAACTGCCAATCGGTAAATATACCTTACGTGAAGAGCAGGCACCGAAAGGATATCTTCTGACATTTGATGTGACATTTGAGGTGAAGGATACCGGAGAAATTCAGAAAGTGGCTATGAAAGATGATACTGCCAAGGGAAAAGTGATTCTCAATAAGACAGATAAATCATCAGGAGAACCGCTGAAAGGGGTAGAATTTGAACTTCGTGACAGCAAAGGAAAAGTTCTGGAAACCTTAAAGACAGATGCTGCCGGTCATGCAGAAAGTAAGCTGTATGAGATTGCCACATTTAAGAACGGCAAATATGATACCGCTATCAAGTATTATCTGGTGGAAACAAAGACACTGGACGGATACACACTGGATCAGACCAAGCATGAAGTGACATTTGCCTATGCAGATGACAGTACACCGGTTGTAGAAGTTACCTTTAATCTGACAAATGAGAAACCGGAAGTTCCAGAAACACCGAAAACACCGGATACACCACAGTCCCATGAAGAGACAAAGGTATCAAATGCACCGAAAACAGGTGACAGCACGAATATTTGGCTGCCGATTCTTCTTCTGGTAATCTCCACAGGAGGTATGGCAGGACTTTATATCAGAAAAAAGAAAAACAGAAAATAGT
The DNA here is from genome assembly GCF_027662015.1 of Coprococcus sp. AM100_B19A. Classification (NCBI taxonomy): domain Bacteria; kingdom Bacillati; phylum Bacillota; class Clostridia; order Lachnospirales; family Lachnospiraceae; genus Coprococcus; species Coprococcus sp. AM100_B19A. The sequence continues at coordinate 6,572 of NZ_JAQDKN010000027.1, forward strand.
AAAGTAATTAATTTGTAGTAAAGGGGGGCCCTGAATCAGGGCTCCCTTTTCAATACAACTAATAAAAGAAAGGAACAGAAAACTATGATGAAAACAATGGGAAAAAGACAGGAAGCAAAAAAGAACCAGGAGAAAACTTTAAAGAGAATGATGGCTTATCAGAAGAAAGCCGAGCAGATGGTCAGTAGAAAAAGAATGAACCATCACATGATCAGAAAGGGGTAAAAGCGTATGATGAACAGAAAAGAATTTTATGAATATGTCAAAGACAATGTAAAGGAGTATCTGCCAGAGTCTTACAAGGACGCAGAAATTAAACTTCAAGAAGTAGAAAAAAACAATGGGCTGAAGCTTACTGGCATTACAATTCCAAATGGAGATCAGAGAATCGTACCGACAGTCTATCTGGATTCTCTCTATCAGGAATATATCAATGGGAAAGATGTAGATTCTTGTGTTGGTGATGTAGCTGATATGCGTATTGAAGCACAGGGTAAAGCAGAATTTTTTGATATGGGAGTTCCGGACATTTTTGATTATGAAAAAATGAAGGAAAAACTGCAGGTGAGAATCTGTGACAAGGAATGGAATACCGATCGTCTTGCTGATAAAGTAGTCACAGAACACGGAGATTTTGCAGCTTATTATGCAGTAAATCTGGAGGAAAATGGAGAAGGGATCAGCAGTATTCCGGTAACTGTTTCTCTGATGAACGAGTGGGGAGTATCTGCCGAACAGATTCAAGCGGATGCAATGACGGCAGACCGAAAACGTGGTGTCACACTTATGGATATGAATGAGATTATCAAATCTATGATTTTTGGTGAAGAACCAGAAAACCTGCTGAATGAAAAAATGGATATGGAAGCCATGGAAAAACCAATGTTCTGTCTGACAAACAAAGCTAAGATGAATGGTGCATCACTGTTACTGCAGGAAGACATTCGAAAACAGATTGGGGAATGTCTGGGTAGTGATTATTTTGTCATTCCATCTTCCATTCATGAAGTGCTGATTCTCCCTGATAACGGAATTTTTCAGGTCCCGGAATTAAATGCGATGGTAAAAGAAGTCAATGAGACACAGGTGGAAAGACAGGAGCAGCTTTCCGATAAGGTTCAGTTCTGTGATAAAAAGACCGCAGTATTGGAAAATGCTGAGCGCAGGGAGGCTCGTTTGGAGAAAGAAAAAGCAGCTGAAAAAGCGGAAGTAAAAGGTGGAATCCATGGAAAACTGGAGAAAGCCAAGGCAGAGATCAAGGCAAAAGAGGCAGACAAAACGCCAAAGAACAAGTCAAAAGATCTTGCCGCAGCATTATAAAGAGAAACAACGATGATTTTAAGGGGACTGTGCTAAGCAGTCCCTGATTTTATGAAAAGGAGTAGCACATGGCAAATAAATTATATGCAATGGAACAGCTGACGGAAGAGGTGGCAAAAGATGTAGCTGCCAGTCCGCAGGAATGGATGTGGTTCCTTAACACGGCATCCAGACTGTACAAATACTCTTTTCCAGAACAGCTTTTAATTTATGCACAGCGACCGGAAGCAACTGCCGTAGCATCCATGGAAATCTGGAATCAGAAGATGTACCGATGGATCAAAAAGGGATCTAAGGGGATTGCCTTGATTGACAATACTTCCGGACCGAAAACAAAACTTCGGTATGTATTTGATGTGCAGGACACTTATAAAGTGCGGAATCTTGGAAAGGATCCTCAGTTATGGAATCTTCCAGTAGAAGGAGAACATCTGGTGGCAGATTATCTGCAGGAGCAGTTATCACTGGAAGATACAGAAGGAGGACTTGCTGAAAGTCTGCATCAGGCAGCGAAGGAGAGTATGCAGGAATGGCTTCCAGATGCATTGGAAGAACTGAGACTGGACGTAACAGGGACATTTTTGGAAGAACTGGACGAACAGAATCAGGAAGTAGAATTTCGGGAACTGATGACAAATAGTGTCTGGTGTGTATTATTAAACCGGTGTGGACTGGATGTACAGGAATATCTGGATGTAGAGGATTTTCGGCATATAACGGACTTCAATCAGCTGAAAGTATTAGGACATCTGGGAAGTGCAGTCAACGAGATCAGCAGACCAGTCCTGATGCAGATTGGACGATATGTTCTGAATGATCTGGAAAATGACCTGAAAACGGTTGCAAAAGAAAAAGAAGTAGCTTATAATGAATTTAACACGTTAATTCGTGAAAGTAATACGGATAACGAAGAAGATAGAGAAGAAAAAAAGGAGGAAACAGACTATGAGAGAAATCAGTTACAGCCAGAACGGAGAGTATCAGATTCCAGATATCAGCCTGGAAGAGACGAGAGGAACCATCGGGAAGTACGGAATGATGAGGAAAGAGTATCTGAGAAACCACAAGGTAGCCAGGTTCAACATTCTGACACTGCAGAACCGTCTGGACAGTCACCTGATGGAGATCGACAGTCAGGCAAGGCAGAGAGTAGACAACCTGATGAACGAACTTCTGGAGAAAGATCCGGCACCGGACAAAATGGCAGACGGGATGGCATGGACCAGACACATGAACCAGATCAAGGCACAGGCAGAGGAGCTGGTGATTCAGGAGATTATTTACAGTTAAGCCTGTTCCCAACAGAAGAGGAACAGTTAGGAGAAATAAGGAAAGCGGCAGCTGCATTGGAACAGCCAGCCGCTTTTCTTATTTCCGATGAAGTGGTAAATGATATTCTCCGCACGGGAAGCGGACAGAAAAATACACTGTTTCATATTACAGCAAGACTGATTGAAGGTCTGGATAATGAAGAAATGCGGAGTTTTCTGAAAGATGAATATGGAACTGGTGGCAAAGGATTTACCATAGATGGTCAGAAAATCAGTATCTGGTATGACAATGATGGTATCCGTATCCGGCGAGGGGACTCTGCCAGAAGAAACTTTGACCGCATGGTTACGTGGGAAGAAGCAGCGAACAGAATTCGGGATATGTATGAGGATGGAAATTACGTGGATAATTTGATTTCCAATAATGCCATTGAACAGGAGCAGGAAGAAATGACCAATCTTCTTGCACTTCATTTTCGGGATACTTGCAGAAACTGGGAAAAGAAACAATCATATTCAGACTGGCAGGATGTAGTGAGTGGAGCATGGACAGATCAAGAGGAAGCAGATGCGATTGTCTATCGTTTTGAATGGCTGCAGAAATATATGGATGAGAATCCGGGAGATTATCACCGCTGGGAGATTCAGCATAATCCGGAATATCTCCAACGCTTTCAGGATCTTCAGAGGGAGCGTTCCTGGGTAGACCAGAAATTTACGGTCGAACGTCCGGCACTTTCCTTTATTACACAAGATGAAATAGATGCTGTCCTTAGAAGAGGCGGCATTACAGCCGGAGAGCGCAACCGGATCTATGAGTATTTCATGGAGCATCATGATATGAAAGATGCAGCAGAGTTCCTGAAAAATGAGTATGGAACAGGTGGTGCATCACCTGGGATACCGGGAGCGTATGAATCTGATGCCTCACATGATGCAAAAGGATTAAAACTTGCGAAAGGAAAGATTGGCAGTCCAGAAGTAGAAATTCTATTAAAATGGAATAAGGTTGCAGAACGTGTCCGTCAGCTGATCCGCACCGATGATTTCTTATCACCGGAAGAATTGGAAAAGTATGAAGAGCGGCAGGAAGCACAGAGACTGGCAGATTTGGAAGAAGCACAGCAGATGTTAGGAGAACAGCTGGAGCAGGATACTTTGACAGCGGAAGATATAACTGATTTGAGATTAGTTGATTCAGAATATATGTCCGGTACCAGAACAAGAATCCATGATTTTGATTGCAAAGTTAAGGGAGAAGTGAATCGACTTCAATACACATTAGAATATCATGATGATGGAGAAGGTTTCACGATTCATACGGAAAAAGATGATATTTGGAATCGAATGTCAACACAAGAATTGGAACGTCTGGATGTAAAACTCGGACAAGAAGTACTTTATTATCATTATCACAACAAAACTGTAAATGCGGATACCTTAGATGAATTACGGGAAATCAGGGAAGAAATTATGGAGGAAGAGTTCTCGTATTTTACTGCTATTTCTCAACGTGTGTGGACAGATTATGATAAAAAAGAAAAAGAATTATCGGGAGAAGCTGAGGTATCGGAAGAAAAAGAATCTTTGGAAGAGATTAACGGAATAGCAGAACCGATTCAAGCAACGAACTTCCGTATCACAGATGATGAACTTGGACAGGGAACACCGAAGGAGAAATTCCGAGCCAATATCATGGCTATCCAGTTGTTAAAGAAATGTGAGGATGAGAACCGCAATGCGACATCAGAGGAACAGAAAATCTTATCCAGGTACGTCGGCTGGGGAGGTCTTGCAGATGCATTTGATGAGACAAAAGCTGCATGGGAGACAGAATATCTGGAATTAAAGACGATTCTTACACCAGAGGAATATGCTGCAGCCAGAGCTTCCACGTTAAATGCTCATTATACACAGCCGATTGTGATTGAAAGTATGTATCAGGTGTTGGAGAATCTGGGATTTACAAAAGGAAATATCCTGGAGCCGTCTATGGGAGTCGGGAACTTCTTTGGAATGCTTCCAGAGAATCTAAATCAGTCCAAACTCTATGGTGTGGAACTGGACAGTATCAGCGGTAGAATTGCAAAGCTACTCTATCCAGATGCCAATATTCAGATCAAAGGTTTTGAGAAGACAGATTATCCTAATGATTTTTTTGATGTGGCGATTGGAAATGTGCCATTTGGTGCATACAAGGTCAATGACCGTCAGTATGATCGCTACAATTTCATGATCCATGATTACTTTCTCGCCAAGACGATAGATCAGTTACGTCCAGGTGGTGTGGCGGCACTGATCACAACAAAGGGAACTATGGATAAGGCGTCACCGGAAGTCCGGAAATATCTGGCAGAGCGGGCAGATCTGTTGGGAGCAATCCGACTGCCGAACACAGCTTTTAAGGCAAATGCGGGAACAGAAGTCAGTGCTGATATCTTGTTTTTCCAAAAGAGGGAAAGCCTTACGAAAGAAATGCCGGAATGGATAAATCTGGATAGTGATGTCAATGGAATTACGGTCAATCAGTATTTTGTTCAGCATCCGGAAATGATTCTGGGTGAGATGAAAGAAGTGTCCGGTCCGTATGGTATGGAAACAACATGTGCTCCAATGGAAGGAGCTGATTTGGAATTACAGTTACAAGAAGCTGTGAAACAAATTAAGGGAAGCATGGTACCGGCAGTAGATGTGGAAACAGAACTGGATGAGATGCCAGAGAGTATTCCGGCTGATCCGAATGTTAGAAATTACAGCTATACGGTGGTAGATGATCAGGTATATTATCGTGTCAACTCTTTGATGAATCAGGTGAAAATGCCTGCAGCCACTGCAGAACGTGTAAAAGGCATGGTTGCAATCCGTGATACCGTTCGTGAGCTGATCGCCATGCAGATGGAAGAATTTGTCACAGACGAAGAAATCCAAAAACAGCAGGAAAAACTGAATCAGGTGTATGATACCTACACAGCAAAGTATGGAGTTATTGGAAGTAATGCTAATAAACGGGCATTTTCTGATGACTCTTCTTATTGTCTGCTGTGTTCCCTGGAAGACTTGAATGAAGATGGAACATTGAAGCGGAAAGCGGACATGTTCACCAAACGAACCATCAAAAAGGCGGTTGCTGTGACAAGTGTGGAGACAGCCACAGAAGCACTTGCTCTGTCTTTAAATGAAAGGGCTAAAGTAGATCTCCCATATATGGCACAGCTGACCGGAAAGACCGAAGAGAAAATTACAGAAGAGCTGGTTGGAGTTATCTTCAAAAATCCACTGACAGACCAGTGGGAAAGCGGAGATGAATATCTCTCCGGAAATGTTAGGGATAAATTAAATACTGCGAGAACTTTTGCAGAGAATCATCCGGAATTCACATCGAATGTGCGTGCACTAGAGGCAGTTCAGCCGAGAGACCTGGAAGCATCGGAGATTGAAGTGCGTATTGGAGCTACCTGGATTGAACCTTCGGATTATCAGGATTTTATGCAAGAAACATTGCATACACCATGGTATCTGCTTCAGAAAGAAATACAGGTGAAATTCTCTGAGGTAAATGGTGAGTGGAGGATTACAGGAAAGAATGCCGACAGTCCCCAAAATGCGTTTGCCTATGCAACGTATGGAACTGAGAGAGCAAATGCCTATAAGATTCTGGAAGATACCCTGAACCTGAAAGATGTACGCATCTATGATAAGAGTGTCAATGAAAATGGTGATGAGATCCGTGTCCTTAATAAGAAAGAAACCATGCTGGCATCACAGAAGCAGGATGCCATGAAAGCAGCATTTAAGGACTGGATTTTTAAAGACCAGCAGAGACGAGAGAGGCTGGTAAAAGTGTACAATGAACGATTTAACAGCATCCGTCCCCGTGAATACGATGGCAGTCATTTGACTTTCCCAGGAATGAATCCGGAAATTGAACTTCGCCCACATCAGAAAAACGCTGTCGCACATCAGCTTTATGGAGAGAATGTGCTTCTTGCTCATGTAGTAGGAGCTGGAAAGACCTACGAAATGGTAGCGGCGGCAATGGAGAGCAAACGCCTGGGATTATCTCAGAAAAACCTCTTTGTCGTGCCAAACCATTTGACGGAGCAGTGGGGTGCAGAATTCCTACAGTTATATCCGGGAGCCAATATCCTGGTTGCAACCAAGAAAGATTTTGAACCAGCAAACCGAAAGAAGTTCTGTGCCCGGATCGCTATGGGAAATTATGATGCTATTATCATTGGACATTCCCAGTTTGAGCGTATTCCAATCTCTGATGAACGTCAGGAAGCCATGTTACGGAAGCAGATTGATGATCTGGAAATGGCAATTCAGAGTGCAAGGTATGAACAGGATGGCGGACATTATACCGTCAAACAGATTGAAAAGACCAGAAAGACACTGCAGACAAGGCTGGAAAAACTGAATCAGAAAGAGAAAAAAGATCAGGTAGTTACGTTTGAAGAACTGGGAGTGGATCACTTGTATGTAGATGAAGCACACAGCTATAAAAATGCGTTTCTTTATACAAAAATGAGAAATGTAGCCGGGATTGCACAGAACGAAGCACAGAAGTCGGCAGATATGTTCAATAAATGTCAGTATCTGGACGAGATTACAGGAGGAAAAGGCATTACTTTTGCTACAGGCACACCAATCAGTAACAGCATGACGGAATTATATGTTATGCAGCGGTATCTGCAGAACAGTAAATTACAAAATATGGGACTTGGACTGTTTGATTCCTGGGCTTCTACCTTTGGAGAAGTTGTCACGAGCATCGAACTTGCACCGGAAGGAACTGGATATCGAGCAAAATCAAGATTCGCCAGATTCTATAATATCCCAGAACTGATGAATATGTTCAAGGAGATTGCAGATATTAAGACTTCCGATCAATTAAAGCTTCCAGTGCCGGAAGCGGAATATGAAACAGTGGTGCTGAAACCAACAGAACAGCAGAAAGAAATCGTAGAAAGTCTGGGAGAACGTGCAGAAGTTGTCAGAAACGGCGGGGTAGATGCCTCGGTTGATAATATGCTGAAAATTACCAATGACGGAAGGAAGTTAGCACTGGATCAGCGTTTGGTGAACGAATTATTGCCAGATAATCCGGAAAGTAAAATAGCAGTCTGTGCAGAGAAAAGCTATGAAATCTGGAAAGATACAGCAGAACAGAAATCAGCACAGTTGATTTTCTGTGATTTGAGCACACCAAAAGGCGATGGCAGTTTTAATGTCTACGATGATCTGAAACGGAAGCTGATGGAAAAAGGAGTGCCGGAAAAAGAGATTGCGTTTATTCATGATGCAAATACAGAAGCAAAGAAGACGGAGCTGTTTGGAAAAGTAAAATCCGGACAGGTTCGTTTTTTGATTGGTTCAACTGCAAAAATGGGCGCTGGAACCAATGTGCAGGACCGTTTGATTGCTCTGCATCATCTGGATATTGGCTGGAAACCGTCTGACTTGGAACAGAGGGAAGGACGTATCATCCGTCAGGGAAACCATAATAAAAAGGTTCATATCTTCCGATATGTAACAGAATCCACATTCGACAGTTATATGTGGCAGTTGATTGAGAATAAGCAGAAATTTATTTCTCAGATTATGACCAGCAAAGCACCTGTGCGAAGTTGCGAAGATGTGGATGAAGCGGCACTTTCCTATGCAGAGGTCAAGGCACTTGCAGCCGGAAATCCAGCAGTAAAAGAGAAGATGGCATTGGATGTGGATGTGGCGAAATTAAAGCTTTTAAAAGCGAACCACATGAATAACCAATACCGACTGGAAGATGATATTGCAAGGAATTTCCCGCAACAGATTGCAAAACTGACGGAGATTATTGCCAGCTACAAGGCAGATATCGCTCATTTTTCTGAGCATAAAATTACAGATCCAGAGCAGTTTTCTATGGAAATCAGTGGCAAAGTGTTCACAGAAAAGAAAGAGGCAGGTATGGCACTTCTGGCGGTCTGCAAAGACATTAAGTCTGTAGATGTAACTATGGACATTGGAAGCTATCAGGGATTCAACATGAGAATCCAATTCGACAGCTGGAGCAAAGAGTTTATCCTGTCTGTAAAGCATGAATCGGTAGCTAAAGTTCGGTTGGGGGCAGATGCCCTAGGAAATATCACTCGTATCAATAATCTTTTGGAAAGCTATCCGGAGAAACTGGCAGAAGCAGAGCAACGGCTGGAAACGGTACAGGAGCAACTGGCAAATGCCAAAGAGGAAGTCGGGAAGCCATTTCCAAAAGAAGAGGAACTGAACCAAAAACTGGAGCGTCTGTCAGAACTAAATGCACTTCTCAATATGGATGAGCGAGAAGATACAGAAACAGAGCAGTCGGAATCAAAAGAGAAAGAAGAAAGACCGGCACGAGGTTCTATCCATGAGAAGCTGCAGATTTATAAAGAAAAGAGTCAGCGGGAAAGTGAAAGTGGCAAGGAAACCAGAAAACGGGACTTCGGTTTGGAATAAGTAAACAGGAAAGATGGCATAATTTGGTAGAAGAAGGTTCTGCCGGTTATGCCATTTTTTAGAACACAGGAGGAATTTGAATGGCGAGAAATATGATAACAGGAAAAGAAACGCAGAAAATGCAGGAATATACGCAGGAACAGATAGACCGTGCAGAACACATGGAAATAGAGATTCCAGCGGATGTAAAGGAACAGATTTTTGAATATGCAAATCTGATTGGTGAGGAAGAAAAAGTAAGGATGTTGGTAAGAACCCTTTCTGATGCACTCAGCCAGAAAGACAATGATAAAGTCGAGGAACTTCTGGATGATGCAAAAATGGATATTCAGGACTTACCAGATCCAACCATCGGCAAGCTGGAATTACGTGATTATGGATATACAGCAGAAGACATGGTGCCGCTCAGAAAAGAAGCAGCCTTAGATTATCACAGGATGGGTTCTAAGATTTATTGCTTGGGCAGCGATGGCGGTAAGGGAGAGTATGCAAGTAAGGAAATGATACAGGCACATGAAGGTCTGTTTGGCATGGAATCACAGATGTGGGAACGGATAAGGAATCAGGATCTGGATTATGCAGACGAAGATTTTGGAGTATTTCAGGAACCGATGAGTGTGATCAATCAGGAAGAAGCACTGAAATTATACGATGCCGGAGCAGATATCTATCTGATCACTAATTTTTCGTCACCGATCTATGTCACGGAACGCATGGAAATTGAACGAGGACCGGAGCATTATCAGATGTCCATGGCAGAACTGGAGCGTTTCCGTAACCTGGAATGGGAAATGCAGAAATATCCACAGATTCAGTCTTTGAAAGAGGCAAACCTGTTGTTAGGAACTAGGCGAACCTTTGGTATTTATCAGATCAAGGATGATTCACCGGGCGAAAACTATGCATTTATGAATATGCGCTTTATTGAAAGTCATGGTATGCAGATAAAAAAAGAAGATTATAAGCTGGTCTATGTTGGAGACTTATCGGGAAATATGTCACTGGGAGATATTTTTGAAAGGTTCAACATTGACAGACCGGAAGACTTCCGAGGACATTCCCTGTCTGTCAGTGATATCGTAGTTCTGAATGACGGGGAAAAAGTAACAGCTCATTTTGTAGACAGTATCAGTTTTGAACAACTGGATTCTTTCCTGAATCTGGAAGAACAGGTTCTTAGTGAACTGGCATATGAGGTAGGAGAACGTTACTTTGCTATTCAGAGAACAGAAGAAGGATACGATTATTCCTTTTACGATGAAGATTTCCGTCTGATGGATGGTGGCGTCTATGAAAATGATGAAATTTCTATTAAAGAAGCGGCAGAGGAACTTCTGGAAGACGAAGGCTGGACTGGAGAACGCATCCGTGGAGATTATGATCAGCTGATGGAAAAAGTAGAAGAAATGGATGAGGTTGTAATGGCGGAGATTCAGAACAGCCAGGGAGAATATAAGCCGTTGGCAAAGGTGGAGGAACTGGAAGAGGTGAATTATAACATGATTGATAATGTCCTCAATAATATGCCGCCGAAGAAAGAACCGTATCTGGAATACTTTGCGGCAGAATGCGATGAGTTCCATGATATGGGGGCTTATGAAAAAAGTACCGATGTTAATCAAATTGCTGCAGTCTATGAAAAATATAGGGAGAATCCTGAAAATGCCTATCGAGTATGCAGTATGGGGATTATCTATCGTGATCCGGAAGACAGCTTTTATGATGAGGCTGAATTTTCTATTGTAAAGGGAAATACGGTTCACGGTGATTATATGGATGATATTCGATTCTTTGGAGAACTTCCAATAATTCGGGAAGGTATAGAGAAGATTCATGAAGCATTGCCGGACTATAAATATGTACCCATGCGGGATGTCAGGGAAGCAATGTATCCAGAGAAAATGAACACAGAACAGCTGGCAGAGGCACTGGATGAGATCGCAGAAGCTTTTGATCCGTATGAATATCGGGATAATGTGGAGCCGGGAGAGAACACGGTACAAGAGGTAATGCTGGATTTGCAGAGTGGTAATACGCATTCTTATATTTCTTATTTGAAGGACATTGTAGAGGAAGAATGTGATCTGTCAGTCCGTGCTGGAGTATTGGTCGAGCGATTGAAGTCCTATGAACCGGAACTTCCAAAAGATATGGAGCCGATGGTGTATGTGAATTATTGTGAGAAAAGTGAGTTGGGGAGTCCAAGATATCAAAAGTTATCTGATCTGGATTCCAAAACCGTAGAACAGGACAAAGCCTGGTATGCTGACCGTGATCCAAACACCAACGAACCAAAAACGACAGCACAGATGTTTTTTACAGTATATTATACTGAGAAGGGTGATAAGATGCTGCACCATTTTCAAGGTAAGATAGAGATTGGTACCGGAAACGGTGGTATCATCAGTCAGTTAAAGATGCAGAATGAAATGAAATTGACAGATGAAAGCTGGATTAGTTATCAGCAAGGAAAAGGTAATGAAGAGTATCAGAAGTATATGGAAGATCTGACGGATATGCAGAATCATGTTCTGCCGTATTTGCAGAGCTTTTGCAGTCTGGAAGAAAAAGGTGTGAAGGAGAGACGAGAACAGCAGGTGACAGAGAAAAATGAGAGCAGAGAAGCTGTGTCAAGAGCTGGCGTTGAAGCAAATACAGCAGTTAAGGACGCAGGGAAAGCTGAAAGAAAGCCAGTAGCACAAAAGAGAGCAATGACGGGAAAAGAGAAGAAACCATCAATCCATGAACGCTTGGAAATCAATAAGAAAATTATCCAGGAAAAGCAGGGAAAAGATAAGCTGGAGAGAGGGGCTGATTTGGGTGTAAGATAAACAATAAAGCCTGGTAGATGATTTTAAAAGATTATTTACCAGGTGTTTTTGTGAAAATCTTAGAAAACAATAACAAATCAAACAACCTAGAAGAAAACTTAATTTTGGTTGAAACTATTCCGATAAAAGAATATACTTATAATAGGCTTGTTGTATCGTTTGGAGGAAAATTATGGATTATATAACAACGATCGAAATGTCAAAAATATGGGGAATTTCATCTAGAAGAATTTCTCTTTTATGTAGCCAGGGAAGAGTGCCTGGAGCAGAGAAAAAGGGAAAGACTTGGCTAATACCAAAAGATGCGGTAAAGCCAACAGATCCTCGAAAGAAAAACAGATGACGTATTGGAGGTTATAATGCTTATGGGAAGACCAGAAGATTCCAGCGCTTGTGCACTTCACAAGACTTGGATATACCTATATGTCAATTAAAGATGAAGTAGAAAGGAAAGTACCATGACAAAGGATGAAGTAAAAAAACTCTGGATGGAC
>NZ_JAQDKN010000028.1:0-12509 GCF_027662015.1 Coprococcus sp. AM100_B19A
TAGTGGTTTTGGTAACCTGTTTAGTATTGATTAGTTCTGTTATTGTTGTGTTGATAATATATAAAAATATTAGAAAATATAAATTTGAATATATTTATCAGTATGTTACTTTTGAATACAGTTTAGAACGAATGGTGGTTACAACTGAATACAAAGTAAAAGCCAAAAGAAATAATTTGAAAAGCATGTATTCACGGTCTAGTTGGTTTAAGGATGAAAAACAAAAAATAAAATGCCTTAATAAAAATTATAAGATAAACTACTTGGAAAATAGGGATACAAGTACAGAATTTGAAGTAGTATTTGATTCACCGATGAAAAAGAATGAAGTAAGAACTATTACAGTACGTGTAGAAGTAACAAATAAGCACAGGCATTTTGAGAATTTTTATTCAAGAGAAATTATATCACCAGTCAATGAATTAAAAATCACCTTAGTTATACCATCAAAGTATAAAGTGAAGTCTATTTTAAAAGAAGAAATCTATGGAAGTTTTCGAGACGAAAGATCTATAAGTAAGAAAGAAGATTTTAATATGGTTTATGTATGGACAATACCAAAGCCTAAGATGAGATATGAATATAAAATAAGTTGGTAGGAGAGGATAATGCCCAAATTAATTTTACGTTGCAACTATCTCAAGAATGCCCCACCTTCACATCTCGCCAATTACATGAATTATATCAGCACCCGTGAAGGTGTGGAGAAGATAGACAACACCTGCGGTTTACTCCCGGCTACGGTCAAGCAAAAGGAACTGATAGCAGATATCCTGTCAAAGATAGAGGATGCAGACCGCATGCATGAGTATTATGATTATCTCCAGAGGCCAACAAGAGAGAATGCGACAGAGTTTATTACGCAGGCATTGGAAAACAACCTTGATATTATTGCCAAGAAGAAAAACTATATAGATTATCTTGCAAACAGACCAAGAGTAGATAAAATCGGTACTCATGGTCTGTTTTCTAATGAGGGGGAGTCTGTTGTACTGTCCCGTGTGGCAGAAGAGGTGGCAAATCATCTGGGAGTGATATGGACCAATGTCATCAGCCTGCGAAGAGAGGATGCGGAAAGGCTTGGGTATGACAGTGCTGCACAGTGGCAGGCACTTTTACGGAGCAGGGTGGAACTTCTGTGTGAAAACTATAAGATAGACAGCAGGAACCTTAAATGGTATGCCGCATTCCACAATGAGTCCCATCACCCTCATGTACATTTGGTGGTGTACTCCACAAATCCATCGGAAGGTTATCTATCGCCCAAAGGCATTGAAACCATGAGGTCCACTTATGCCCATGATATTTTCCGTCAGGAGTTTATGAGTATCTATGAAAAAAGAACAGAGCAAAGGGAACAGTTGAAGGAGCAGGCGAATAAGAGTCTGCTTTTTTTATTGCAGGAAATGCAGAGCGGAATCTGTCACAATGAAAAAATTGCAGAACAGATGATGGTTTTATTCAGACGGTTAATGAACACTGGAGGCAAGAAGGTATACGGATATCTGAAAGCAGATGTAAAAGCAATCGTCAATGGTATTGTGGATGAACTGGCAAAGGAAGAAAAAGTGGCGGAGTGCTATAAACAGTGGCTGGAGAGCAAAAGTGAGATACTTCATTTTTACAAGGATGCAGATGCAGAGCAGCTTCCACTGTCAGAGCAGAAGGAATTAAAAAGCATCAAAAACATGGTTATCCGGGAAGCAGTCCGATACGGAGAAGGGTATCTTTATACAGAGGATGAGGGACTGGAAGCTTTGGAAACCGAAAGGGAAGAAATGGGTGCAGATGATTCTGAAGTGTCAGAAGATATGGTGGAGGTTCCCGTAGATTATTCCGAGGATGAGCCGGAAGAGGAAGAACCGGACGGTCAGGAGTTTTATGCCAAGTGGACAGATGCCTATAAAGAGGCAAGGGAATATCTGTATGGTACACCTCAGATAGAGCCGGATGAGGAAGCTGCCTATGAAATCATGAAAGAGGAGGCAGGGCAGGGAAATGCCTATGCAATGGCAGACATGGGAAAGATGTATGCACAGGGTATTTTTGTGGAAGCAGACAAGACGAAAGCACAGGAGTGGTATGAAAAGTCTCTAAAGGCAATGCTTGTTGTGGAAGACAGAAAAGAAAACACTTATCTGGAATACCGCATCGGTAAAATGTATCAGTATGGATTGGGAACCGAGGAGAATCTGCCGGAGGCGGCCAAATGGTTTGAGATAGCATCAGGCAAGGAACATAAATATGCACTTTATTCTCTTGGTATGCTGTATCTGCATGGAAAAGGTGTGGAGCAGGACGAGGGAAAAGCCTGTCAGTTGTTTCAGCGTTCCCATAAAAAGGGCAATCCTTATGCATCCTTTGAGTTGGGGAAATTGTATGAAGCCGGAAGAGGAACCCAGAGGAATACGGATCTGGCGGAGAAGTGCTACCGGGTAGCGTTTCTTGGGTTTTTAAATCTGGAAAAGAAGTCCAGGGATGATACCTTATGGTACCGTATCGGAACCATGTACCTGCAAGGCGTTGGTACCGAAGCAGATGAAAAGGAAGCCGAAAAATATCTTTGTAAGTCTGCGGGCTATGGAAATACCCATGCAGCCTATCAACTGGCAAAGCTGTACATCCGTCAGGAAACGGAGAAACTGCAAAGGAACCCGAAAGAAATACCGGACTATAAAAAAATCAAGCAGGTACTTAAATGGCTGGAGGCAGCTTCCGAGCAGGGCAATTCTTTTGCAGATTATGCCCTTGGGAAGCTGTATACGGACGGAGAACTGATAGCGAAGGATATGGAAAAGGCATTCCATCATTTACACAAGGCAGCGGATGCAGATAATGCCTATGCGTGGTACCGGTTAGGCAGACTATATCTGTCGGATGAGTATAAGGACATTGGCAGAGCAGTCCGCTATCTTACACTGGCAGCAAACCGGAAAAATGAATTTGCATCATACCGGCTTGGGAAGTTATATCTTGCAGGGGAGGAGGTAGTAAAAAATGTAGAACTTGCCATACGGTATCTGGAGGAGTCAGCCGGCGTGGGAAATCAGTATGCACAGTATGTCCTTGGCAAGGTGAATCTGATGGGAAGAGAGGTAGAGCAGGATAAGGAAAAAGCATACGAATATTTCAGATTGGCAGCGGAGCAGGGAAATGTGTACGCTGCTTATTTTCTGGAACACTGGAATGATATGCCCCATCCGGATTTACTACTAATGGCAACCAGACTCATGCATCATCTGGAAAAAATCATGGAGGACGATGTTTCTGGAAAGAAAGGAGGCAGACGAGCCGGTATGGATCGTAAGCTGGCTAGAAAGATTAAGAATAAGAAAATTGCACAGGGTCATGCAAGAGATGATAGGGAAGAAATGGTACAGACACAATAGGAAGGAGGAGCAGATTGGGAGATTTCATTTATTTTACAGAGGAGCAGAAGGAAAGAGCCTATGCAGTACCCATCATGGATATTTTGAAACGGGAGCATGAAGAAGTGGAACGCTCCGGAAATGAATGGAGATGGAAGCGGCATGGTAGTGTGACGTTCCGTGGAAACCGCTGGTACAGACACAGTCAGCAGATGGGAAGCCATGCTATTGATTTCATGCAGGAGTTCTTTGGGATGTCTTATCCGGAGGCAGTTACCTATTTGCTTAATGGGGAAACAGGGCAGGTTATTCATGGAGGCAGTCCGCCAAGGGAAACTGCGGGAAAGAGAGCCGCACGTCCCAGGGGAGAGGAAACCACAGAAGAAAAAGAACCGAAAATATTAGTGCCGCCGGAAAAGAACGATACCATGAAAAGGGTATATGCCTATCTGATGCAGAAGAGGCATATCAGTAGGGAGGTGCTGTCCTTTTTTGCCAGACAGGGAATCCTGTATGAATCAGCAGGGCATCACAACGCTGTATTTGTCGGAGTGGATAAAGAAGGGAATCCACGCCACATACATAAAAAGGGAACCTGCTCGGATGGCAGGAGCTTCCGCATGAACGAAGATGGTTCTGACTCTTCCTACGGATTCGGTTATGCCGGAGCCGGGAATAAGCTGTATGTGTTTGAGGCACCGATTGATTTTTTATCCTTTCTGACCTTGTACCCAAAAAACTGGCAGAAGAACAGTTATATCGTTTTAAACGGAGTTTCAGAACATGCCATGCTGCAGATGTTAAAGGATTATGCGAATCTGGATACGGTTGTGTTGTGCTTAGACCATGATCCGGCAGGCATAGAAGCCTGTGGAAGACTGGCAGATATTCTGGTGCAGAATGGGTACAGACAGATTAAGAATTTAAAATCCTTCTGCAAGGACTGGAATGAAGATTTAAAACTTCTGCATGGGGAAGAAGTAATTCCGGCACAGGAGCATCCAAAGATTCTGGAATGCGATGCGTGGATGGAAATACTAAAGCAGGTCACAGACAGTGTGGATATGAAGTATGCCACCAAGGAAAGCGTGTGCCGGTATTATCAGGACATTTACAATGCACTGAAGAAAGGAAACGGAAAAGAACATCTGGAGGATGCTTTCGACAGTGGAGGAATGCTTTTAACCGGGGTGTTAATCCGATGCATGGAGAAAACAGGCAGTGAACTTGGCAGGGAAACAAGTGCAGATGAAATACTGGATAACCTGCATAAGCGATACCGGCCACATAGGGATAAGGGGAACTACAATACAAGGCTTCGGAACATGCAGAAAGCCTTTGAGGAACTGATGGAGGTATTTGACAAAAAGGATTTGTCCTTAAAAGAGAATAAAGAAGAATTTGTGAAGAAATGTATGAGCCTGACGATGGAGTGTATCAAGGCTCATATTTTTGTTGCAACAGAATATGAGGAACCCATACAGAGAAAGGAGATGAGGATGGAATGCAGCCAGTCGTGATGTTATTGGTGTCAGGGGTAATTATGTTTTCTGTGATTGGAGGACTTTCCCTGCTGGCACATTATTATACGCTCAATGGAATCAAGAGTAAGACCGTAGGAGATGGCCAGCACGGAACCGCACGGTTTGCTACCAAGAAGGAGATTGAGGAAACCTATGTGGAAGTAGCCTATGAGCCGGAGAAGTGGAGGAAAGGAGAAAACCTGCCGACAGCACAGGGACTTGTGCTGGGGAGCATTGAAAGGGCAGGAAAGCTATATGCCCTTGTGGATACCGGGGATGTGCATTGCCTGATGATTGGAGCAGCAGGTGTGGGTAAGACCGCACACTTTCTGTATCCCAACATCGAATATGCCTGTGCCTGCGGAATGAGTTTTCTGACTACGGATACCAAGGGCGACCTTTACCGAAACTATGCAGGCATCGCCAAGAAATACTATGGGTACCACACCGCAGTCATTGATTTAAGAAACCCAACTAGAAGTGATGGAGATAATATGCTCCATTTGGTAAACAAGTACATGGATGAGTATCTGGCAGATCATAACAACTTAAGTGCCAAGGCAAAGGCAGAAAAGTATGCAAAGATTACTGCCAAGACAATCATATCCTCTGGGGGAGCCGACAGTGCCAGCTACGGACAAAATGCATTCTTCTATGATGCCGCAGAAGGTGTGCTGACCGCAGTCATCCTGTTAATAGCAGAATTCTGTCCCAAGGAGAAAAGACACATCATTAGTGTATTTAAACTGATTCAGGATTTACTGGCGCCATCCAAGGTAAAAGGAAGAAATCAGTTTCAGTTGCTTATGGCAAAGCTTCCGGATACTCACAAAGCCAAATGGTTTGCCGGGGCAGCTTTAAATACCGCAGAGCAGTCCATGCAGTCTGTTCTTTCCACAGCACTCTCCAGACTGAACTCCTTTCTGGATTCCGAACTGGAGCAGATACTGTGCTTTGATACCGCTATCGATGCTGAAATGTTTTGTAAGCAGAAGACAGCGGTATTTTTAGTGATGCCGGAAGAAGACAACACCAAGTATTTTATTATCTCTCTGATTTTGCAGCAACTCTATAGGGAAATCCTTGTGGTGGCAGATGAGAATGGAGGAAAGCTGGATAACCGTGTGGTTTTCTATTGGGATGAGGTCGGAACCATACCAAAGATTGAGAGTGCGGAGATGATGTTCTCTGCATCCCGTTCCAGAAGGGTAAGTATCGTACCCATGATACAGTCCTTTGCACAGCTTAATAAGAACTACGGAAAAGAAGGGGCAGAGATTATCATCGATAACTGCCAGGATACCATCTTCGGTGGATTTGCACCAAACTCGGAATCCGCAGAGGTACTGTCCAAGAACCTTGGAAACAAGACGGTCATGTCCGGCTCCATCAGCAGGGGAAAGAATGATCCGAGTCAGTCCCTCCAGATGATACAAAGACCATTGATGACACCGGATGAATTAAAGTCCCTGCCAAAAGGAAACTTCATCGTGTCCAAAACAGGCAGCCATTCCATGAGGACCAAGCTGAAACTGTTCCTAAAGTGGGGCATCACATTTGAGGAGCCTTACGAGATAGAGGAAAAGTCAGCAAGAAAGGTGACCTATGCAGATAAGCAAGAGATAGAAGAAGAGATTATCCGCAGATATATGTGCTGTGTGGATGAGGAGCCGGAAAGTACGGAACAAGGCACTGCATCCAGAAGTGGCGGTATTCCGCAGTCCCAGATGAATGAAACGGTGGGAAAGGTCAGACAGGCACTCAGGACAGAGGATTAGGTGATTGGTTGAACAAAAAAGAAATATATGAAGCAGAACTGCCCCATAGGGCTGTGGCGGTATATCTGTATCTAAAGGATCGTGCGAATAAGGAAGGCACCTGCTATCCGGCAATCGGGACCATTGCCAGAGAACTGCATTTGTCTGTCAGTACCGTAAAACGTGCCATCAGCGATTTGGAGGAGAATGGATTTATACGCAAGAAACAGCGCTGGCGTGATAATGGTGGCAGAAGCAGTCTGCTGTTTGAAATCATAAGGTAAGCACAAAGGGGATACTGCGCTGGTCAGGTGGACTATGGTATGGTTCACCATGGCCTGTGTAGGGAACTTTTCACTTTAAGGATTAGGACAGAGAAAATGAATTTTGGTAATATTTGATGTAGTAATAGTTAATAAAAGAAATAAGTGTTATGATAAGTTTTGACATGAGAAAAATGGTAACCATTATAACCTTTATGCAATGGTGTGATATTGAGGAGAGTTTATAAGATGGACAAATACGAGGAGTTGATAGCTGTTTTTTCAGAGACACTTAAGCAATCAAGGGATTATCATATTGCCTATATGTACCAAGTGGGCTATGTATCTGTACTCGGATTGTATGAAAGAGATAGTACACAGAACAACTCAATGAAAATTGATGAGGTTTTTCATTCTCCGGAAGAAATGGCGGACAGTTTGCTGCGTAATTGGCGCTGGCAATGGTTTTATAAGAATAGAAAGCTGTTAGGCTGTCAAGATTTCGAAAATATTTGTAATCTTGACAATAAAATCCCAGACTTGCTTCAGGAAGAATACAGACAAAGTATACAAATCCTTCAGAATAAAATCCATATTGCTTTACAGGTGGAAAATTAAGACTGTTTATAAGCAATGTGTCCGATAAAAGAGGTTATACATATAAAAGCAAATACAATTGCCTGAAGAAACAAATATCTTGTATTTCTGGTTATGGCGAAAATAACTGCAAGCAGAAAACTGAATAATAAGGTGAAATGTGTTCTTCGGATAAAAATACGGTTTTCCTGTGAGTCAACTTCCCTGTTTGGATGATCTACAGGTCCTATGATTAAAATTATAATGGCACAAAACACGTACAGCATAAAGGAAATAGGAATCGAGATAGTAAGGTATTTCACAATAAGCAGGGTAGTAGTTAGTATCAAGCAGGAGCCGATAAAACAGGAAAAATAGGTTTTTAAATGCAAGCCGCCGCTGAATGAACGCATTGGAATAAACAATAGGAAGAAAAACAGGCATTCGAAAAACATATGCAGCAACAAGGCAATCACAATACTGCAAATTGTGCTGGCAGAAACTTCTAAAAAGCATTGAAAGCCATATTGGTATATTTCGTAATTTTTTTTATCAATAATTCCTTTTTTTAATATATAGTCAGTTAATATAACAGATAAGTATTCCATAGCAAAATTCTCCTTTAATAGCCTTGCAGTATAATGCAAAGAAAGAAGAATATTATGCAGATGTAGAAAATATGAAAGTGTATGTCATTTTTCCTTTTTTATATTGCCATATAACACTACAGATACTTGGAATTCTTCACCTCCATCTTTAATAATTAGTTCCCCGTCATAATCAGCCAATGCCTGTTTTACTGAAACCAGCCCAATACCATGATAACCATTCCCTTTTTTTGTGGTAAGATATCGCCCTGAACTGCTTTTTCTTTGCTCTGGTGGACAACTATTCTTTATGCATATCTGCAACATTTCTTTTATATATGTACACTCCAGAGTAATATACCGTTGTTCTTGTGGCAGTTTTCGGCAGGCTTCCAATGCATTTTCTAACAAATTGCCAAATATAATCGCAAGATGACCTCCCTGAAACGGCAAAACCTGTGGAATGAATACGTTGGCATCAAATCGTATGTTTTCTTTCAAGGCAAGGGCATACTTATGATTCACAAGAGAATCTACTACGATATTCCCACTATTGGAAATTTCAATTGCCTTGCCACCGATGCCATCATCTAGCATTTTTTGTATATATTCTCTAGCATCTTCTGTTTTTGCGGCATTTACCATGCCAAGTATTCCCAATAAATGGTTTTTCATGTCATGTCGCATCCGGCGTAATTCAATATAGTAACTCTCCTTTTCTTCTGCCTGACGACTGCAAAGATTAAGTTGCTGTTCATACAACCTATTTTGAGAATGAAGTTCCGCTGCTTGTCCTATTCGATCATATACCGTAAAAATCACATAATTGACGAGTAAAAGAAGTACGCCAGCAATAACTGAGAAAAAAGCATATTCTTCGTGAATTGACGCCATAAGAAAAATATAGTGCATCATGTAAATGCTACTTATCGGTACTAAAAGAGTTATAATAAAGTATCTGAGCGGAATTTCGGAATACTGTTTTTCCTTGGCATAACGTCCAAGCAAAACAGAAAAAAGCAACATATATATCTTGGATATAAAACTGCCCACATCCGCAATGATCTCACTTTCTACGCTCATTGTCTCTAAGACAAATGACACAATGATTTCCACTACCATCCAAACTGTACATATGAGGAGAGTACAGATACAACGCTTTTTAATACTCCTTTTCCTGGTAACTGTACTGACCATAAATACCATTAGGATATTTCCAAACAACAGAAACTGTGGTGGAAAAAGAATTCCAAACTCTGCTACTACTAAAAAAGCATAGTATATAAACCATCCTATATACCCTGTAAGTTTTCGATTCCCTGAGCCAAAAAGAGTTGTTATACACCTCTGTATAATCAGCAATTGCAATGCCGGCAGCAAAAAAACTGACATAAGTGAAAGATATTCTCTCATTCAATGACCGCCTTTCCGGCTGCCATCTCGCAGAGTTGGCGGCGCACTTCTTTCTGGCGATCTTCGCTGATTTTCAGCAGAATCTCCTTTCCGTTAAGACAGATTGTAGGCGTTTGTGAAACGCTAAACACTGCATAAATACGGTATTTTTTTCGTTAAAATAAAAATATCTCCTCAAGGTTTATGGTAAAATAGAGTTGACTAGAAACTAAATACCAATCCACCCAAAGGAGATATACCTATATGATAACACATAAGCAGCTCACTTTGGCAGAAGTTTTTGATGATTGCCAAAATAAATTCGACAACGACAAATATCAGTTTCTTTCTCTTCTTGACGAAGCCATTAACCTTGATGAAATTGTTCCTGTTTCTTTTGTTTCTCATTTTCACGCCAAAACCGGAAGGCCTCGCAAGCATCAGCTTTATCCAATGCTCAAAGCACTTCTGCTCCAGCGTATTTTCTCAATCCCGACTGACACTCTCCTGATTGTGTTCTTGAAATACTCTCAGGAACTGCGTGACTTCTGTGGCTTTGATGTTGTACCGGATGGTTCAAAATTCACTCGCTTTAAACAGGATTTCTTATTGGACTTACAATCTATGTTCGATCATCTTGTTGATCTGACCGAACCGATATGCCAAAAACTGAATCCGGCGCTTGCTGACATGACAATCTTCGATACCTCCGGCATTGAAGCATGGGTTATGGAAAATAATCCGAAGTATGCCAACCGTATTATTAAACAGTTAAAGGCTTTTAAAAAATCCCATAACCTTGATGATTCCTACGATCCTTACAAAGCAGCCTATGGTTCCATGCCAACTCACGCTGCATCCAATCAGGCGATACAGCAGATGTACATCAACGGTCACTTCTGTTATGCCTATAAATTTGGTATCGTCACCAATGGACTTGGCATTGTCCGCGACATATCTTTCTACAACAAGGATTTCCTAAATGCACATCCTGATATTGTTGTAGAAAAGAAATCGGATTCTCCGGATGAGGATAAATCTCTTGCAGACTCAAAAGCGCTGCTTCCTGTTTTAATTGATTTTTTCAAAAAGCATCCTTTAATAGAGCCGAAGACGTTTCTTGGGGATGCCGCTTTTGATACGATTGAAATCTATAAATCTCTTTTTGAAGACATTGGATTTCGTAAGGTTTTTATTCCTCTCCGGGTAAAATTATCCATGGAAGGAACTGACTACACAGTTAACGAAAATGGCATTTCCTGCTGTCCACACGATTCTACGCTTCCTATGAAACGAGAAGGCAGTAAATCTCATTTAAGAAGCTAACTTCCTACCATGAAATTTGTATGCCCCAAAATGAAATGGATGCGTGATAAGCAGACTGGAAAAACTTATCGTAAGTGCCACTGTGATAATCCATGCACCACTTCTTCCTGCGGACGAATGATTTATATTTATCTTATCCCGAGAAAAATCTCCGCATCTATCCTGGTGTAGAACGAGGCTCGCGTGAATGGGAAGACACCTACAAAATCTGTGTAAATGTTGAAAAATCAATCAACCATTTCAAGGATAGTTTCTGCATTGCGAATCGTAAAACGCAGAATGAAAAAACTCTTCATGCTGATTTACTTCTCGCGGGAATCACACAGCTTGTTACCGTACTTGTTACGGATAAAATTCATAAACATCAATACATACGGAGTTTAAAGCCTTTAATTGCATGATATTCGATATTCATATCATCTTTTCTTCGCAGTCCATCTGGGAAGTCTTTTTTCATGTCTAATTTTGATGTCACCTGCTTCTCATCTTAAGAATCCTGCATTGCAGGATTCTTACCACATTTTTAATCAGGATTGCGAACTTGTTTCGCAATTACCTAAAGACAGATTGTTATATTAAAAAAATTCATTTTTGTTATGTAGTCATAGTTTATAAGAAATGACTGATGAATACGCAGGAAATATCTACGACTATCTGCTAATTCTTTCTCAACGACATTAAGTTTCCCGTAAAAGTATGCTGAACTTCCATCTTGTAAATAAATATGCACCGCACGGTTACGGCTTTCAAAATATACCACATCTTTCAGGGCTACTTTTTGGAGTTCCCTATTAAATGTAAACTGATAAAAGAGCTTCGTTTCACCTATTCTGCGGCAGGCTTCTTGGAAACATCGACAAAATTTCTCCTCTTCCAGCGGTTTAGAGAGAAAGCGAAATGGCTCTACTTCGAACAATTCCTTTAAATATTTGCCATATCCCGAAATATAAATAAATAGCACAGAACGATCCGTTTCACGTATTTTACGTGCTGCGTATATGCCGTCAATCGGTTCCATTTCAATGTCAATAAAAATAAGTCCGTAACGTTCACCGGACTGTATGCTCTCTAGCAATGTTTTCCCATCGGAAAACACGTCTGTTTCGACTCGAATTCCTATGCACTTGCTTTCGTGTAGCACTAATGTTTCTAAACTACCTGTAAAAGCGAAATCGTCATCACATATAGCTATTCTTAGCATTTTCACACCTCTTTTGTTGCTATAGATAATCCCAATTCCTCTATCTGAGCCTGTTCCAGACGTTTGAGAAGACACCGCAGTGTCTGTCAGACTCTGATATCTAAGTATAATATCATAACACTGGTCCATTTCCTGATTCATGCGAATCTGTCCGCTCAAATCGCGTTTAATATCAGAAAGTCCAAGAATATAATCAGTGGTAACATTAAAATGCTTTGCCATACTGATAAGTAAGTCCGAAGAGATGGAACAAGTATCTTTTTCCATCTTATTTACCGTCTGTTGAGTAGTGTTAATTATAGTTCCCAAGACTTCTTGTGACATATTGTTGGCTCTTGCGTAGCTCACGGATACGGTTCTCAGTCATAACTGCAACATCCTTTCTAATAACTATTTTAATAATTATTAGTAACTTGCTTACAACTATACAATGTAAACAAATTACGCTGTATTCCGTGTTTTTTTGAATCTTATACAGCAAATTTATTTTTTGAAATTGGCATAGTGAAAGAATAA
>NZ_JAQDKN010000029.1:0-7949 GCF_027662015.1 Coprococcus sp. AM100_B19A
GAAGATGATAAAGAATTAAGCCAGCTATTCCAAAAAGTGCTTGAGAAGAATGGATATCAAGTCAAAAGTGCATCGGATGGAGCACAGGCATTAGAAGTATTGGATAAGGAATATATTGATCTGATCATTTCTGATATTATGATGCCGGTTATGGATGGCTATGAACTGGTGTCAGAACTTCGTTCAGCAGGATATCAGATACCAGTGCTTATGATCACTGCGAAAGGTTCCTTTGATGATATGCGCCAGGGATTTCTTTCGGGAAGTGACGATTATATGGTAAAACCGGTAAATGTGAATGAAATGGTTTTAAGAGTCGGAGCACTGCTTCGCCGTGCACAGATACTGAATGAACACAAAATTGTGATCGGTTCAACAGAGTTTGATTATGATGCAATGACGGTTACAACTGATAAGGAAAGTCTTGTTTTGCCTAAAAAAGAATTCCTGCTTTTATATAAGCTTGCAGCTTCGCCAGGCAGAACATTTACAAAACAACAGTTGATGGATGAAGTATGGGGATACGAGACGGAGGCAGACCCACATACGATAGAGGTACATATAGGAAGAATCAGAGAGCGTTTTAAAGATAACCCTGATTTTGAAATCGTAACAATGCGTGGAATTGGATACAAGGTGGTGAAAAAATAATGGAACAAAAGAAAGAAAAAGGATTGCGGATCCGATCCTGTCTGACCGGTGCAATCTGGCTGGCACTTGTATTTTCAACAGTCATATCTGCTTTATTATTTGCTTTTTTGAATCATTTTTTTAATCTGCCGGGCAGCATACCTGTGCTTGGCTGGCTTTTGATTTTCAATACATTGATTGCAGGGCTGATCACTTCCTTTATCAATGCAAAGTTACTGGAACCAATTACCAGACTTAGTAAAGCAATGAAGGAAGTTTCTCAGGGAGATTTTGAACAGCATTTGGAAACGAACAGCCGTATAGCAGAAGTTGGAGAATCTTATCAAAGTTTTAACGTTATGACAAAAGAACTTCGTGCAACAGAGGTGCTGCAGATGGATTTTGTATCTGATGTTTCTCATGAGTTTAAGACCCCGATTAATGCCATTGAAGGATATACAATGCTGCTTCAGGGAGAAGAACTGTCTCCGGATCAAGAGGAATATGTAGAAAAAATCTTATTTAACACCCAAAGACTTTCCGGATTGGTTGGTAATATTTTGCTGTTATCCAAGTTAGAGAATCAGAATATACCAATGAAAAAAACAGAATATCGTCTGGATGAACAGATCCGCCAGGCATTTCTTTCATTGGAAACAAAATGGACAGAAAAAGAAATTGGTTTTCAGGTAGAATTGGAGGAAGTTAAATATACTGGGAATGAAGGACTTTTTATGCATATCTGGATAAATCTTTTGGATAATGCGATTAAGTTCAGCCCTTCAAAGGGGACAATTACGATGTTTCTGAAACAAGAACAGGATTCTGTTAAGTTCATTCTGGAAGATGAAGGACCAGGAATAGAGGATGATGTAAAATCCAGAATATTTGACAAGTTCTATCAGGTAGATGGATCTCATAAAGCAGAAGGAAATGGCCTAGGTCTTGCACTTGTAAAACGGATTGTAGATAGTGCCGGAGGAACAATCAAAGCAGAAAACCGTGAATATGGTGGATGCAGATTTGTTGTAGAGCTTCCAATACAGAAAGATGAGGCCATATAAGTTTAAGAAAAACAGATAGAGGAGGAATTACATGACATTTTATCAGGAATTGCAGTTAAATCAGGCAGGTTCTAAAAATCTGTTGAAAAAGAGTGAAACAGTGAAAGAAAAATCATATCATATACTGGTATATTTGGTAAAGATAGCTGTTACAATGGCATTTTGTTTTTTATTTGTTACTATTTTCAGTATCTTATTTGGAAATGAGAATAGTATTGTGGGTGTAGTAGTTTTATTATGCCTTATGGTATTTCGGAATGCGGATCTGGGGATCCACACCGGACAATCTACGATGCTTTTGGCTTTGTTCTTTGTAATTATGACTGTATGTCCGCATTTAGCAAATCAGTTTTCACCGGTATTGGGAATGCTGTTAAATATTGCGGCACTGGCTGTGTTGATTCTGTTCGGATGCCATAATCCATTCATGTTTAATCAATCTACATTGGTTCTTGGGTATCTGCTGCTATATGGTTATGATGTTACGGGAAAAAGCTATCAGATGCGATTAGTCGGAATGGCTTTAGGTGCAGCACTTACCTGCTTCGTATTTTATCGAAATCATAAAAACAGAACTTATAAAAGAAATCTGAAAGATCTGATACAAGAATTTGATATCACTTCTTCCAGAACAAAATGGCAGATATGTCAGATTTTATGCGTACCGATTGTCCTTTGCATTGCAGAACTTTGTAATATGCCACGTGCAATGTGGGCTGGTATTGCGGCCATGTCCGCGATTTTGCCGTTTATGGAAGATATGCACTACAGAGTCCGTAAAAGGATTGTCGGAAATATTGCAGGTGTTATATGTTTTACAGTATTATATTTTCTGCTTCCTTCGTCAATCTATGCATATATAGGAATTCTTGGTGGAATCGGTGTAGGATTTTCAGCACAATATGGCTGGCAGGCAGTATTTAACACATTTGGTGCTTTAGCCATTGCTGCAGAGACTTATGGTCTACAAGGAGCGGTTAGTCTTAGAGTGATTCAAAATGTTTTTGGTGTTGTGTTTGCTTTAGTATTTTGTGTTATATTTTATTGGTTTATGTCTAAAAAAAAGGTAAGTGAGGTGACCGTACATGCAGAGTGAAGTGAATCAGGAAGAAAATTTGAATAGAATTATTACGGTTCCTAATCTTCTTTCTTTTTTTCGGCTTTGTTTGATTCCGGTAATTATATGGAGTTATTGTGTAAAGAAAAATCCTCTGTTAGCTGGTGAAATCTTATTGCTGTCTGGTCTTACGGATCTTGCTGATGGATATATCGCAAGAAGATTCCATAGGATTAGTAATTTAGGAAAAATACTTGATCCGGTGGCTGATAAGCTGACACAGGCAGCAATGTTGATTTGCTTGTTTACTCGCTTTCCACATATGCTCCCGCTGATCGTTATAATGGCAGTTAAGGAACTTTATATGGCGGTTAGTGGATGTCTTGTGATACAAAAGACAGGAAAAGTACATGGTGCAGACTGGCATGGAAAGATAGTAACCTTTTTATTATATGGAACTGTGGCTGTACATATTATATGGTTCCACATTACACCAATGGTGTCAGATCTGTTAATTGGTTTGTGTGCTATAATGATGGTTGTATCAGTTGTTTTGTACATTATCAAGAATACCAGGACTCTTAAGGGAGAGACTGTATAAGCAATTTTATATTGCAATGACTAGAAAAATATTTAGGAGAAAGTGGAAACGTTGAATCTGATGCAGCTTGGATGTGTATATTTATATGCTTTTGCAAGCCTTCTGATTATTCAATTACTTAAGTGTATACGTATGAAACTAAGAAAAAGAGGGGAAAGATAGTGGATTTAAGTAGATGTTCTATGAAAAAAATTCGAGAACTGATTGTGTTTACGGCATTTCTTGTAGTTGCTTTGTGGAAATTCGATGTGGTGATTGAAGTGCTGAAGTCAATATGGAAAATTGTGTTTCCTTTTGCGCTTGGTGGTGCAATTGCCTTTGTGATTAATGTACCAATGAGTTTCCTGGAAAAGAAAATGCTCGGAAAGATAAAAGAAAATAATAAAATAGGAAAAAAAGCTGCGAGACCGATAAGCCTGCTTCTTACAATTATATTGGCAGCAGGTGTAATGGTATTGGTAATGTTTGGTGTGATTCCACAGCTTACACAGACCATGGGAAATCTGATGACGAGTATTTCAGATTTTATTCCACAGATGCAAAACTGGATTCGGGAATTTTCACATGATAATCAGGATATTATGAAATTGGTAGATCAGCTGCAGTTTCAGCCTGATCAGGCAATTAAATGGGGAATAAGTCTTCTTGGAAACGGAGTCGGAAATATGATGAATACGACGATGTCAGCAGTAGGTTCCATTGCCAGTGGATTAGCGACCTTTTTTATTTCGTTTTCCTTTGCATGCTATATTCTTTTTCAGAAGGAAAAATTACATTTACAGGTAAGAAAAGTGATTTTCGCTTTTATTCCAAAACAAAAAGCAGATGCAATTCTTAACATATGTTCGCTGACATATCGGACATTTGCAAATTTTCTTGCAGGGCAGTGTCTGGAAGCAGTAATTCTCGGAATGATGTTTGTTATCACGCTAAGTATTTTAAAAATGCCATATGCACTTTTAATTGGAATTTTGATCGCGTTTACCGCATTGGTTCCTATCTTTGGAGCCTTTATTGGCTGTGCCGTGGGAAGTTTTCTGATCTTTATGGTAAATCCAAAACAGGCAGTTTTATTTATTATAGTTTTTCTGCTTTTGCAGCAGATAGAAGGTAATCTGATCTATCCTCATGTGGTTGGCGGATCAGTAGGACTTCCATCAATTTGGGTACTGGCGGCAGTTACAATCGGCGGAAATCTTATGGGAATTATAGGTATGCTGATTTTCATTCCACTTGTATCGGTATTTTATACTATATTCCGGGAGTTCGTATATCTGCGCCTAAAAAAACAACATATAAAACGAGTAACGAGAACGGATGTGGAAGAGTATGCGGAGGAGGAAATTGCGTCATCCTTTATTGTGCCGAATGAAAAATAATGATTTGATACAAATATAAATGAAGTGTAATGCCGATTATTAAGACGTTATAAAAATAGATTACAAAGGAAGAAGATATTATGAAGAAAATAGGAATCATGACAGACAGCCACAGTGGAATTTTGAGCGAAGAAGCGCAGAGACTCGGAATTAAGGTACTACCGATGCCCTTTTATATCGGAGAGAAAGTGTATCGTGAAGGAGTAGATCTTTCCAGAGATGAATTTTATGATATGCTTCGAAAGGGCGTAGATGTATCTACATCTCAGCCGTCACCAACAGAAGTTATGGATATGTGGAAAGAGATGCTGAAAGAATATGAGGAGATTGTTTATATTCCTCTTAGTAGTGCTTTAAGTGGGTCCTGTATGACAGCAGAAGCCATGGCAAATGAAGATGAATTTGCCGGTAAGGTGTTTGTCGTAGATAACGGTCGTGTGGCAACCCCGATGCATCGTTCTGTTCTTGATGCAGTAGAAATGGCAGAAGAAGGATACAGTGTAGTCGAAATCAAGAAAATTCTTGAAGAAACCAGAGAAAAAATGACAATTTATATCGGGCTCAGCACACTGAAATATCTCAAAAAAGGAGGAAGAGTCAGCTCTGTGACAGCTTTGGCAGCAGATGTCCTGAATATCAAACCTGTTATGCATTTCAGCACAGGAAAGCTTGATATCTACCAGAAATGCCGTGGTATGAAGAAATCACGTAAAGTTATGATCGATGCAATGAAGCATGAGCTGGAAACGAATTTCCGAGAAGAATATGCTGCGGGTAAAGTGTACCTGATGGCGGCGTCCAGCAGTACCGATGAAGTGACAGAAGAATGGGTAAACCAGATTAAAGAAAGTTTCCCGGGAATGGAAGTCATGTGTGATAAACTTTCCTTCGGTTTGTCCTGTCATATCGGTCCGGATGGACTGGGAATCGGATGCACCTGTAAGCCAGTGTAAAAAACTGCTCCGGAGAAGATAAAATAAAAGATTAGGGTGTCAAAAGGTTTATAGCCTTTGATATAAATTTGTACCTTGAAAACTTAACACGATATGTAAAAACATTGGATTCTTTGGTAAAATGTAGGTAGCATTTTATGAGGTGATCTATATGTCTTTTGTTAAAAATGATAATCAACAGCTTACTGTTTTAGACAGTACTTTTAATCTTACAGAACGCGAAAAACGAATGTTAGAAAAATCATGGGCAAATACTTTTGCAGACAAAGTTTTTCCTGCTATTGATGAAAATATTTTTTCTGTTCTTTACAGTAAAAAAGCATCCAGACCTAATACTCCGGTCAATGTGATTGTTGGGGCACTGATTCTTAAAGAAGCTCTTAATGTTACTGACGATGAGATCGTTGAAGCTATGGCATTTGATATCCGCTATCAGTATGCACTGCACACAACCAGTTTTGAAGAGCAGCCAATTAGTGACAGAACCCTCAGCAGGTTTAGAGCAAGAGGAAACAGAGCATGATGTTGATCTTATTCATGAATGTGTTGTAAAAATGGCAAAAGAAATATCTGATTTTATGGATATCACTCCGGATAAACAACGTATGGACAGTTTAATGGTTGCTGCAAATATCAGAAACCTCTCATTGCTTGAATTGTTTTATACTTGTGTTGCTAATCTTTGCAAAATAATGGATGAGCGTGGAACAAAAATTCCGGATGAACAATATCATTATATTAAAAAAGATGATTATAATAAATGCATTTATCACAAGCGGGATATGGATGCAACTGAGAGAAACGTTGTTGTGATGAAAGATGCAGATATCTTGATAAAGATTTGTGATTCAACCGGTGATTTTGATGATACAAGTGAATATCAGCTTCTTATTCGCCTATTAAAGGAACGCACAATCATTGATGATGGTGGCTCAAGGCGGCTTCGACAAAAAAGAGGAAGTTGAAAATCCTTCAGAAGTATTGCTTAATCCTTCTGATCCAGAAGCCACTTTCCGCTATAAAGCAGGTGGCAGACATCTTGGATACGTTGGAAACGTAGTTGAAGCTGTCGGAGAAAAAAGCAGTCTGGTCATTGTCTACGATTACCAGCAAAATACCTACGCAGATAATCAGTTTATGAAAGATTATCTTAATGAGAAAAAAGATTTTTCTGATGGTTCTTTTATTGTTGCCGATGGGGCATACAGCGGAGAAGAGAACTCACGTTTAGCATCTGAACATAATCTAAAACTTGTTACAACCAATTTCACAGGACGCAAACCAGATGAAATATATGCTGATTTTGTTTTTACTGATGATGGAAAATATCTCATCAAATGTAAGAATAATCGTGTACCTGAAGACTGTATCTATGATCCAGGCAATGAGCGTTCCGTTGCGTATTTTCGGATAAGTGACTGCGAAGGATGTCCTTACAAAGAACGGTGTCAGTCGCGTTTTCTAAAAACACGAGTCCGAAAGGAAGTATCTTGGAAATCCGTTGGTCGTGCAAAACAATTACAGTACATGCAGACGGAAGAATTTTCTGAATATGCAAAATTTAGAAATGGAGTAGAAGCAATTCCCTCTCTTCTTCGTCGAAGATATCATGTGGACAAGATACCTGTGCATGGCAAAAAACGTACCCGGTTATTCTTCGGATTTAAAATAGCAGCATTAGATTTTCAAAAGCTATTAGATTATAAAAAAGCATTATATTTTCCAAAAAGCTGGTCGATAGAATCCAGGAGGCCTGCAAGATCTCCAATTAGTTTCGTGGCTGAAAGAAACAGATTGTGAGATGGCTGCCATGGAAAGTACGGGCTCTTATTGGAAACCTGTATATAATATATTTGAAGAAGAACAGATACCGATCATGGTTGTGAATGCGCAGCATATCAAAGGAGTTCCCGGACGTAAGACGGATGTAAAAGATGCAGAGTGGATTGCCGATCTGGTACGCCATGGATTAGTAAAAGCAAGTTACATACCAAATAGGGATATTATATGGTTCCAAATTACACCGATGGTATCAGATCTGTTGATTGGTTTGTGCGCTATAATGATGGTCATATCAAAGGGAGAGACTGTATAAGCAATTTTATATTGCAATGACTAGAAAAATATTTAGGAGAAGATAGATATAAACAGTAAGTCAAACACACAAACTATGGAGTCTTTAGTCGCTTTAATAAAATTTTAGATAGAAAATAAATCATTCAATGTCATTTAGATAAGGTTTTTTATGACAAAAAGACAGATTGC
>NZ_JAQDKN010000003.1:0-282954 GCF_027662015.1 Coprococcus sp. AM100_B19A
GTAAAGAAAATGGATGGAGTAAAGATTTAAATTTGTATGTGGTTTTGAAGGTACATGAAAAAAGTAAGGGAGCTGTAGACCGTAAGGGTTTGCAGCTTTTTTATTGCATAGCAAAATCCGTAGGAACTTCCTGTTAAATAAAAGGCACTACGAGCCTAGGCACATTCTTTATTATTACATATTAAATAATAAAAAAAGAATGCACAGTCTGAACTGCAGCATTCTTTTTCTATTATTGTTTAAGTCTGTTCTGATTACGCCAGTCTCTTGGCGATATTCCATAAATATTTTTAAATGCTCTGGAAAAATGTAATTGGTTGGGATAACCGACTGCATTACCTACATCTTTAATGGAAAGCTTTGTCAGTTTTAATAATTCAGCAGCTTTAATCATTCTATAATTCAACAAAAATTCCTGAGGAGATTTTCCAATTCCGTCTTTGAAAATTTTTCCGAAATAACTGCGGTTTAATCCGCATACAGCAGCGATGTTTTCAACTGAAATATCGTTTTGAAAATTCTGCTCTATGTAGGATAACGCTTCATGGATATAAAAATCCTGAAGGCGGCTGATTTTCGATGTCTGCATAGTAGCCGTAGAACGGATTAGAGCATCAATTGCAAGATAGAGATGTCCGATGAGGTGAAAAGGTGTTGCGTCTCCGTGGCTTGCAATATAGAGAAGTTCTTCTTTCAGTATTTCGCGAAGATCTTTAGAAGTAGCTTTATAAATCGGATTATCCAAACTAAGTCCGGAAAGTTCAATGGTTTCCATTGCACGTAGTCCGTCAAATTCAATCCATGTATATTCCCAGGGGAGTTTTTCATCAGAGATATAGGTATTGATCTGACCGGGGAAAATCATAAAGCCCTGACCACTTTTTACGTGATAGGTCTGTGTCACACCGTGGGAATCATTTGCCATTAAAATTCCAGTGCCGGAGATAATGTAGTGAAAAAGAAAATGATTACGGACGGCAGGACCAAAACTATGCGCCGGTTCACATTGTTCGTAACCAAACTGATACAATCCAAGATCGACAAAATTCTCGCTTGGAAATACTGAAAACATAAGTTCTTTCATAATAATTCCTTTCTCATAGGTGCTCTGCCGTGAAAAAATGATGTTTAGCAGATGTTAAGTCAGTTGATATATATATTTATTCTACTGATTTAATAAATAGATTGCAACTAAAATATACCAAAATGCTATGCATTTAGCAAAAAAGAGGAAAATAATAGCATTTTGGAATAAAAATTCAAATACAATGATATTTATAGTCGCATAATGGTATGTTATAATACAACTATAAAGAAAACACTTGATATATCGAGCGGTAACTAAAAACGAATATACCTGTGAGGAAGGAGAAAAAATGAGAAGGAAAAGAGCAGCAATTGTTTTGGGAATGTCCTGTATTCTGATGGCATCAGCTGTATTACAGGGATGTCAGCAAAATCCAAAAAGCGGAAAAGTGGAAATTGAACTTGTTCAGTACAAACCAGAGGCGGTAGATATATTTGAACAGCTCGAAAAAGAATTTAATGAGACACATGATGATATCCATTTAAAAATATCTTCCCCAAATGATGCGACAACAATTTTGAAAACACGTTTTATCAGAGAAGATTATCCGGATATTATCGGAATCGGAGGAGATATCAATTATTCGTATTTTGTTGATTCAGGAATACTGGCTGACCTTTCAGATTATGAAGGACTTGGTGAAGTAAAACCTGCTTATCTGGATATTATTGAAGGATTGGAGTTTGTTCCGACAGAAGGAACATATGGGCTTCCGTATGTGGCAAATGCGGCAGGAGTGCTCTATAACAAAGATATGTTTGCGGAACATGGATGGGAGATTCCGCAGACCTGGGATGAATTTATTTCTCTTTGCGAGGAGATTCAGAATGAAGGAATCCAGCCACTTTATTTTGGATATAAAGATACCTGGACCTGCCTTGCACCTTGGAATGCACTTACAGTCGGACTTACACCATCCGATGTTTGTCAGCAGGTGAATAAGGGAGAAACAACTTTCTCCAAAGAATACCCGGAAGTGGCAGAAAAAATGCTTGAATTGTTAAATTATGGTGAAGATGGACCGTTTGGATACGGATACAACGATGCATGTACTGCATTTGCAAATGGTGAATCAGCGATGTATACAATCGGAAGCTATGCAATTCCGCAGATCAAATCTGTAAATCCGGATATGAATATCGGATCCTTTGTTATGCCGGCTAATGATTCTGAAGAGGACAATGTATTAAATTCAGGAGTAGACCTTCAGTTCTGCGTGATGGATGCATGTGAAAATAAAGAAGCGGCATATGAAGTACTTGATTTTCTGATGGATCATGATAGTATCCAGTCATACTTAGATGCACAGAATGCGGTGCCTTGTAAAGACGAAGATTTTGCATTAGCTCCGGAACTGGAAGATATGAAACCATATATTCAGGATAACCGTATGGCGGATTACCAGGATCACTATTATCCGTCAGAAATGGCAGTCGATGCACAAATCCAGACATTTCTCATAAACCAGGATGTTGACGCATTCCTGAAAAAATTTGACAAAGACTGGATCAGATATAACAGGGATATCATTCGTATGATGGAAGATTATGAAGCAGGCAAGTAGGAGGGATACAGATCATGAATAAATTGAAAAGGATGAATGGCAGAGAGCGGACATTTTTACTGATTA
This sequence comes from Coprococcus sp. AM100_B19A, assembly GCF_027662015.1. Classification (NCBI taxonomy): domain Bacteria; kingdom Bacillati; phylum Bacillota; class Clostridia; order Lachnospirales; family Lachnospiraceae; genus Coprococcus; species Coprococcus sp. AM100_B19A. The sequence goes on from NZ_JAQDKN010000003.1 coordinate 2,718, forward strand.
CGATACCGATACTTGCGTTGTTTTTCTGCTTTAATACGCTGCCACTTATTAAAGGTGTTATTTATAGTTTTACAAATTTTCGAGGATATGGCGAGTTTGACTGGGTAGGTCTTCGGAATTATGCAGATTTATTTACTGATGCAAGAGTCGGGAAATCCTACCTGTTTACATTCAAGCTTGCAATTGTTGCAACAATAGTTGTAAATGTGTTAAGTCTTGTTTTAGCTCTTGGATTAAACAGTAAAATTAAATTTAAAAGTGCACTCAGAGGAATGTATTTCGTTCCAAATATTTTAGGAGCACTTGTAGTGGGCTATATTTTCAATTACTTTTTCACTTATATTCTTCCGGCAGTTGTAAAAATGATGGGCGGAAAAGGTGACAGTATCCTGGCGAGCTCAAAATGGGCATGGGTTGCGATCGTAATTGTATGTGCATGGCAGTCTGTTGCAATGAATACGATTATTTATATTTCCGGACTTCAGACGGTACCGGAGGATGTATACGAAGCAGGTTCTCTTGATGGAGCGACCGGATGGAAAAAATTCAAGAATCTGACATTTCCACTGATCCTTCCATTCTTTACCATCAATATGGTACTTTGCATGAAGAATTTTCTGATGGTATTTGATCAGATCATGGCTCTTACCAAAGGAGGCCCGGCGCAGAGTACAGAATCAATTTCATTTTTGATTTATAACAATGGTATGGCCGGAGGACAGTTTGGGTTCCAGAGTGCCAATGCAGTTGTGTTCTTTGTAGTGATCGTTGTGATCTCTGTATTACAGATGAACTTTTTGGGAAATAAGGAGGAACAGTTATAATGAAAGTAAAGGTGAAAGAAAGAGTAAACTGGCCAATCACAATTTTATTGATTCTGGGTCTTGTAACCGTTATTTTTCCTCTTTATCTTACAGTTGTGATTGCATTTAAGAAACCGTCGGAAATGACAAACAGTATTTCCGGAATCTTATCACTGCCAAAAAGCTGGAGCTTTTCTAACTTTGCAGAAGCAATGCGTGTAACAGATTTCTGGCATTCACTGGGCAACAGTGTGCTGATAACGATTGTAACGGTAGTTCTTTCCATTCTGATTCATTCTATGATCGGTTATGTGATTGGAAGAAGTAAAAGTACCAGTAAATTTTACAAAGTAGCCTATCTTTATATTGTAAGCGGTATGTTTGTTCCATTTGCAATTTTGATGATGCCACTTGTGAAGCAGACGGCACAGATGGGAATTGACAATATTTTCGGTGTTATTTTGTGTTATCTTGTATTTTATATGCCGATGAATGTGCTCTTATATTCCGGTTATCTGAAAAATATTCCGATGGCACTGGAAGAGGCTGCACATGTAGACGGGGCAACAACCTGGAAAACTTATTGGAGTGTTATTTTTCCGATCATGAAACCGATGCATGCAACAGTAGCGGTACTCACAGCACTTGGTACATGGAATGATGTTATGACACCACTTGTAATTCTGGCAGGTAGCGATGTGAACACACTGCCACTTGCACAGATGACATTCCAGACACAGTTTGGAACCAATTATAATCTTGCATTTGCGTCCTATTTACTGGCACTGCTTCCGATTTTGATTTTCTATCTGATCTGCCAGAAACAGATTCTGAACGGTGTTGTAAATGGAGCAGTAAAATAAATTTGACAGAAGCTTAAGGAGAAGAACATGGGAATCATATACAACGAGAAAGCAAGAACATTTACATTACATACCCATAATACAACGTATCAGATGCAGATTGATGCATATGGATTTTTACTGCATTTATATTATGGAAGAAAGACAGATGGAGTTATGGACTATCTTCTGACCTATGCAGACCGTGGCTTCTCTGGAAATCCGCAGGATGCAGGAAATGACAGAACATATTCCCTTGATGTGCTGCCGCAGGAATTTCCATGCCGACTGACAGGAGATTTCAGGAGTCCGGTGCTTGACCTTGTAAATGCAGATGGTTCTTTTGGATGCGATCTTAGATATCAGGGATATGAGATTTGTGATGGAAAATACAATTTGAAGGGGCTTCCGGCAGTTTATGCTGCAGAAGAGGAAGCCCAGACTCTGATCATTTATATGAAAGATCAGGTGACAGGATTACAGGTAGAATTACTTTATGGAGTTCTTCCGGAGTATGATGTGATCACAAGAAGTGCAAAAGTAATCAATACAGAAGAAGATAAAATCAGACTGACAAAAGCACAGGCAGCATGTATTGATTTTGTTCATGGTGAGTTTGATATCATTTCTTTTTACGGCCGCCATGCGATGGAAAGAAATATGCAGAGAACACCGGCAGGACATGGAGCTTTTGTAATTGGAAGCCGCAGAGGAACCTCAAGCCATCAGTACAATCCGATGATGATACTGGCAGAAAAAGAAACGACAGAAGATGCCGGTACCTGTTATGGAATGTCTTTTGTATATAGCGGAGGATTTAAAGCAGAAGTAGAAAAAGATCAGTTTGGGCAGACAAGAATGCAGATGGGACTGCAGGAAGAACAGTTTTCTTATCCGCTGGAAAAAGGAGAGGAATTTGTAATCCCGGAAGTTATGTTAACTTGTAGCAGTCAGGGACTTGGAAAGCTTTCCCAGAATCTGCAGAGATGTATCCGTAAAAATCTGTGTCGCGGAAAATATAAAGAAAAAGTTAGACCGATACTGATCAACAGCTGGGAAGCATGCTATTTTGATTTTACAGGAGAAGATATCTATCATCTTGCCGAGCAGGCAAAGGATCTGGGAATCGATATGGTTGTACTGGACGATGGATGGTTTGGAAGTAGAAATGATGACAACAGTGGACTTGGCGACTGGAAGGTAAATGAAGAAAAGCTGCAGGGAAGTCTCGGTGACCTGATCAGCAGGATCAATGCATTAGGTGTTAAATTCGGGCTCTGGTTTGAGCCGGAGATGGTAAATGAAGACAGTGATTTTTACCGTGAACATCCGGACTGGGCAATTCAGATTCCGGGAAGAAAACCGGTAAAAGGAAGAAACCAGCTGATCCTTGATTTTTCGAGAAAAGAAGTTGTGGATGCTGTTTATGAGCAGATGTGTCAGGTACTCGATCAGGGAAATATCGAATATGTAAAATGGGATATGAACCGAAGTATGGCAGAAGTATATTCTAGAACAGCAGAAGAACAGGGTAGTGTGCAGTATGACTACATACTTGGGCTTTATGATTTCCTGGAGCGTATTATCAGCCGCTATCCAGACCTTCTGATCGAAGGATGCAGTGGTGGTGGAGGTCGTTTTGACGCGGGAATGCTGTATTATACACCACAGATCTGGTGCAGTGACAATACCGATGCAGTGGATCGTGTAAGAATCCAATACGGAACATCCTTTGGGTATCCGATATCAGCAGTTGGATCCCACGTATCTGCAGTTCCGAATCATCAGACAGGAAGAAAGACATCACTCCATACAAGAGGTGTCTGTGCTATGGCAGGAACCTTCGGCTATGAACTGGATCCGGCGAAAATGACAGATGAAGAGTGCGGAGAGATCCGGGAACAGATAGTAGAATACAAAAAATACGCACAACTTGTACAAAATGGACTTTACTATCGACTGAGTAATCCATTCGCAGAAGAAATCGGCGCATGGGAATTTGCATCAGAAGATGGGAAAGAAGTACTCGTAAATGTAGTTATGCTTGAAATCCATGGAAATATGACAGTAAATTATGCGAAACTGAAAGGTCTGCGTGCCGGACAATTCTATAAAGATTCAAGAACCGGAAAAATTTATCCAGCAGAGGCTCTGATGGAAGTTGGAATTCCGATGCCTCTTGAATTTGGTGAATACAAAGCATATCAGATTTATCTGGAAATGGTTGAATAAAAATGAGAAAAGCAAATGATATTTTTGAAAAGAGACTGGCGAAGCATATGGATGAGCTTCGCTGGCTCTATATGGAATTATATGATAATGAAGCAATGTTTGCAGAGCTCTGTGAACAGATGAAGAATTACTATCAAGCAAGAAATGCGAAACTTCGAAAGAGAGATCTGGAGAAGGAAAAGGATCAGGCGTGGTATCGTAAAAAAAACATGCTGGGAATGATGTTGTATATTGATAATTTCGCCGGAAATTTAAGAGGAGTCAAAGGAAAGCTTAAGTATCTGGAAGAATGTGGTGTAAACTGTGTTCATCTGATGCCGTTTCTCGATTCGCCAAAGGGAAGATCCGATGGAGGCTATGCGGTTGCGGATTTCAGAAAAGTAAAGCCGGAACTTGGAACCATAGAAGACCTTGCAGATCTGGCTGAAGCCTGCCATGAAAAAGACATGAATCTGTGTATGGATTTTGTAATGAACCATACTTCCGAAGATCATGAATGGGCACAGAAGGCAAGAATGGGTGAAGGCGAATATATGAGCCGGTATTTTTTCTGTGACAATGAAAACTATGTCAGAGAATATGAGAAAACAGTGCCACAGGTATTTCCGGAAACTGCACCGGGGAATTTCACCTGGCTTCCTGAAATCGGACACTACGTGTTGACTACCTTTTATCCTTACCAGTGGGATCTGAATTATAAGAATCCGAGGGTGTTTAACGAAATGATGTATAATTTCCTTTTCCTGGTCAATCAGGGGATTGACATTCTGCGGATCGATGCAGTTCCTTATATCTGGAAGGAAATGGGGACAAGCTGCAGAAATCTTCCACAGGTACACACGATAGTCAGGATGATGCGTATGATCGGGGAGATTGTGTGCCCGTCGGTTGTATTATTGGGGGAAGTTGTGATGGAACCGGAAAAGGTTGTCCCTTATTTTGGTACCATAGAAAAGCCGGAATGTCATATGCTTTATAATGTAACCATGATGGCTACTACATGGAATACGGTTGCGACGAGAGATACCAGACTTTTACGGATGCAGCTTGATATTATGAACAACCTTCCGAAAGAGTATACTTTCTTAAATTACCTCAGATGTCATGATGATATTGGATGGGGACTGGATTTTCAGACTCTTTCTGGTTGGGGAATGCAGGAAGTCCCACACAAAAGATATCTGAATGACTTTTTCACAGGAAAAATCGCAGAAAGTGTGAGCCGCGGGGAACTTTATAATGAAGATCCGATAACAGGAGATGCCAGATTCTGTGCAACGACAGCTTCCATGTGTGGAATTGAAAGTGCCGGATTTGAACAAAATGAAGAAAAGAAAAAAAGAGCAGTCAGATTTGATCTGATGCTGCATGCATATATGATGGTGCAATCCGGAATTCCAATGCTTTACAGTGGAGATGAGATTGGTCAGGTAAATGATTATACTTATAAAAATGATCCGGAAAAACGGGTTGATTCCAGGTATATCCACAGAGGAAAATTTGACTGGAAGCTGGCAGACGGACGAAAGAGAAAAGGAACGGTACAAAAAGAACTGTTTGATGGAATTGGAAAACTTAGATCCATTCGAAGTAAGGAAAAAGTATTTGACGCATCGGCAAATGTCTGGACGCTTGATACCTGGGAAAATGGAATCCTTGGAGTTGTGCGGGAACTGGAGGGCGAGCAGATGACAGCACTTTTTAATTTCGCAGAAGAGGACCGGACAGCCTGGATCGAAGAAGAGGGAGAGTATATGGATTTATATACCGGTAAAAAAGTCAGCCTTCAGGCAATAAAAATGGAAGGCCATTCCTTTGTATTAGCAAAGAAATGCTAAAGTAAGATAGAAAAAGAGCAGGTAAGAAATTTTATCCTTTCTTACCTGCTTTTTTTACTTTATTGGTTTTCCTGCATATCTTTCAGCATCTGGATAAGTTCCAAATCCTTTTCGGTAACACGGAAATTAGTGGTATAATTCCGTCCTTCCGGAGATTTGATGGAGATTTCGATGATGCTGTCTTTGCGGCATGCATCTCCTTTTACTGCATGAATAAAAGGCATAAATTTAGGATGCTCCTGTTGAAAAGTGGAAAATGCGGATTTCAGTTTTGCAAGCATTCCAAGCTGTTGAAAGTTAAGCGCCATAAAATACTCCTTTATAATTCAATATATCCATTGAACCCTCCAAGGGTGTAATATGCTTTTTTGTCTTCTGGTTTCAGATAAATGGAGAGAGCTTCCGGAGTTTCTACAGCGTGTCCCTTTGCATTGCAGTCAGCAATCACACGTTCTGTGATAGCGGCTACAGTATATTCTGCACTCTGGTACTGAACATAGAATGCAGGATTTTTGGCAGGAACTTCTACTGGTACTTTGACTTCTTTTACAACTTCTTTTATCTCTACAACAGGAGTTGCTGTAGCCGGTGCTGATGATGTAGCTGTAGCAGTTACTGCTGATTCAAGTGTTCTTTTCTGTTTTTTCTTATCGATTCTTTTATTCATTATTATTACCCCTTTTTCAAATTGTACAACATCTATTATATTACTTTTATATGGAGAAGTCAAAATGGTATTTATCACAGATATTTTGCAGAAAATGAAAAAGGGTTGCGCATAATGGTGAGATATGAGTATAATGAGTATCGTGTAATTGGAGTATAATCGGGAGGAAGAGGTAGAATGAATAGAGCAGCATTATTTTTTGATATTGATGGAACCGTACTCAGTGAAATTACAAAAGAGATTCCCGCAAGTACGGTAGATGCACTTAAAAGGGCACACGACGCAGGACATTTTTTGTTTATCAATACAGGAAGAACGTACTGCAGTGTCCCGGTGGAACTGAAAAAACTTCCATTTGATGGATATCTGTGTGGATGTGGGATTTATTTTACATTTGATGAAGAAGTTATTTTTGAAAAGCATCTGGATCCGGAGAGGGGCGATGAGATCGCTGATTATATGACAAAATGTCAGATTGATGGGATTTTTGAGGGAGCAGAAGATGTGTATTTCACTTCAAGAGTTTCAAGATTTGACAGATTGGAAAATACAAAAAAATACATGAATAACCGTGGACTTGGAATCGAGTGTTATATGGAGCAGAGAAGATGTCCATATGATAAAATCTTTATTTATACGGATGAAAAAAGTGATGAAAAAGCATTTTTTGAATTTATCAAAGATGATATGGAAGTAATCGACCGTGGAAGTAATACATTTGAATGTATCCTCAAGGGCTATACAAAAGGAACTGCGATTGACTGGGTACTGGAGCAGTTTGGAATGACGAGAGATCAGTCATATGTATTTGGAGACAGCAGCAATGATCTGGCAATGTTCCGGCATGCCGGGCATGCGATTGCGATGGGCGCGCATGACCAGGTGCTGGAACCTTATACAGAATTTGTGACAAAGACCGTTGAAGAAGATGGAATTGCTTATGCGATGAAGAAATATGGACTGATCGATTAGAGAATCCTCCGGTAAAGTTACAGAGAAAAATTCCTAAGATGCAGTAGCTTTTATAAGGTCATCAAGAGAAGCAAAATGATAACCCATTTCTTCCCATTTGGTGAGAAGTTCATCTAAGATTTCAGCGTTTGTAGAGGACGTACTGTGGAGTAAAACGATGGCACCGGGATGGATCCTCCCAAGCAGCTTTTCAAAAGCCTCTTCGTGGGATGGCTGGCTATCCTGATACCAGTCGACGTAGGCGAGACTCCAGAAGAAGGTATGATAGCCAAGATCCTGTGCCATTTTCAGGTTGGCTTCGCTGTATTTGCCTTGTGGTGGACGATAAAATCTGGAAATTTCCTGTCCGGTGATCTGCTGATACAGTTTTTCAACTGTCTGGATTTCTTCAGAAAAGGATTCCATTGTAGAAATCTGTGACATGTCTTTGTGATGCCAGGTGTGGTTGCCGATGGTGTTACCGGCAGCGAGGATCTGTTTGATAAGTTCTGGATTGCTTTCCAGAAGTGTGCCGACGACGAAGAACGTTGCCGGAGCCTGATGTTTCGTAAGAGCTTCCAGAATGGCCGGTGTATTTCCATTTTCATAACCGGCATCGAAAGTAAGGTAGATTACCTTTTCGCCGGTGTCCTGTGCGTAAAAGGCATCAAATTTTTTCAACTCGTCAAATGTGGCATTGCCGACAGGGGGATCCCCATCAGTTTGGAAGCTGAGCCCCCAGTTGCCTTCAGAAGAGGTGGGAACAGCGGCTGAAAAGAAATGATCATGCAGAAATGCAGCGCCGATTCCCACAAAGAAAGCCGCGAGGAAAAGAAAACAGATCCGTATAATATTTTTTGATTTTAATCTGGAAAACATAAAAGGAACTCCGATCGGATAGAAAACAGGTGATTGATAAAATATATGTGGAAATGGAAGGAAAAGAACCGAAATAGATAAAATAGAGGTCAGTAAATAAAGTGGACAAAAAGTAATCAAAGTGATCAAAAAAGTGATCAAAAAATGAAAAAAAGACTTGCATTTTTTCTGAGATGTGATATTATATTATTTGTCTTTAAGACGCGGGTGTAGTTCAATGGTAGAACACCAGCCTTCCAAGCTGGATACGTGGGTTCGATTCCCATCACCCGCTTTTGTTATGCGTAAAAAGAAGAACCTCAGATGGTTGATGAAACGATCAGGGCGGTTCTTTTTTTGGCACAAAAAAGTGCGCATCTTGTCTTATAAGCTGGACTTACGCTGACAAGCTACACACTTTTTTCATAGCAAATATATTATTTTAACAAAGCAAAAAACGAGTAGCTGCTAAACTGGATTTACGCTTACCTGCTACTCGTCTGCTATAATTATATTTCCAGTTTTTTCAAAAGTCAAATAAATTTTTCTTACACTGCGACAGTTCTTCCTTTCATTTAATTCTCTTTTCTTTTACGGAAAAGATATTCATCTAATTCTTTTTTGATATTTTCCGGAATTTCTCTCTTCACCGGGCATACCACAGCGTTTGTGAAACGATTTGTAAATAAACTCAGGAAATGAATATCTTTCTGCAGCTGCTCCATGGACATCACAGCCTTCACATCGTACCGGCAATGGATCGGTGCAACATTTCCGCTTGCAAGACGGGCAAATGAGACTGCCGGTACACCTTTATCTGCAAATGGAGTGGAATCACTGGGGTACACGCCTGTCTCAGAAGCTATCGGGAATCCAATTTCCGCTGACATATAGCTGATGTAATGAGAAAGCTTCTCTTCTGCTGACACGCATGCAATGAATTTACCCATATAGGTTCCGATCATATCAAGATTGATGTTGAATACGATTTTATCCAGCTCTGCCTCATGATCTTTCACATAAGCTTTCGATCCTAATAAACCACGTTCCTCGCTTCCGCAGAACACAAAGCGAAGACCGTAATTGCGTTCTTTGTCTTTCATGTATTCCATAATTCCGAGAAGTCCTGCACATCCACTCATATTGTCATAAGCACCATGTGAAAGAGCGGTTGTATCATAATGTGCACTAAGCATGATCCACTCTTCCTTTTTTCCCGGAAGTTCTGCGATCACATTATGGGATTCTCCGTCATATTCCTTCTGCTTAATCTCTAACCGCATCTTTTTCGCATGATTTTTTACCAGCTTAACCGCATCTCCTGTATGAATCATTGCACAAAGGACTTTCTTTTCTTCTCCGACAACTGCTTCCCGAAGATCTCTCTGGTCAATATCCTGCTGTGGATAATATAAGTTACCATACTGGCAGAGAATTGCCTTTGCACCTGCCTTCATCAGATCCCGGTAAGTAAAGAATCCAAATCCCTGTGTGTCCATCAGAACAATCTTGTCTTTGGCTCCTGCAATCGATACTGGATCTGTTCCCGGCATGTAATACAGCTCTCCTTCTGCCACACCGCTTCCGCAGCAGGAAAAAGCCTTGCATGTTATCTCTTCCCCATCTGCATACAAATGAACCTCTTCAATATCGCCCATTGCCACGCGAAAACCTTCGATCTGTGCCGGAACCCCCATGTTCTCACAATGCATTTTCAGATATCCTGCAACCTGCAATTCTTCTTTTGTCCCACTTGTATGGACAAAATCCGTGTCGTTAAAAATCTGCTGTAAATCCATCTCAAAAATACTCCTTTTCTTCTTTTTTCAGATTTCTCCTTCTGACATACATTATAGCAAAATCCCGACAAGTTTAGTAGCACGGTTTTAAGTATCGTTCGTATTTTTTTCTTATATTGCTAACAGCTGTTTTTCTTCTGTGATAGAAAAGTCAATTGCCTTTGCACCATCTGAAACAGAATTTGCAAGATATTTTTTTTGTGCCAAAAAGAGAGGAGTTAAAACAAAATGGTAGAAAGCAACAAGATGAAGGAGATGCCGGTGAATAAGCTGATGGTCCAAATGGGGATCCCGATGATCTTATCCATGGCATTACAGGCAGTCTATAATATCGTAGACAGTGCATTTGTAGGAAATATGAAAGCAGGCAGTGAAGCAGCATTAAATGCTTTGACTCTGGTATTTCCGGTGCAGATGCTCATGGTAGCAGTAGGAATCGGAACCGGTGTAGGAACCAATGCACTTCTGGCAAGGACACTTGGACAGGGGAACAGGAAAAAAGCTGCGAAGGTAGCTGGTAACAGTCTGGTTTATCACCGGAATACATCAAGGAAAATGCAGAATTATCACCGAAGAAAGGATTATTTGCCTATGCATTTGCAGGACGTGACATTACAGGAAAATCAGTAGAAGATATGGTATACGAGGCACAGAGAAAAGTGATTTTAGATATAGCAGAGAAAGAATCTTGTGTGATCATTGGAAGAAATGCAGATTATATCCTGAAAGACAGGGAGGATGTGCTAAATGTGTTTATTCATGGGAATATGCCGGAAAAAATACAGCGTATCGGTCAGTTATATCATGTCGGTGAAAAGGAAGCTGCCAAAATGCTGGCAGATACAGATAAAAGGCGTATGACAAATTATAATTTTTACACAGATCAGAAATGGGGAAAAGCCAGCAATTATACCTTATGTCTGAACAGTTCGCAGCTTGGATATGACAGATGTGAGAAGATCATTATGGAATGTTTAGGGGTGTAAAAAATTGTAAAAACAAGAAGTTTTTACGGTTTAACCTTAAAAACTTCTTGTTTTTTGCATATAACTTGGATGTTAAAATAATATAGGAAACCTAGTGGTAGCAGAAAGTGTTTTTTAATCTGGAAAAATAAACTATTGTGTTGTATTACGGCGGATCAATACAGGTGTAATTTGTTTGTGAATAGGTTCGCCCAATGGTTTGGGAGCACGCTTTTTCTGCTCATCCATCTGTCGGACCAGAAGATCCATGGCGGTTTTGGCAATTACATCAATCTGCTGGCCAACGGTTGTGATTGGAAGGATTGCCTCGCTGGCAATCGGGGAATTGTCAAATCCAACAATCTCATAAGTTGAAGGAAAGGTTCCGTATTTTTGGAAAATTAAATTAAGAAACATATTGGCATAGGTATCATTCGCAAGAAAGATACCTTTTTTTTGATCTGGGTATTTTGCTTCTATCTTATTAAAAATCTCCCGGATCACATTTAAAATCTCATGATAAGAATTACCTTCTACACTCAGATCGATATCATATGGAACATGATATTCTTCACAAGTTTCCTGAAAGGCCCGGATGCGGTCATAAGCTGGGATGGATTTATCCACATTGACATTTATATGAATCAATATGTCACATTTATCCCGGATCAACAGGGAAGTAGCCTGAAGTGCGCCCATATAGTTATCGGTATTGACACTGCTGATATGTTCTGCTTCACGTTCAATTGCGATGACAGGAATCTGATAGGAAGCGAGCTTCTCGGATGGAAGCGTGTGACTTAAAACAATCAGTCCCTCAATCTGATAAGATAGAAGTTCCTCAATGTACTGTTGTTCTTCTTCAGCTCCATGTTCGCTGGCGAAAACAAGAAATTTATAATGATAATCTCTGTAGCTGGAAAGAAATTGTGTCAGCATCTCAGAATAATAGTGCAGGTAGAGGTTTGGAACAATGATTCCGATAAATTCACTTTTTCCATTCGCCAGGACCTTTGCCAGCTTATTCTTTTTATATCCAAGTGTGTCAAGAGCCTGTGAAATCTTTTCCTGATTTTCTAAGGTAAGAGAATCAGGATGATTGAAGTATCTTGATATTGTAGTCTTTGAAAAATTTGTGTATTCTGCAATATCTGCAAAAGTTACCTGTTTTTTACTCATAAAAGTTGAATCTCCTTCAATATGACGGCTAATAGTCTATAATATTCTTTAGTATAGCAATTCTCATGGAAAAACGCAATGGAAAAATAACCGATTACGTAACCGGTTATTTTAGTGCATAAAAGTGTTGACAGAGTGAGATGGATATAGTATTATCAAATCATAAAGTAACCGGTTACTTAACCGGTTTTGCACGATAAGTTAAAGGAATGGAGGAAGAAATGCATGAAAAGAATGCAAAACCAAGCAAAGTCTGTAAGTAAGCGAACCTGGAGAGAAAAGATGACTTATGTGAAGAAAAACTGGCAGTTATATCTTTTCTTCCTGATGCCGGGACTTTTGCTGACAATTATTTTTAAGTATCTCCCGATGGGTGGTCTTCTGATTGCTTTTGAAGACTACAATGTAATCAAAGGAATTCTTGGGAGTCCCTGGGTCGGACTTGAGTATTTCAGACGATTTTTATCTTCACCGGATTTTATGAACTATCTGATGAATACATTAAAATTGAGTATCTACGGATTGCTGTGGGGCTTTCCGGTTCCGATTATTCTTGCATTGCTTCTGAATCGTATCCGAAAGACAGGAATTAAGAAGAAAGTCCAGCTTTTGATCTATATGCCGAACTTTATTTCAGTCATTGTACTCTGTGGTATGGTCCGTATGCTTTTATCACCTGTAGGACCGCTGAATAAAGTACTCGGAATCAGTACAAACTGGATGACAATGCCTTCTGCATTTCGGACAATCTATATTGCAAGTGGAATCTGGCAGGCGGCAGGATGGTCATCTATTATGTACACAGCAGCATTGGCAAATGCCAGCAAGGAGCTGGAAGAAGCAGCCATCATGGATGGAGCGAATCTTCTGCAGCAGATTTGGTATGTAGAGCTGCCGGCAATTAAAAATATTATTGTAATTCAGTTTATCTTACAGGCCGGAAATATTATGAGTATAGGTTTTGAAAAAGCTTATGCGTTACAGACAGATATGAACTTGCCAGCATCAGAAATCCTGTCTACATATGTATACCGTATCGGACTTTTGAATGGAGATTATGGATATTCTACAGCAGTAGGTCTTTTCAATTCTGTTGTAAATGTTATCTTGCTGATTTTTGTAAACTGGGTTGTTAAGAAACTGAATGACGGAGAAGGATTATAGGAAAGAGGGAGAAAAGATGGAGAAAAAAAAGAAGAAAAAATATTCAAGGACAGACAAAGTAATCCTTGGAATCGGGTTTACCATTCTTGGTTTATTCGTCCTTTCTATAGCAATACCGATTATCTATGTGGTATTAGCGTCCTTTATGGATCCGACTGTTTTGAATAACCAGGGATTGAGTTTTAACATTAAGGACTGGACATTAGACGCATATCGAAGAGTGTTACAGAATAAAATGATCTGGCGTGGATTCTTAAATTCTTTCCTGTATTCACTTGCATTTACAGTTATTTCCGTTTTTGTGACATTGCTGGCAGCATATCCGTTGTCTAAAAAAGAATTTGTAGGAAGAAAATTTTTCAATATTATTTTCCTGATCACAATGTTCTTTGGGGGTGGAATGATTCCTACATTCATTTTGATCAATCAGCTGCACATGGTGAATACGGTGTGGGCAATCCTGATTCCGGGGGCATTTAATGTATGGAATATGATTCTCGCAAGAACTTATTATCAATCAATTCCGACAGAATTAAGAGAAGCATCTGCGCTTGACGGGGCGAATGAGATCCAGCATTTCTTTAAAATCATGATTCCGGTATGTAAGCCGATCATTGCAGTTCTGGCACTCTGGTCTTTCGTTGGAATGTGGAACAGTTATTTCGATGCAATGATTTATTTGAATGATGCAAATCTGCAGCCGTTGCAGTTAGTGCTCCGTTCTATCCTGGTACAGAATACACCACAGCCGGGAATGATCGCCGATATCCAGAGCACGGCAGAAATGGCAAAAATAGCAGAACAGCTTAAATATGCAACCATTGTAGTATCAAGTTTACCACTGTTAGTAATGTACCCGTTCTTCCAGAAATATTTTGACAAAGGAATTATGGTAGGATCGGTAAAAGGCTAATAAGAAAGGAACGATACAGATATGAAGAAAAGAAAAGTAAATGCATTACTTGTAATTGTACTGTCTATGACGATGATGGTAGGAGTTGCAGGATGTGGAAAAGAGCGGCAGCTTGCAGCTGAAATTGATCCGGATACACCTGTATCGGAAGTGCAGTTTCCATTGAAGGAAACCGCAGAACTTTCCTTTATTACAAGTGCACCGGCTACATCAACACAGGAGCCAAATGAACGAGTGATCTTTCAGCGTATGGAAGAGCAGACCAATGTTCATATTGACTGGACTTGTTTTGTATCAGATCAGTTTTCTGATAAGAAAAACCTGGCACTTGCCCAGTTTGGAAATCTGCCGGATGGATTATTCAATGCCGGAATGAGTGAGTATGATCTGTTGCGTTATGCAAAGCAGGGAATCATTATTCCATTGGAAAATCTGATAGATAAATATATGCCGAATTTACAGGCAGTATTTGAAAAATACCCAGAATACAGGACAATGTGTACAGCACCGGATGGGCATATTTATTCATTTCCATGGATTGAACAGCTTGGAGCTGGGAAAGAAGCCATTCAGGCAATCGGAGATATTCCGTATATTAACAAAAAATGGCTGGATTATCTTGGACTTGAGATTCCGACAACAACAGATGAATTGGAACAGGTATTAATTCAGTTCCGTGATCATGCAGATGAACTTGAAAAAGAATTTTCAATTGAAGGTGATGTGATCCCAATGTCATTTATTATCAATAATGGAGATCAGGATCCTGCAATTTTGATCAATGGATTTGGAGAGGGTTATGGAGATACAGGGGATCATTTCGCTGTAACGGATGAAGGAAAAGTTATTTATACAACGGTTCAGGAGGGGTATAAAGAAGGAATTGAATGGTTGCATAGGCTTGTAACAGAGGATCTGGTTGACCCGGAAGCATTTACACAAGAGTGGTCCACCTATGTAGCAAAAGGAAAGAATCATCGATATGGTCTCTGCTTTACATGGGATATTGCAAATATTGATAACAATGAAGATTATGTTATGCTGCCGGCTTTGACAGGACCGAATGGAATGAGAAATATCACAAGACAGAACAACAGCGAAACAAGCGGATTCGATCGTGGAAGATGTGTCCTTACATCCAGCTGTCGTGACACAGCACTTGCTGCTGCATGGATCGATCAGATGTATGCACCCCTTCAGTCACCACAGAATAACTGGGGAACTTATGGAGAAAAGGATTCTTTTAACATTTTTGAACTGACCAAAAATAAAGATGGCGGAGAAATGCTGAAGCACATGGATCTTGGAACGCAGTCGCCGGTAGAAGTACGTGAGGCACAATCTGTAAATGGTCCACTTGCAGTACTGAATGAATATTATGATGTATATGTAACACAGCCGGAAGATGCAAAATGGCGTTTAGACAATATGCATGAAACTTATTTACAGGATATGAATAGCAAGTATGTTTACCCAAATGTCTTTATGAGCATTGATGATACCAATAAAGTATCTCAGTATGATACCGATATTAAAAAATATGCAGAGCAGAAGAAAGCAGACTGGATCCTGAATGGAGGAATTGAAAAAGAGTGGGATTCCTATCTGAAGAAAATGGAACAGTATGGACTTTCTGATTATCTTTCAATTAAACAGAAATACTTTGATCAGTATCAGGAGTCATTGAGTGAAGAAAAATAACGATATGAATAATAGGAGAATTCGCATGAGTGAGATGTTAGAAAAGGCTAGAAAATATGAAGATGAACAGGGAAAGCAGATAAAAGCAAAAGACAGACCGGTTTTTCATGTGAGTCCATATGTCGGATGGATGAATGATCCGAATGGTTTTTCGTACTATCGGGGAGAGTATCATCTGTTTTATCAGTATCATCCATACGATACATACTGGAACAGTATGCATTGGGGACATGTGGTTAGTAAGGATCTGCTTCACTGGGAATATCTTCCGGCAGCTTTGGCACCGGATGAAGAGTATGATAAGATTGGATGCTTTTCAGGAAGTGCAACAGAGTTAGGAGACGGCAGACAGCTGCTCATCTATACTGCAGTGGATCAGGAGAAAATGGAAGATGGAACGGTAAGGGATATTCAGACACAGGCAGTGGCTGTTGGCGATGGAAAAGATTATAAGAAATATGAGAAGAATCCGGTTCTGACAGCCAAAGATCTTCCGGAAGGTGCAAGTAAAGTGGATTTTCGTGATCCAAAGATCTGGAAAGGAAAAGACGGGAACTTCTATTGTGTTATCGGAAGCAGACCAGCAGACGGAAGTGGACAGATTCTTCTTTATAGAAGCAAGGATGGATTTGAGTGGGAATTTGTCAGCATCCTTGCAGAAAATAAGAAACGTTTTGGAAAGATGTGGGAATGTCCGGACTTCTTTGAACTGGATGGAAAACACGTTCTTTTGACCAGTCCGCAGGATATGTTGCCGGAAGGCTTCGAATTTCATAATGGAAACGGTACTTTATGTATCATAGGAGAAATGGACAAAGATACATATACCTTAAAAGAGCAGTTTACGCAATCTGTGGATTATGGAATTGATTTTTATGCAATGCAGACGTTGGAAGCCCCGGATGGCAGGAGAATTATGATTGGTTGGATGCAGAACTGGGATACACTAGCTCATCGTGATAACGATTCGAAGTGGTTTGCACAAATGAGTCTGCCGAGAGAATTGTCTGTAAAAAATGGAAGACTTTACCAAACTCCAGTCAAAGAACTTGATGCAATGCGTAAAAACAGAGTTGAGTACAACAATGTGGTAATAAATAATGATATAATCACATTAGATAAAATCGAAGGACGAACCATAGACATGGAACTTGTGATACGTCCGGAAGATAAGGGGAATGTCTATAAAAAATTTGCATTACGCTTTGCACAGAATGAGAAGTTTCATACAGAACTGAGTTTCCGCCCGGATGAGTCTGTCCTGAAAATTGATAGAAAATTTTCAGGAAGTGAACGAGCATTGGTTCATCAGAGAAGATGTCGGGTAAATGGAGATGCCGATGAATTAAAGCTTCGTGTGATTTTGGATAGATTTAGCGCAGAGATATTTATTAATGATGGCGAGCAGGTTATGTCGGCTGTCCTATTTACAGAACAAGAGGCAAAAGGAATTTCATTTTTTGCTGAAGGTGCAGCTAAAATCGATGTAGTGAAATACGATCTGGTTTAGAAAATACATGATAAAACTTACATGGAGTTTGAAGACGTATGGATAATGATAGGGGGATTCCTGGAACGGGAATCCCCTTTGTAGTATAGGAGCATAGAGTATTGATGATAGAGGAAAGAAGAAAAAGATATGAGAAGGAACTGCATGAAAAATATCTGCAGTTATATCACAATGAACAATGTTATGAAGAACTAATGCAGATGTTGGAAGGGGCTTATCAGGACAGATCGGCGGAGCTTAGGAGATTAGACGGTAGAAGAGAGAAAGAACCAAACTGGTATCGCAACAGAAATATGCTTGGAATGACGATGTATCCGAAGCTGTTTGCGGGGGGATTAAAAGGTGTGATAGAACACTTGGATTATCTGTCAGAGCAGAAGATTACCTATCTTCATTTGATGCCGCTTTTAAAGATGCCTCATCCATATAATGACGGTGGGTATGCGGTGGAAGATTTTAAGCAGGTCGATTCGGAAATAGGAACAAACGAAGAGTTAAAAAGACTGACAAAAGAGCTGAGAAAGCGTGGCATCAGCTTATGTCTGGATGTAGTTATGAATCATACGGCAGATACACATGAGTGGGCGATACGAGCCAAGAGAGGCGAACAGGAATATATGGATCGCTATCAGTGCTATGAGACGCGAGAAATTCCGGATCAATTTGAAAAGACTATGCCGCAAGTGTTTCCGGAAACCGCTCCGGGAAATTTTACATGGTGTGAAGAGATGCACAGGCATGTACTGACAACATTTTATACTTATCAATGGGATTTGAATTATCATAATCCGAAAGTATTTAATGAAATGATTGGGAATATCCTGTATCTGGCAAATCTTGGAGTAGAAGTGTTTCGTATTGATGCAGTTCCTTATATCTGGAAAGAATTAGGAACAAGCTGCAGAAATCTTCCCCAGGTTCATAGTATTGTCCGGATGCTGCGTATCATTGTTGAAATGATCTGCCCGGCTGTGATCCTGAAAGGTGAGGTTGTTATGGAACCAAAAGAACTGCCGGTTTATTTTGGAACAGAGAGTGAACCGGAATGTCATATGTTATATGGAGTTTCCAGCATGGTAAATTTGTGGGCAGCACTGGCTACGAGAGACACAAGGATGTTGAAGCATCAGATGGATGTGATCCACAGCCTTCCGAAGAACTGCTATTTTGTCAATTACCTTCGCTGTCATGATGATATTGGCTGGGGACTGGATGAAGAACAGGAGAAAAAGCTGGAAATAAACCCAATTCGGCACAAAGAATATTTGTATCATTTCTTTGAAGGTACTTATCCATATAGCTTTGCGCGAGGAGAATTATATAATTACGATCCAGCGACGAAAGATGCCAGAAGCTGTGGAACAACTGCGAGTTTGTGCGGAATTGAAAAAGGTGGATTTGAAGGGGATTTAGAACAGGTGAAACAAGGAATCCAAAGAGTGCTCATGATGCATGCGGCATGTATGAGTATGGAAGGATTTGTAATGCTTTCATCCGGGGACGAGATCGGTCAGGTAAATGATTATGATTATAAAAAAAATCCAGATACTGCTGCGGATAGCAGGTATCTGCACCGCAGTCCGTTCCAGTGGGACAATGCAGACAAGAGAAAAAAAGCGGGTACAGTACAGTACGACATCTGGAATGGTCTGAAGCAGATGGAAGAAATACGGCGTCAGGAAAATTGCTTTGGCGAAACTGCCGGTATTTCTACCTGGGATACAGGAAATTATGCGGTTTTTGCGATTAGAAGAACAGCAGGAAATGAAGAATTAATCTGTCTGGCTAATTTTTCAGAATATGGACAGAATGCATGGCTGAATTGTCTGGAAGGTGAATATGAGGATTTATTTACAGGAGAAAAACTGGAAATAAATTCGGTATGGATGAATCCTTATCAGTACAGATGGTGCGTGAAAAAATAGGAATTTTATGGAAAAAGCAATGTCATTTTTGGAGGCAGAATGGAGAATATAATGAAAAAATATGATGTAGTGGCACTTGGAGAATTGTTAATTGATTTCACAGAAAATGGAAAAAGTAATCAGGGAAATCCACTTTTTGAGGCAAATCCGGGAGGAGCGCCATGCAATGTACTTGCAATGCTGACGAAACTCGGACATAAGACGGCATTTATCGGAAAAGTAGGGGAAGACTTTTTCGGAGAACAGCTGAGAGATGCGATAACAGAAGCAGGGATTGATGCAGGTGGATTATGTACAGATAAGGAAATCCATACGACACTTGCTATGGTACATACTTATCCGGATGGAGACAGAGATTTTTCGTTTTATCGTAATCCGGGAGCGGATATGATGCTGAATAAAGAAGAGGTTCAGGCAGAACTTATTAAAGAAACAAAAATCTTCCATTTCGGAACGTTGTCCATGACACATGGAGGAGTGCGCGAAGCAACAAAAGAAGCAATCCGTATTGCAGAAGAATCCGGTGCAGTTATTTCCTTTGATCCGAACTTACGTCCACCACTTTGGAACTCTTTGGATGAGGCAAAGGAACAGGTATTGTATGGATTAGCACATTGTCAGATTCTGAAAATTTCAGACAATGAAATCCAATGGCTGACAGGTGAAGAAGACTATACGGCAGGGGTAAATTGGATTAGAGAAAGATATCAGATTCCGCTGATCCTTGTATCTATGGGAAAAGAAGGAAGTCGTGCATACTATAACGGAACGATGGTAGAAGTAAAACCGTTCCTTCAGAAGAATACAATTGAGACGACAGGAGCAGGAGATACATTTTGTGGTTGTGTATTACATTATATCTGTGAACACGGAATGGAAGGTTTAGAGGAAGAAAACCTGAAGGAAATGCTGACTTTTGCAAATGCGGCAGCATCTGTGATTACAACAAGAAAAGGGGCACTGCGTGTAATGCCAACCAGAGATGAAATTCAGAATCTGCAATGTTAATCATGGAAGTTCAGGCAGAGTCGGATATGATAAGCAATTATATCGAAATGTATCACCTTGCTCCGGCAAAGTACATGAATCAGAAACACTGGCTGGCAGTTCCAATGGATAAACAGTGCGAAGAAAAGGATTGACATTTCTGGCGGTGCATTCCATAATGACAATAGCAGTTTGATAGAGCTAACAAGAGCGGGAGCGTGACATGAGGAAAAAGAATTCTTATAGATGGCTGATATGGATTTTTCTGGCTGTAATTCTGATAGGTGTGGCATTGTGGAATATTCTGCCGCCGTATATTGATCGATGGCAGTCGACGAAAGATTATGAAAAACTTGCCGAAGAATATGTCAGTGATGAATCCGAACCAGATGACGGGAAGCAGAAGAAAAAAGACTGGTGGAGCACCGACATTAAAGTCGAATTTGACCAGTTAAAAACAGAAAACCCGGACGGCATCGGCTAGATACAGTTCGACGATCAGAATGAGCTTGGTATCAACTATCCTATCGTGCACTCCGGGGACAACGAAAAATATCTGCGCAAAGATATCCATGGCAATAAGCATATCGCCGGAAGTATCTTTCTGGAAGGACTGAATCAGTCAGATTTTTCCGACCTTTATAACGTCATTTACGGACACAACATGAACAATGGCAGTATGTTCGGCAGTCTGAAGAAATACAAGGATGAAGGCTTCTGGAAAAAGAACCAGTACTTTACGGTCTATACCGAAAGCACTGCCTACCGCTATCAGATCTTCTCCTATGAGGATGCGGTGAATGGCGGCAATGTATATAAAGTCGGTTATCAGCCGGGGGAAGAATACCAGACGTTTATTGACGAGATGGTAAAAGACTCGGATTTTGATACCGGGATCAGACCAAAGTCAACGAACAAGATCCTGACGCTGTCCACCTGTACCGGGAATGGATACAGCAAACGGTTTGCTGTTCATGCGGTATGTATCGATACCCAGACAACAGACCAGACAAAATTAAAGGAAACGGATGATTAACAGGTAAAATGCATTGACAAACTTAAAAAAAGAACAATATAATTGGGGAAACCATGGTTTGAAGTAACTAACCAGAAGCAAAAGAGGAAAACAAGAACACAGAGAGTGAAGTAATGGCGGATAAAAAAACAGAAAACAGAAATATTGATACTGCAAAAGCCAGAGGAGAACTGGAAGAAGATCTTCTGGAGTATGTCTATCGGAAATGGAGACAGGGCAGACAGATTACATCAAAGGAATATGCCAGAACAACAGGAATAACGACCAGTGAGGTTCTTTTTTTGTATAAAAAATATCCTGTAAATTCTGTTTTAGAGAGTAAAAAAACTGTAGCTGAGGGGCTGTGAAAAAAGAACAGTCCCGAAAAAAATTTTGCCAATGCTAATTCAAGATTATCTGGACATCTGTGATCCAGTGCTGACTTTTGACAGAGTTATGGGAGAAATCGAACTGGAGAAATATCTGGATAACAAGTCGAAAATGACACAAATCTCACAGTATGAGCTTCAAAAGGGAAAATGGAAAGAAGAAATTGATTAAGCATTTGGAATATCAGATTTCCAATGCCGATGAAGCGTCTTTAAAAGAATATCGTGTGAATCTGCGACATTTGTAAAATCGAAAGGATTCTTTATGATTGGAATAAATAGAAAAGACATACAAGCAATCTTAAAAGCTGGTGCAAAAAAAATCTCAAAAAATTAGCACTCACCTCTTGACAGTGCTAATAATACGTGCTATAGTACAGGTAGAACAAAGGAAGGGGAACGAAAAGAAAGGTTCGCCAGAGAGTGTTCCGAACGTATTATGAGTGTTTGAAAGGAGACAGGACTTATGTTAATGCCTAGTATTTTTAATAATAATTTATTTGATGATGATTGGTTTGGATTTCCGTTTTACGGATATGCAGATAAAGCAGAGAACAGAGCAGAAAAGAAGCTCTATGGACATCATGCGAATAATCTGATGAAGACAGATATCAAGGAAATGAAAGATGGATATGAACTTGAGATTGATCTTCCAGGGTTCAAGAAAGATGAAGTTACTGCAGAATTGAAAGATGGTTATCTGACAGTCAGTGCGGCGAAAGGTCTTGATCAGGATGAACAGGAGAAAGAAACCGGCAGGTATATCCGCCGTGAACGTTACGCAGGAGCATGTCAGAGAAGTTACTATGTTGGTGAAGATATCACAGAAGAAGATATCAAAGCAGAATTTAAACATGGTATTCTGAAACTCTTTGTTCCGAAAAAAGAAGCAAAACCAGCGGTAGAAGAGAAGAAATATATCACAATTGAAGGTTAATATAGAAGATAAATTTTCCCCGGAGAGCAATCTCCGGGGTGTTTTACAGGCAGGAGGTGACAGAACATGGCAGCAAAGCGGGATTACTACGAGGTGCTCGGAGTAGCAAAGAATGCAGATGAGAAGACAATCAAAAAAGCTTACCGGAAGATGGCAAAGAAGTATCATCCGGATACCAATGCCGGAAATCCGGATGCAGAAAAGAAATTCAAAGAAGTAACAGAAGCCTATTCAGTACTGAGTGATCCGGAAAAGAAGAAGATGTATGACCAGTTTGGACACGCCGCATTTGACCAGTCTGCAGGAGGCAGCTATCAGGGCAGTGGATTTGGAAATGGTTTCCAGGGATTCAAAAGTGGTCCTGGAGGATATCAGGAGTATCATTTTACAGGAAATGCAGATGATATTTTCGGAGATATGTTTAAAGATATCTTCCATGGAAGCAGCAGTAAAAGCACAGATGGTTTCGGAGGTCATGGTTTTCACAGAAGCAGTTTCTATGACGATGGATCCGGATTTGGTGGCTTCGGAGGATTTGGCGGTCACGGGTCAGCAGGCTTTGATCAGAAAGGACAGGATCTGAATGCCAGTGTATCTGTTACATTTGATGAGGCAGCATTTGGATGTGATAAAAGAATTACTCTGCAGGATCAGAGCGGAAAGGCGCAGACACTTGAGGTGCATATTCCGGCAGGAATTGACAGTGGAAAGAGTATAAGACTTCGTGGAAAAGGGATGCCTGGAACCGGAAAAGGCGGTGCAGGAGATCTGCTTCTGAAAGTAACTGTTCAGCCAAAAGCCGGATATGAACGAAAAGGTATGGATGTTTATACAACGGTCAGCATTCCTTATACAACGGCTGTGTTTGGTGGAGAAGCAAGGGTGCATACCCTGTATGGTGATGTGATGTGCAAGATTAAAGAAGGAACACAGTCAGGAAGCAGGATTCGTTTAAGAGGAAAAGGAATCGTTTCCATGAAGGATGCAAATGTCCATGGTGATCAGTATGTAACGGTACAAATTCAGGTTCCGAAACATTTAAATGCAGAAGCAAGACAGAAACTGATGGAATATAAGAAAGCCGCTGCCGGAGGAAGATAAAGGATCCGGGGCGTTTCATATAGATGGGACTCAGAAAATGAGTCCGATGATTTAACAGGGAAGTAAAAATTTGTATAGATTTAGCACTCGACTCTTGACAGTGCTAACAACAAGTGCTATAGTTCGAGTAGAACAAAGATAGCAAGGCAAAGGAGGGACTCATGTTATGAATATCAATAAATTTACACAAAGTTCTATGGCGGCAGTACAGAACCTTGAAAAGATTGCGGCAGATTATGGCAACCAGGAAATTGAACAGGAACATCTTCTGTATTCTTTGCTTACAATAGATGACAGCCTGATTCTCAAGCTGATTGAGAAGATGGGCATTACAAAAGAGACAATGATGAACCGTGTGGAAGAGCTTTTACGGAAGCGTCCGAAGGTACAGGGCGGTCAGATGTATATTGGTCAGAATCTGAATAATGTGCTGATCCATGGCGAGGATGAGGCAAAGCAGATGGGTGATGAATATGTATCGGTTGAGCATCTGTTCCTCGCACTTCTGAAATATGCGAACCGTGAGATCAAAGGTATGATGAAGGAACTTGGAATCACAAGGGAAAGCTTCCTTCAGGTACTTTCTTCGGTAAGAGGTAATCAGCGAGTAACCAGTGATAATCCGGAAGCTACTTATGATACCTTGAACAAATACGGGGAAGATCTGGTAGAAAAAGCCAGGGAGCAGAAGCTGGATCCGGTCATCGGACGTGATGCAGAGATCCGGAATGTGATCCGTATCCTGTCACGTAAGACAAAGAACAACCCGGTTCTGATCGGTGAACCTGGTGTAGGTAAGACAGCAGCAGTAGAAGGTCTGGCACAGCGTATCGTGCGTGGTGATGTACCGGAAGCTTTGAAAGATAAAAAAGTATTTGCACTGGATATGGGAGCACTGGTTGCAGGTGCCAAGTATCGTGGTGAATTTGAAGAGCGTCTGAAAGCAGTTCTGGAAGAAGTCAAGAACAGTGATGGAAACATCATCCTGTTTATCGATGAGCTGCATACCATTGTAGGTGCCGGAAAGTCAGACGGTGCAATGGACGCCGGAAATATGTTAAAACCAATGCTTGCCCGTGGTGAGCTGCATTGTATTGGTGCGACAACTCTGGATGAGTATCGCCAGTATATCGAAAAGGATGCCGCTCTGGAACGTCGTTTCCAGCCGGTTATGGTGGATGAGCCTTCAGTTGAGGATGCCATTTCTATCCTTCGTGGATTGAAAGAGCGTTATGAAGTATTCCATGGTGTCAAGATCACAGACAGCGCACTGGTTGCGGCGGTTACTCTGAGTAACCGTTATATTTCAGACCGTTTCCTTCCGGATAAGGCAATCGACCTGGTTGATGAAGCATGTGCATCCATTAAGACAGAGCTGGATTCTATGCCGACAGAGCTGGATGAACTGAACCGTAAGATCATGCAGCTGGAGATTGAAGAAGCCGCTTTGAAGAAAGAGGATGACCGACTGAGCAAGGAAAGACTGCAGAAACTGCAGGAAGAACTTGCCGAAGAACGGGAAAAATTCGCAAAGCAGAAAGCACAGTGGGATAACGAAAAACATTCTGTTGAACATGTACAGAAGATTCGTGAGCAGATTGAACAGCTGAACCGTGAAATCGAAGCAGCTCAGAGGAGCTATGATCTGAACAAGGCAGCAGAGCTTCAGTACGGACGTCTTCCACAGTTGCAGAAACAGCTGGAAGAAGAGGAAGCAAAGGTAAAAGATGAAGATCTGTCACTGGTTCATGAAAGTGTTACCGATGATGAGATTGCCAAGATCATTTCCCGCTGGACTGGCATTCCGGTTGCAAAATTAAACGAAAGCGAGAGAAGCAAGACACTGCACCTTGCAGATGAACTTCACAAACGTGTCATCGGACAGGACGAAGGCGTTACGAAAGTAACCGATGCAATCATCCGTTCCAAAGCAGGAATCAAAGATCCGACTAAGCCGATTGGTTCCTTCCTCTTTCTTGGACCTACAGGTGTAGGTAAAACAGAGCTTGCAAAAGCACTTGCCGAGAATCTGTTTGATGATGAGAACAATATGGTGCGTATCGATATGAGTGAGTACATGGAGAAATATTCTGTGTCCCGTCTGATCGGAGCGCCTCCGGGATATGTCGGATATGATGAGGGCGGTCAGCTTACGGAAGCCGTTCGCAGAAAACCGTATTCCGTAGTGCTTTTCGATGAAGTAGAAAAAGCACATCCGGATGTATTTAACGTACTTCTGCAGGTACTGGATGACGGACGTATCACGGACTCACAGGGACGTACCGTTGATTTCAAGAATACGATCTTGATCATGACATCGAACATCGGATCTTCTTATCTGCTGGATGGTATCGATGAAAATGGCGATATCAAACCAGAGGCAGAGGAGATGGTCATGAATGATCTGAGAGCACATTTCAGACCGGAATTTCTGAACCGTCTGGATGAGACGATTATGTTCCGTCCGCTGACGAAAGATAATGTCTACTCTATCATCAGCCTGCTTGTCAATGATATCAATAAACGGCTTGCAGATAAAGAACTGAGGATCGAGCTTACTGAAGCAGCCAAACAGCTTGTAGTGGAAGGCGGATATGATCCGACCTATGGTGCAAGACCATTGAAGAGATATCTTCAGAAGAATGTTGAAACCGAGGCAGCTAAACTGATCCTGGAAGGAAATGTTGGCAGCGGAGATACGATCCTGATCGATAATGTGGATGGAAAACTTACTGCAAGGATCAAGCAGCACTTAAGAGAAGTATAAGATAAGGAAAATAGATGGATATGAGCAGTAGGACAATGAAAAAAGGTTTTGTCCTACTGCTTTTTCGGTTAATAAAATTTCAGATCTGTGAAATAATGTGAGTAAAGAGAAAAAACTAGGAGGACACATTATGAGCGGAATGAAATTTGAAAAAGAAATCTTTATGAAGTATTTGATCGAGCGGGAAGCATCGGAGGCAACAAAGAAGAAATATATGACAGATGTAACGACTTTTTATTCCTATGCAGCAGAAGCGGAAGAAATAGATAAGGAACTTCTGCTTGCTTACCGGGAGTGGCTGATGCAGCATTATGCAGTAAGCAGTGTAAATTCGATGCTTGTGGCACTGAATCAGTATTTACTTGCCGTTGGGCTTGGAAAATGGAAGCTCCGCAGAGTCCGTGTACAGGGCTGTAATTCAAAGATGATGGAAAGAGAACTGCAGAAATCCGATTATATCAAACTGGTGCGGAAAGCAAAAGAGCAGGGAAAGGAACAGCTTGTAATGATTATGGAGACGCTTGCAGGGACAGGAATCCGGATCAGTGAGCTAAGATATTTTTCAGTTGATAGTGTTCAAAGCGGGATCGTGAAGGTGTGGAATAAAGGAAAATACAGACCGGTTATTTTAACGGATCAGTTGAGAAAAAGACTGTTGTATTATATAAGAAAAAACAGGATTCAAAAGGGAAATGTGTTTATAACGAGATCGGGTCATGAAAAAGACCGGTCGAATATATGGAGAGAATTAAAACAGCTTGCAGTAAGTGCGGGGGTGGAAACCGAAAAAGTATTTCCGCACAATTTCAGACATATGTTTGCAAGAATTTTTTACAGGGTTACTGGGAATCTGTTGCAGCTTGCGGATATTCTGGGACACAGCAGTATCGAGGTGACAAGGATTTATGCTTCGGATGGAATTATGGAATGGAAAAAGAGCATGGAAATGTTAGAGATGCTTGTAGAATGACGACATAATGTTAATTATGTTGTAATATAAATCGTCCAAACTCAGTCCAACTATATTCTAGTCTGTATTACAAAGACTGTCAACATTAAAAAACGTTACAAAAATGCAAAACAGTCCTTTCACTTTAATTATGTAAAACATTTATTTTTTCCTTTTTATTTTCATATTTTCGAGTCAAAATACCTATATCGAAAACTACAACATAATTAACATTATGTAGAAAAGAGGGAACATATGGAAAGAGATATATTTGATGATATGATAAAGAGAGTGGACTGTTCATATGTATCCGATCTGAGATACAACAAAAAAATAGTAGAATCCAAGCTGAAAACGATGGATTTAAGTTTATATAATGAGAAGCAGCTGGAAGAATTTGCACAATATGTATTTAACTGTGGATGGAGTGAAATCGGCAGTAAGCTTGATAAATAAAAGATAAAATAATGAAAATGGATGCGGGATATGATAAAATGAATATCATATTCCGTATTTTTTGTGTATACGATGAGCCAAGTGCAGATTTGTGCTTGCACAAGGATCTGCATTTGTCGAATGTAAATCACCTGGCTGTTAAGCGAGATGGTGTACAAAGTATACAAATCGAGCAGGAGTCAGCCTGCTCGATTATTCACAGAGAGGAGACAGCAGGAATGTCACACATCATTTTCCATATAGATGTCAATTCAGCCTACCTTAGTTGGACGGCAGTAGAACAACTGAAAAATGGTGCCGATGTGGACATCCGTACGATCCCCGCGATCATCGGCGGTGACAGAGAATCACGCCATGGGATCGTATTGGCGAAATCTCCTTCGGCAAAGAAATTCGGCATTCGGACGGGAGAGCCGGTGGTAAATGCGTTCCGCAAGTGTCCGAATCTTCACATGGATCCGCCAAATCACAGGATGTACAGGGAGTATAGCCGGAGACTGATGGATTTCCTGAAAACCTATACACCGGAAATCGAGCAGGTCAGTGTGGACGAGTGCTATATGGATTTTACCGGAATCGCACAGCGTTTTTCTTCGCCGGTGGAGGCTGCGTATGAAATCAAAGCCCGGGTTTATGAAAAGTTTGGGTTTACCGTGAATGTGGGGATTTCGACAAACAAGCTTCTGGCAAAAATGGCATCAGACTTTGAAAAGCCAAACCGTGTCCACACTCTTTTCCCGGAAGAGGTCAAGGAAAAAATGTGGCCGCTTCCGGTGAGTGAGCTTTTTATGGCAGGGAAGTCCAGTGTGGCGATTCTGGAAAAGCTGGAAATCCGGACAATTGGTGAGCTTGCGCAGACAGATCCGAAGCTTCTGGAATTCCATTTGAAAAGTCATGGGAGAACGCTGTGGGAATTTGCGAATGGAATCGGTGATGCAAAGGTGCAATCCGAGGAGACCGCAGCAAAGGGTGTCGGTAATTCCACCACACTTCCAAAAGATGTGGAAAAGGCAGAGGATGCAAAAAAGGTTCTATTTTCTCTGGCAGAAAGTGTGGGAAAGAGACTAAGGAAAGCAGGGCAGAAAGCCAATATGGTTAGTGTGGAAATCCGCTACAGTGATTTTCAGAATGTATCTCACCAGAAGCAGCTTGGCAGAGCATCCGGTGCAGATCAGGTGATTTACGAGGCGGCCTGCAGTCTGTTCGATGAGCTGTGGAACGGTAAGCCGATCAGATTGCTTGGTGTTCGCACAGCGAAGCTTGTGGATGAAGATGAACCGGAGCAGTTAAGCCTGTTTGACCTGCAATTCGAGGTGAAATCTGAGAAGCCGAAGAAGAGCATGGAAAAGCTGAAAAAGCTCAGTGCGGCAATGGGAGAGATCCGCGGAAAGTATGGGGCGGATGCGGTGATACGGGGCAGTGTTCTGGAGCAGAGAGAAAAAGAGAAGAAATATGAAAAGAAACAGTTCTGAAAATTTCCCGGGAAACTTTCAGAGCTGTTTCCATGCCTTGACACCTAAAGAATCCCTGGAGTATAATGAGATGATATGTAGAAATATAAGGGGATAGAAAGGAGCTTCTTTAAACAATGGAATTTAAAGACAGAGAATTTATTCCGGTACTGCTTGGTGGAGATATCAATACTTACAGTGTTGCCCGCGCATTTTATGAGCAGTATCAGGTGAAGACATATATATTTGGAAAGTTTGCAACAGGACCGAGTTACGGAAGTAAGATCATCGAATATCATCCGAATCCGAAGATTGATACGGACGATTATTTTCTTCAGACAGTCAATGGATTTGCAAAAAAGCATAAAGACAAAAAGATTATGCTCATCGGATGTGGTGACAGTTATGTGGCGCTGATCAGTAAGCATAAGGCAGAGCTTGAGAAAAATATTATCGCACCATATATCGATTTTGATCTGATGAACAGTCTGCAGCAGAAAGAGACTTTCTACAAGTTGTGCGAAAAGCATGGGGTAGATTATCCGGGAACGATTATTTACGATCAGTCCATGGGACTGGATTTTGAGATGAATTTCCCGTACCCGGTAATTTTAAAGCCGTCTGACAGTATTTCTTACTGGGAGCATCCGTTTGCAACCCAGAATAAGATCTACACGATCAAGGACAGAAAAGAACTGGAAAAAGTAATTCGGGATATCTATGGGGCAGGTTATACAGATAAACTGATCATCCAAGATATGATTCCGGGAAATGATGAATATATGCGTGTTCTGACTTCTTATTCTGACCGGAATGGAAAAGTTAAAATGATGTGTCTGGGACATGTACTCCTGGAAGAACACACACCACACGGACTTGGAAATCATGCAGTTATCATCACAGAGCCAAACGAAGAGCTGATGATGAAGGTGAAGAATCTGCTGGAAGATTTGCACTATGTAGGATTCTCCAACTTTGATATCAAGTATGACAGGCGTGATGGCAAATACCGTTTCTTCGAGATCAACACCCGCCAGGGACGAAGTAATTATTATGTGACAGGATCTGGATTCAATGTTGCAAAATATGTAGTAGAAGAATATGTTTACGGAAAAGAACTGCCGCTTGAATTTGCAAAAGAAGAACATCTCTGGATGACAGTACCGAAGGCAGTTGCTTTCAAATATATCAAAGAAGAAGCAAACCGTGAGAAGATGAGACGCCTTCTTAAGGAAAAGAAGATGGTCAATCCGGTATTTAAGAGAGGTGATTTTAAACCAAGACGTTATCTTGCTATGGTGAAGAATCATCTCAGACAGTTTGGTAACTTTAAGAAATATTACAGCTAAGAGAAGCTGAAACAGGGAGAATGATATGCTGAAAAAATTAGGTGTTATCGGCGGAATGGGACCGGAGGCGACAAGTTTTTATTATGCAAGAGTGATCGCGAGGACAAAGGCGGAGAGTGATCAGGAGCATATCAACATGATCATTTTAAGTCATGCGACAATGCCGGACAGGACACAGGCAATCCTTACAGGAAATAAGCTTCCGTTTCTGAAAGCAATCACACAGGACGCAAGAGATCTGGAGATGCTGGGAGTGGAAAATATTGCGATTCCGTGCAATACCTCGCACTATTTCCTGGAAGATATCCAGAAATCTACAAGTGTTCCGATCATCAATATGGTAGAGGAGAGTGTCAGATATGTAGTAGAGGCTCATCCAAAAGTGAAGAAGATCGGGATCATGGGAACAGATGGAACGATGCAGGCAAAGACTTACCACCGAGCCTGCGAAAAATTTGGAATCACACCGGTAGTTCCGGGAGAAGCCTGCCAGAAAGATGTGATGTCGCTGATCTATGATGATATCAAAAAAGGAAAGCCGGGAGACAAGAACAAATTTGACCGTGCCTATAATGATCTGAAGGCAAAAGGCTGTGATGCAGTAATTCTTGCATGCACAGAGATTTCGGTATTCAAAGAATATTATCAGGTACCGGCAGACTGCATGGATGCAATGGATGTTCTGGTAAGAGAATCCATCATCAGATCCGGCGCAGAGTACCGGGAATAATACCGGAAAGAATATAAGGGAGATAAATACCAGATGGAAAAATACACATTACAGGAGTACGCAAATCTGTTACAGAACCTGCGTATGATGAAAGAATTTTATTCAAATGGGGAAGAAGAAAAAAACGTAGGATATCTGACCTATGATTCCAGAGAGGTGACGGAAGGGACATTGTTTATTTGCAAAGGTGCGGCATTTAAGGCTGAGTATCTGGATGCAGCGATCGAAAAAGGTGCGATTGCTTATGTCAGCGAAGTAAAATATGAAACGAAAGAAGATGTTCCATATTTTCTGGTAGACGATATCCGTAAGGCGATGCCTCCACTTGCAGAGAAGTTCAATAATGCACCGTGGAAGAAACTGACGATCACCGGAATCGGCGGAACAAAAGGAAAATCCACTTCTGCTTACTATATGAAAGCAATCGTGGATGATTATATGGAAGCAACCGGTGGAAAGGAAAGTGCAGTCCTTTCTTCAATCGATATTTATGACGGAGTGATCAAGAAAGAATCCCATATTACTACGCCGGAGTCGGTAGAATTGCAGGAGCATCTGCGCCATGCCGTAGAAAGTGGTATTACATTTGCCGAGATGGAAGTATCTTCACAGGCGTTAAAATACAATCGTGTCGATAACATGCAGTTTGATGTGGGAATTTTTCTGAATATTTCAGAGGACCATATCAGTCCGATCGAGCATCCGGATTTTGAAGACTATTTTTCGTCTAAACTGAAAATTTTCGGAAAATCACGTTACGGAGTTGTGAACATGGATGCAGATTTTGCAGACCGTATTCTGAAAGAGTCAAAGGTCTGTGAGAAGGTGCTGACGTTCAGTACAAAGAATCCGGAAGCAGATGTTTATGGTTATGAGATCCAGAAAGACGGACATGAAACGGTATTTATGGTAAAGACAGAGCTGTTTGATGAAGAATTCCGTCTGACGATGCCGGGACTTTTCAATGTGGAAAATGCACTGGCTGTCATTGCGGCATCCATTCTTCTTGAAATCCCGAAGGAGTATATGCACAGCGGTCTTTTGAGGGCAAGATCAAGCGGACGTATGGAGCTTTATGGAAGTGCAGATAAGAATCTGATCGCTGTTGTGGATTATGCACACAACAAGCTTAGTTTTGAAAAGCTGTTCTCTTCAATAAAAGATGAATATCCGGATTATAATATCGTATCGATCTTCGGATGCCCCGGAAAGAAAGCATTTATCCGGAGAAGAGACCTTGGAACGGTAGCGGGTCAGTATGCGAAAAAGGTTTATCTGACAGCGGAAGATCCGGGATATGAGCCGGTAGAGCAGATTTCCAAAGAAATCGCACAGTATGTGGAAGCACAAAACTGTCCGTATGCCATGATCGAGGATCGGGGAGAAGCAATCAAAGCAGCGATGGATGAAGCAGAGGGAAAGACTATTTTCCTGATTACCGGAAAAGGAAATGAGACAAGACAGAAATATGGCTGTGAGTATCTGGACTGCAAATCAGATACACAGTATGTTAAAGAATATCTTGCCGAGTATGATAAAAAGCATCAATAGAAACTGAGAGATGGGTGGGTGTTCCTGCAAACGCACAGGATGCGTGAAAACGAAAGCAGGAAATCCACCCATTTTATATATTTTCATATCCGGTGTGACGTTTGAGGGGAAACAGCATATTCTGAAAACAAAGAGTCCAAAAAGAGGAGCCTTATGAAGCTTTCGGTTCTGTTTAAAAGGATTCAGCATGCGGTGATCCAAATGCCGGAATTAGAAGAAGAGATGGAAATCCGGGGGATTACCTGTAATTCCCAAAAGGCAGAAGAAGACAGTCTGTTTGTCTGCATTCAGGGAAACCGGACAGATGGACATGATTATATAGAAGAAGCCTGCAACCTTGGGGCATCCTGCATTCTGATAGAAAAACTGGTATCTGGGGGAAGGATGCTGAAGTTTCCGGAAAATGTTGCCGTCGTTCTGGTAAAAGATACACGGGAAGCTCTTGCCGGGATCAGCAGGATCTGGTTTGGAAGTCCTGCTGATAAGTTGAAAGTGATTGGCGTGACCGGCACAAAGGGGAAAAGTACGGTGGCAGTGATGATCCGGGAGATGCTGGAAAGTCTTGGCCAAAAATGCGGACTGATCGGTACGATCGAACACCATCTTGGAAATGAAGTGGTAACTTCGCAAAATACGACCCCGGATGCCTTTACCATTCAGTCGTATTTTGCTAAAATGGTAGAAGCAGGTTGCCACTATGCGGTGATGGAGGTATCTTCACAGGGAATAAAGCAGCATCGGATCGATGGAATTTGGTTTGAAATCGCGGTATTCACTAATTTCGGGGAGGATCACATCGGACCAGGCGAGCATGCAAGTCTTGGGGAATACCGATATTACAAATCATGTCTTTTTGAACAGTGCAGGATTGGAATAGGGAATCTGGATGATGCACAGTGCAGCTATATGTTCCAGAGAAAATGTTGCACGAAATACGGATTTACCTGTCGGGAAGAAGAAGGGCAGGAAAGAGGATTTAGAAACAGTCATGTACTGACGGCAGAAAAAATCAGTTTTCTGATGGAAGGTGGAGAACTTAAAACGGTATTTTATGCAGATGATAGAAAATATGAGCTTGCCCTTCCTGGAAAATTTAATGTGTACAATGCACTGGCTGCTTTACAGACGGTGAGCTGTCTTGGATTTGAAAGAGAAGAAGCAGGAGACGTGTTAAAGCATCTGGTGGTAAGAGGCAGGATGGAACGGGTAGATGTAGGAGAAAATATCCTGTGTTACATTGATTACGCGCATAATGCCATGAGTCTTGCAAAAGTGCTTAAAATGCTGAGAATTTACGAACCAGAACGTATTTTACTGGTGTTTGGATGTGGAGGCAACCGTGCCGGAAGCAGAAGAAGCGGGATGGGAAGAGTAGCAGGAGAGCTTGCGAATCTGACGATCATCACTTCAGATAATCCGAGATGGGAAGAGCCGGCAAAGATTATGGCAGACGTTGAAGAAGGCATCAAAGAAACTTCCGGAGCCTATCGGATGATCCAGGATCGGGAAGAGGCAGTATTCTTTGCGGTAGAAATGGCAAGACAAGGGGATATCCTTCTGATTGCGGGAAAGGGACATGAAAATTACCAGGAGATCCAGGGAGTCAGGTATCCGATGGATGACCGGGAACTGGTGCGAAAAGCCGTCAGGCTGGCTGCACAAAAGAGACAGAAAAAGGAACAGACAGAATGTACGCAGACATTATTATAGATATTACACATGAAAAACTGGATAAAGTATTTCAGTACCGTGTACCGGAAGAACTGGAAGGAGATTTACGGACCGGTGCAGGCGTCATTGTGCCGTTTGGACGGGGGAACCGGGAAACGAAGGGGTATATTGTCGGTTTTTCGGAAACATGTGATTATGATGCGGAAAAAATAAAGGATATTCTGCGCACAGATACATCAAGTGTAGCGATTGAGGCAAGGCTGGTTGCACTTGCTGCGTGGATGAAAGAATATTATGGAGGTACGATGATCCAGGCATTGAAAACGGTGCTTCCGATCAAGCGTACCGAGCAGCAGAAGGAACAGCGGATTTTAAAAAGATGTATTTCCAGAGAAGCAGGCGAAAAGAAGCTGGAAGAATATCTTCACAAGAACCAGAAAGCGCGGGCAAGACTGATGGCAGCACTTTTGGATGATGAAGAGGTAGAATATTCTCTGATCAGCCAGAAGCTGAATATCACGCTGACGGTGGTGAGAGCGCTTGAAGAGCAGGGGGTTCTGGAAATCAAAAATCATAAGATTTACCGTAATCCTGTGAAAGAAAAAGAGCAGCAGCGGCATTTTATTACCTACACGGAGGAGCAGGAAAGTGCAATCCGTACGTTTGAAAACGATTATAAAAAAGGGATCCGAAAGACCTATCTTTTATACGGTGTGACCGGAAGCGGCAAGACAGAGGTCTATATGGAAATGATCCGGCAGGTGGTAAAGGAAAAGCGGCAGGCAATCGTACTGATTCCGGAGATCGCATTGACTTACCAGACGGTGATGCGCTTTTACAGGACATTTGGGGAGCGCGTTTCCATCATGAATTCCAGACTTTCAGCGGGAGAGCGGTATGATCAGATGATGCGGGCGAAAAAAGGAGAGATTGATGTGATGATCGGTCCAAGATCTGCGCTTTTTACCCCGTTTCCGAGTCTTGGGCTGATCGTGATCGATGAGGAACATGAGGCAGCTTATAAAAGTGAACAGGTTCCCCGGTATCATGCGCGGGAGACGGCAATCGAACGCGCAAGCCTGGAAGGGGCAAGTGTGGTACTGGGATCGGCAACCCCTTCCATGGAAGCATTTTACCGGTGCGAGCTGGGAGAGTATACGTTGCTGGAATTAAAGAGGCGGACTGCAAAAGCAGAGCTCCCGGAGGTCTACACGGTGGATATGCGTGAAGAACTGCAAAAAGGGAACCGTTCTATTTTAAGTGACAGGCTCCATGAGCTGATGGAAGACCGTCTGAAAAAGAAAGAACAGATCATTTTGTTTCTGAATCGAAGAGGGTATGCCGGATTCCTTTCTTGCAGGTCCTGCGGATATGTAGTAAAATGTCCTCATTGTGATGTTTCACTGGCAGCGCACAATAATGGGAAAATGGTGTGCCACTACTGTGGCTACGAAGAAACGGTTGCAAAAAAATGCCCGTCCTGCGGCTCCCCTCATATCGGAGGTTTCCGCGCAGGAACACAGCAGATTGAAGAACTGGTAAAAAAGGAATTTCCGCAGGCAAGGGTACTTCGGATGGATCTGGATACTACAAGATCCAAAGAAGGACATGAAAAGATTCTATCTGCATTTGCAAATGAAGAGGCAGATATTCTTGTCGGAACGCAGATGATCGTAAAAGGACATGATTTTCCAAATGTGACCCTGGTTGGCGTGCTTGTCGCGGATATGTCCTTATACTCGGATGATTTCCGGTCAGCAGAGAGGACATTCGAGCTTCTGACGCAGGCTGCGGGAAGGGCCGGAAGAGGGGCAAAAAAAGGAGAGGTCGTGATTCAGACCTACAGCCCGGAGCATTATAGTATCCAGACGGCAGCACGTCAGGATTATCAGGCATTTTATACAGAAGAGATGAATTACAGGGAACTGATGGGGTATCCGCCGGCAGAGCATCTGATGGCGGTACTGGTAGCCTGTGAGGATGAAGCACTTCTGGAAAAAGGAATGCACTATCTCAAATTATATGCAATGCGGATCACGAAGAACCGCAAGGTACAGGTGATCGGTCCGGCAGCTCCGGCAGTCGGAAAGGTCAAGGATGTGTACCGGAAAGTTTTGTATCTGAAGCAGGAATCCTATGAGATCCTGATTGAAATGAAAGATAAAATGGAACAATATATTGAATTGAACCGGGGATTTGCAAAGATGCGGATTCAGTTTGATTTTGATCCGATGAGTGGATTTTAAAAGAAAAGGCAGGAGGAAGA
Source organism: Coprococcus sp. AM100_B19A (assembly GCF_027662015.1). Taxonomy (NCBI): domain Bacteria; kingdom Bacillati; phylum Bacillota; class Clostridia; order Lachnospirales; family Lachnospiraceae; genus Coprococcus; species Coprococcus sp. AM100_B19A. The sequence goes on from NZ_JAQDKN010000003.1 coordinate 39,684, forward strand.
ACAAATGGCAATTAGAAAAATCAGAGAAATAGGCGATGAAGTACTGACAAAGGTGTGTAAGGAAGTAACAAAGATGACACCAAGAACAACAGAACTGATCGATGATATGTTAGAGACCATGTACGAGGCAATGGGGGTAGGTCTTGCTGCACCACAGGTTGGAATTCTCAAAAGAATTGTTGTCATCGATATCGGAGAAGGTCCGGTTGTCATGATCAACCCACGCATCGTAGAGAGCAGCGGAGAACAGACCGGGGAAGAAGGATGCCTTAGTGTACCAGGTAAATCCGGTATTGTTACCCGTCCGAATTATGTAAAAGCAGTAGCACTTGATGAAGATATGAAAGAATACGAGATCGAAGGCGAAGGACTGATGGCAAGAGCAATCTGTCACGAACTGGAGCATCTGGACGGTCATCTTTATGTAGAAAAAGTAGAAGGCGAACTTCACAGCACAGAATACGAAGAAGCCTAGGCTGGAAGCGGGAGGTTAAGATAAGATGAAGATAATATTTATGGGAACTCCTGATTTCTCAGTCGGAACACTGGAAGCACTGGTAGAAGCAGGACATGAAGTAGTGCTCGCTGTCACACAGCCGGACAAGCCAAAAGGCAGAGGCAAAGAAATGCAGTTCACTCCGGTAAAAGAATGTGCACTTGCACATAATATCCCGGTCTATCAGCCAAAGAAGATCCGGGAACCTGAATGTATCGAAGAATTGAAAAAATATCAGGCAGATGTCTGCGTAGTCGTGGCATTTGGACAGATCCTTCCAAAAGAGATTCTGGAAATGACACCGTACGGATGTATCAATGTCCATGCATCTCTTCTGCCGAAATACCGCGGTGCTGCACCGATCCAATGGGCGGTCATCAATGGAGAAAAAGTATCCGGTGTCACAACGATGCAGATGGATGAAGGACTTGACACGGGTGATATGCTGGAAAAAGTAGAAATCACATTAGATAAAAAAGAAACAGGAGGAAGCCTTTTCGATAAACTTTCCGCAAAAGGAGCCGCACTCTGCGTCCATACCCTTGCAGAATTGGAAAAAGGAACCATTACTCCACAAAAACAGGGCGAAAGCACCACCGAATACGCAAAAATGCTCAACAAAAAATCCGGTGAGATCGACTGGACGAAAACAGCAGTAGAAATCGAACGCCTGATCCGCGGCTTAAATCCATGGCCAAGTGCCTACACCCAGTGGGAAGGCAAAACGATGAAAATCTGGGAAGCAGAAGTAGAGGATGTGGTAGAAACCATAGATACTCATGAGCCCGGAACGATCACAGAAGTCACAAAACACGGCTTCAAAGTTCAGACCGGTGAAGGCAGACTAGCCATCAAGTCCCTCCAGATCCCAGGCAAAAAACGCATGGAAGCCGATGCCTTCCTACGCGGGTACCACATAGAAACAGGAGAAAAATTAGGCTAGAGTTTACTTTTAGAATTTGAGCTTTGCAAATTTAACAAATATTTTTCGACCTAACATATCTGGCGCAAAAAAACGCAAAGCGTTTTTCGCGCCCTTTGGCGCATTTGTCCCATCGTGCACCGCACGATAGGACAAACAGCCGACACCCATTGAAAAATGTAGCCCGGAAGCGAAAGATATTCGCTAAGCAGGTCATCGAAAACGTCGGCACTTAATAAGGCTGAGCGTTAGCGAAAGCCGAATTTAGTACCGCTACGTTTCCGGACTAAGCGCGAGCGGGCCTGCGTGCGAATATCTTTCGCTTCCGGGCGGACCCTTATTCAACAAGGAGGCAAACATGTACTACCCATATTATTTTGATCCAACTTATTTCCTTGTCATCATCGGCGTCATCATCTGCGCCCTTGCATCCGCCAAAGTGAATTCCACCTACGCCAGGTACGATCAGGTCCGCAACCACGCCGGGATCACCGGTGCGATGGCAGCGGAGCAGATCCTCAGGATGGAAGGGATTTATGATGTACAGGTGATGAGAGTAAGTGGAAAACTGACCGATCATTACGATCCGGCGAACCATGTACTGCGGCTTTCGGATTCCACTTACGGTTCGACATCGGTTGCGGCACTTGGAGTTGCAGCACATGAATGTGGACACGCGATCCAGCATGCAAGGCATTATGTACCGCTGACAATACGCGGAGCACTTGTTCCGGTGGCGAATTTTGGATCCGGGATTTCATGGCCGCTGATCATAATGGGATTATTTATCAGAGGAGAAATGTCTACATTGTTTATCAATCTTGGAATCCTGATGTTTTCATTGGCAGTGCTGTTCCAGATCATCACGCTTCCGGTAGAGTTTAATGCATCGGGAAGAGCACTTAAAATCCTGAAAAGTTCAGGCATGCTATATGAATCAGAAGTACGTGAGGCGAGAAGTGTTCTTACAGCGGCAGCGCTTACCTATGTGGCGAGTGCAGCATCTGCACTTCTGCAGCTTTTAAGAATACTGATCCTGACAGGAGGAAGAAGAAATGACGACGAATAACCAGGGAGTAGGTACAAGAGAACTTGCACTGATGATCCTGCTGGAAATCGAGCGTGGAGAGAAAAGTCATATCGTGCTCAGACAGGTGCTGGAAAAATATCAGTATCTGTCCAAGCAGGACCGTGCATTTCTGACCAGGCTTGCAGAAGGGACAACAGAGCGGAGGATAGAACTGGACTATATTATCAACCAGTTTTCAAAAGTAAAGACAGAAAAAATGAAACCGGTGATCCGCAATATCCTGCGCTGTGCGGTCTATCAGATCAAATACATGGATCAGGTTCCGGATTCGGCAGCATGCAATGAAGCAGTCAACCTTGCTATCCGGAAAGGCTTTAAGAACCTGCGGGGATTTGTAAATGGGGTACTTAGAAATATCGCGCGAAACATTGATAAGATTGCGTATCCGGAGAATACAGAAGAATTTCTCTCAATAAAGTATTCCATGCCACAATGGATCATCCGTATGTGGGTGAGAGATTATGGAGAAGAGAAGACGAAATACATCCTGAAAGGTTTTTATAAAGAACGTGCAACAACAATCCGGATCAATGGAAATGCAACCAGCAAAGAAGAGCTGATCAGAGAGCTGACAGGAGAAGGCATTCAGGTAAAAGAACATCCGCTTCTTGCGTCTGCGCTTCTGATCTCAGGCTATGATTATCTGGCAGCAATCCCGGCGTTCCGGGAAGGAAAATTCCAGGTACAGGATGCAGCTTCGATCATGGTAGCAGAACAGGCAGGAATCAAAGAAGGAGATTACATACTGGATGTGTGCGCGGCACCGGGAGGAAAAGCGCTCCATGCGGCACAGGTCCTGAATGGGACAGGTATGGTAGAGGCAAGGGATCTGACAGAGATGAAGGTAGAGCTGATTCGGGAAAATATTTCACGGATGGGATTTGAAAATATCCGTGCAGTACAGCAGGATGCAACCTGCTTCGATGCGGACTCTGAGGAAAAAGCAGATGTTCTGATTGCGGATCTTCCGTGTTCCGGCCTTGGTGTTCTTGCGAAGAAGACCGATCTGAAGTATAAGATGAACCCGGAGACGGAGACTGAAGTTGCAGCACTTCAGAGAGAGATCCTGGATGCGGTTTGCCGATATGTGAAGCCGGAGGGAACACTGATGTACAGCACCTGTACGATCAGCAGGACAGAGAACGAGGAAAACGCCGGATGGTTTGCCGAAAAACATCCGGAATTTGACCTGGAATGGGAGAAACAGATTTTCCCGTCTGATATAACCGATGGTTTCTATATTGCTAAATTTATCCGGAGGGGCAGATAATGGAAAAAAAAGATATCGCTTCGTATTCATTTGAAGAGTTACAGGAAGAAATGCTGGCGATTGGAGAAAAAGGATTCCGCAGTCGACAGATTTATTCCTGGATCCATGAAAAGCTGGTGGATGATTTTGAAGAAATGACCAATCTTCCAAAAACTTTACGCCAGAAACTGGAAGCAGCATACGAAATACGAAGAGTCGAAATGGAAAAAAGACAGATTTCAAAGATTGACGGGACCAATAAATTCCTGTTTTGCCTGAAAGACGGGAATATGGTAGAAAGTGTTCTGATGAAATATAAACATGGCAATTCGGTATGTATTTCCTCGCAGGTTGGCTGCCGGATGGGATGCCGTTTCTGTGCATCAACACTGGACGGGCTGGAACGAAACCTGACACCGTCAGAGATGTTAAGACAGGTTTACCAGATCCAGAAGATCACTGGCGAGAGAGTTTCTAATATTGTGATCATGGGAACTGGAGAACCGCTGGATAATTATGACAATTTTCTGAAATTCATTCACATGGTCAGTGATGAGCACGGGCTCAATATCAGCCAGAGAAATATCACGGCGTCTACCTGTGGAATTGTACCGAACATCCGGAGACTTGCAGAAGAAAAGCTGCAGATCACGCTGGCACTTTCCCTGCACGGTTCCAACCAGGAAAAGAGAAGATCGCTGATGCCGGTGGCAAATAAATACGAGCTTCATGAGGTTCTGGAAGCGTGTGATTATTATTTTGAAAAAACCGGACGGAGGATCACTTTTGAGTACAGCCTGGTTCACGGCGTAAACGATACACCGGAGGATGCAAAAGAGCTGATGGGAATCTTAAAAGACAGAAACTGCCATTTAAACCTGATTCCGGTGAACCCGATCAAGGAGAGAAACTACGAAAAACCGGACAAAAAAAGTGCCGAGAATTTCAAAAATAAACTTGAAAAAAACGGGATAAATGTTACTATAAGAAGAGAAATGGGCTCAGATATAGACGGAGCCTGTGGACAGTTACGGCGCAAGACGATGCAAGGAGTATAAAATATGAAAATATTTTCTATGACAGATGTTGGAAGAAAACGTGAAATGAACCAGGATTACGTGTTTGCCACAGATGAGTCATTAGGTACGCTGCCGAATCTTCTGGTAGTAGCCGATGGAATGGGTGGACACAAGGCAGGCGATTTTGCGTCAAAATATACGGTGGAAGTTCTGAAAGAAGAACTGAAGCATACATTAAAGGATGGGCCGGAAGAGATTTTAAAAGATGCGGCTCAGACAGCGAACCACAAGCTGATCGAGAAAGCAGATGAAGACATTAATCTGGAGGGGATGGGAACCACTCTGGTTGCGGCAACTGTGATCGATCATACACTTTATTTTATAAATGTAGGTGACAGCCGTCTGTATCTGCTGAATAAGGATATCAGGCAGCTTTCCAGAGACCATTCCCTGGTAGAAGAGATGGTTCGTCTGGGAGGAATCAATGAGGAAGAGGCAAGACATCATCCGGATAAGAATATCATTACCAGAGCAATTGGAGTAAAAGAGGATGTAGAGGTGGATTTTTATGAATTCAGCCTCAAAAAGGGAGATATCATCCTGATGTGTTCCGATGGACTCAGTAATATGATAGAGGATGAAGAAATTTTTGCGATAGTTAAAGGGGCAAGAGATATCGTAGAAGCCGGTCAGAATCTGATTGACCGGGCGAATGAGAACGGGGGCAATGACAATATCAGTGTTGTTCTTGCAGAACCGTTTTCTGATGAGGTGAGTATATGGTAAAAGACGGGATTTATTTAAGTGGCCGTTATCAGGTTCTGAGCAAGATCGGAGCCGGTGGAATGGCGGATGTATATAAGGCGAAGGACTGTATGCTGAACAGATATGTCGCAGTGAAAGTCCTGAAAAAAGAATACAGGGAAGATGAAAACTTTGTAAAGAAATTCCGGTCAGAAGCACAGGCAGCAGCAGGGCTTCTGAACCCGAATATTGTCAATGTATATGATGTAGGGGAGGATCGAGGACTCTATTATATGGTCATGGAGCTGGTAGAAGGAATCACTCTGAAAGAATATGTGCATAAAAAAGGAAAGCTTTCTTCCAAGGAAGCGATCAGTATTGCAATTCAGATGTGTACCGGTATTGAGGCAGCTCACAATCATCACATCATACACAGAGATATCAAACCGCAGAATATTATCATTTCCAAAGAAGGAAAGGTAAAGGTTACGGATTTTGGTATTGCAAAGGCGACAACATCGCAGACAGTCAGCACCAGTGCAATGGGATCGGTACACTATGTATCTCCGGAGCAGGCACGGGGTGGCTATTGTGATGAGAAGAGTGATATCTATTCTGCAGGTATCACCATGTATGAGATGGTGACCGGAAGGGTTCCTTTCGATGGCGATTCTACTGTTTCGGTTGCAATGAAGCATTTACAGGAGAATATTACCCCGCCTTCTGAGTATGCACCGGATTTATATCCGGCGCTGGAGAAGATTATTCTCAAGTGTACACAGAAGAGCGCGGAAAGACGTTACCAGAGTGCCGGAGAACTGATCCAGGATTTGAAGAGGGCGTTGGTCGATCCGAGTGGCGAATTTGTAGATATGGTTCCGATCCGGAGTATGGGAGATACGGTGATGATCTCGCCGGAGCGGATGGCACGTATGAAAAAGCGTCAGGGCGATGGTTATGATGACGAAGAGTATGATGATGGCTATGACGATGAAGAATATGACGAAAATGATGACTATGATGAGGATGACGAAGAGGATAATTATAACGGGGGCAGACGCGGTAACAGTAAAAATGGCGTAGATCCGAAGATGAACAAGATGATGAAGATCCTCATGGCTGCAGTTGCAGTGATCGTTGCATTTGCGCTGATTTTCCTGATCGGCAAAGCAGCAGGTGTGTTCGGTAAGCGTTCAGACAGTCAGATTTCAGTTTCCAATGAGATTGAAGTGCCAAATCTGGTTGGACAGCCGCAGAATGTTGCAGAGACGATGTGCGAAAAGAAGCAGCTGAAGCTGGAAGTAGAATCCGAGAAAGCATCAGATAAGGCAACAGGTACGATTATTGAGCAGAAGACAAAAGCAGGAAAGAAAGTCAAGAAAAATACGGTGATCAAGGTTGTAATAAGTTCAGGACCGGAAAAGATCATGATCCAGAGTGTAGAGGGAATGAATGAAGATGCAGCCAAGAAAGCACTGATCAAACAGGGCTTTACGAGCAAGAACATTACTGTTACCAGTGAATACAGCAGTGATGTTGAAAGTGGAAAAGCAACAAGGACTGATCCGGCAGAGGGAACAGAGGTATCTGCTGACTCTAAAATCACACTGTATATCAGTAAAGGTGAAAAACAGCCGGATAAGGTGTCAGTTCCGCCAATTGTGGGAATGTATGTAAATGATGCGGTATCTACACTGAGTGCAAGCAGACTGTCCGATGGCGGAACGAGCAGTGAAGAATATTCAGATGATTATGCAGAAGGTATGATTATCCGTCAGAGCACAGATGCCGGAACGAAGGTGGCTGAAGGAACAAGTGTGAGTTATGTTGTCAGCAAAGGACCAAAGCCTGCAGATCAGGTGAAGGTACCAACTCTGACAGGAAAGACACTTGGAGATGCGATTTCAGCACTGAATGCCAGAAATCTGACTTATACAGAAGTTGATATTGACAGTGCAGAACCATCTGGAAAAGTTGTAAAAGTTGATCCGGGAGAAGGTACATCGGTAGATGTAGGAACTGCGATCACACTGTATGTAAGCAATGGCTCACAGGCAAGCAGTGGATCCGACAGTAACAATTCGGGCAGCAATAATTCCGGTAACAACTCAAATAACGGCAACAATACAGGAAATTAAAAGGACTGTTTTATGCAGGGAAGAATTATAAAAGGGATTGCAGGATTCTACTACGTTTATGACGTAGTAGAATCTGTCATTTATGAATGTAAAGCAAAAGGAATTTTCCGTAAGGAGAAGATTAAACCACTGGTCGGAGATCTGGTAGAATATGAGATCTTAGATGCAGAAGAGAAGACCGGTAATATCATCCGGATCCTTCCAAGGAAGAATGAACTGATCAGACCGGCAGTGGCAAATATTGATCAGGCACTGGTTGTATTTGCAGTGAAGAAGCCGGATCCGCATTTTAATCTGCTGGACAGGTTTCTGGTTATGATGGAGCGGCAGGAGATTCCGGTTATTATCTGTTTCAACAAGAAGGATATTGCAGATGAGCCGGAAATTGAGTCTCTGGAGAAGACTTATGAGGCTTGTGGGTACCGTGTGATCTTTGCAAGTGCCAGAGAAGGAGAAAATATTCTGGAGATTAAAGAGGCACTAAAAGGAAAGACAACAACTGTTGCTGGACCTTCAGGAGTTGGAAAATCCTCTCTGATCAACTGTCTTCAGGAAAATGTCAATATGGAGACAGGAAGTATCAGCAGAAAGATCGAGCGGGGAAAACATACTACCCGCCATTCAGAACTGATCCCGATCGACGAGGATTCCTATATCATGGATACACCGGGATTTTCGTCACTGTATACCAATGATTTTGGCAAGGAAGAATTGAAATATTATTTTCCGGAGTTTGATCAGTATCAGGGAGGCTGCAGGTTTCAGGGGTGTAATCACATCAGTGAACCGGGGTGTCTGGTAAAAGAGGCTCTGGAAGAGGGAAAAGTGCATCCGGTGCGGTATGAAGATTATTGTGAGATGTATCGGGAACTGGAACAGAAGGAAAAAAGGAGGTACTAAACTAAAATGGAATATAAATTATCACCATCTATTTTATCGGCAGATTTTTGTAATCTGGAAGAAGGTATCCGCCAGACAGAGGAAAATGGAGCGGTATATTTACATTTTGATGTGATGGATGGCGTGTTTGTACCGAGTATTTCTTTTGGAATGCCTGTGCTTGCATCAATCAAACCGGCGGTAAAGCAGGTGATAGATACGCATCTGATGATTACGGAACCAATCCGTTATGTGGAAGCATTTGCAGAGGCAGGAGCGGATATTCTTACTGTACATTATGAAGCATGCAAGGATATACGTGCGACTCTGGACAAGATCAAAGCGTGTGGCATGAAGACAGGACTGGCAATTTCACCGGATACACCGGTGGAGGTCCTGAAGGAATTCCTTGGTGAAGTGGATATGTTCCTTGTGATGACAGTCCATCCGGGATTTGGCGGACAAAAGCTGATTTCTGAGACGCTGGATAAGGTCAGAACACTTAGGGCAATGCTGAATGAACGTGGACTTGAGACTGATATTCAGGTTGACGGAGGAATTTATGCATTCAATGTGAAAGAGGCACTGGATGCGGGAGCAAATGTGATTGTTGCGGGATCAGCTGTATTCAAAGGGAATGCAGGAGAAAACACAAGAGAATTGATGGAGATTTTAAAGAATTATGAGTAAGACAGTCATTATCAGTGGGGGAATGCTTGATGAGGGATTTGCAGAGAAGGTTCTTGAAGCAAATCCGGAGGCTTATATTATCGCAGTAGATAAGGGGCTTGAGTATCTGTATAACCATAAGATTGAGCCTCAGTATATTGTTGGGGATTTTGACAGTATTGATCCAAAGGTGATTGATTACTATCGCAAGGAGACGAATATTCCGATCCGGGAATATAATCCGGTTAAGGATGCGACGGATACAGAGATTGCTCTTCGGCTGGGAATTACACTGGGAAGCAAAGAGATGATCCTTCTTGGGGCAACCGGTGGAAGAATCGATCATTTGTGGGCGAATGTCCAGACACTTAGTGTGGCATGTGATGCCGGAGTAAATGCCTGCATTCTGGATGAGAAAAATAAAATCTGGGTAACGAATAAATCCTGTGTGCTGAAAAAGTCAGAAGCATACGGACCATATCTTTCTGTATTTTCTTTGGAAGGCGAGATTTATGATTTCAGTTTGGAGGGTACGAAATGGCCGCTCAATCATCATGATCTGATGCCGTGCGACAGTCTGACGGTGAGCAACCAGTTTGTGGATGATGAAGTGAAGATCAGTTTTGTAAATGGTCGGATTGTTATTATGGAAACGAAAGACTGATAAGAGATGTATAAGAAGAGAAAAGCCAGATATCATTCGAAAATGGTATCTGGTTTTTTTGCGTAAAAGGTACTAGGTGTCTGAGATGAGTACTTTTTTGATTATAAAGCCGGATTTTGAAAAAATCACGAATCTGAAAAAAGGGTTGGACACAATCCGGCAACATGCTGCAGGGAGTGCATCCGAAAGTGGCATAAAATGCGGTCGGGCAAGGAACTAAGTCAGGTTCTTATGGAGCGTCATCTTAATAAGAAGGCAATTCGCAGCTTTCATAAACAGGGTATGTCAACAGCAGGTTGCTTTTCAGAACATGAATTTATCTATATGTATTATTATTCGGTTGAGTTTGTAAAATAAGAATAGCAAAAAGAGAGAAGAGGATGCCATGGAATCGTTGATTTGATGATTCCGTGGCATCCTCTTTTGGAGGGGAAACTGGATTTATGATATTGTGGATTTTAGAACTTGTTTCTTATCTTTCGGTACTCTCTTGGGGAATATCCTTTCAGCTTGTGGAAAAGCCGGCTGAAATAAAGCTGATTATCATACCCGACGATTTTAGAAATTTCATTGATGGAATAGGTTGTTGTTTCAAGTAACATCTGGGCATTGTTAATTCGGATTCCCACAATAAACTGCATTGGTGTAGAACCTGTGTATTTTTTGAAGTTTCGGATAAACCAGCTGACACTCATTCCACGTGAGGCAGCATAATCATCTATGCTAATATTCTGGTTATAATTTTCACTGAAAAAGGTAACTGCGTTATCCATCTCGTGATCCAGGTATTCATTTTTCGAGATATGTTCCCTGGTCAGTTCCCGATGAAAGATGATAAGAAGATGACGGAGCAGAAGGACAAGCATTTCCTCATAATTATCTTGGCAACGCTGAAGTTCGATGATAATACGCTTGAAAATCTGTTCGTATTCCATAGAGGTTCCGACCTGAAATACACGCTCTTTATCCGGGAATCCATATTGCCGTAGGATATTTTTTACATTGTTGCCTGTAAAATGAATCCAGTATACTTCTGTCTTATCTTTTCCATAATATTCATATTTCTGAAGTTCCTTCGGTCTGTACAGTACAATATTACCGGCGGGGACAATCGTTTCGTTATCCATATTGTCAAAATGAAAATGCCCACAACCAGCAGTGATATAGATAATCTGATAATCCAGGCGTCCCCTTGGACGGTAGGTTGGTAACTTTGGATGGCTGGAAAGGCGGTAAGTACCGCAACTTCCTACAACCAGTGGGCGACTTTTGTCTTTGAAATCCATATGGGAGTGGTTTAAATAACCGGTATTCATATACATATGGTAGCACCTCTTTTCCTTTTTTGTTATTGTATCATTTAGTGCATATTTTGTCTAATCCAATTCATAGACATGTTTTGCAGATTAGGATAAGATATATATAGCAAAACAGAGAAGAGTAAACATAAAAGTAAAAGACAAGGTTTGCTGTGGAAAAACAAAGTGCAAAAAAATGTATATGTATTAAAGGAGAGTTATTTATGATTGTACCACGTTATTATGAGGATTTAAGCGTACTGCATGAAAATACAATGCCAGCCAGAGCCTATTTTATTCCGGCATCCAAAAGAATGGATAACCTGGTGGAGCACAGGGAAGAGTCAGACCGAATGCAGTTATTGAACGGAACTTGGAAGTTCCAGTATTTTAACAGTATCTATGATGTTCAGGAATCCTTCTTTGAGAAAGATTATGATACAGAAAATTTTGATGAGATTCAGGTTCCGAGTGTATGGCAGATGGCAGGATATGACACACATCAGTATACAAACATCAGGTATCCGTTCCCATTTGATCCACCGTATGTACCACAGGATATTCCATGTGGAACATATGCACATACCTTTGTTTATCACAAAGATGAAAATGCACCAAAAGCTTTCTTGAATTTTGAAGGAGTAGACAGTTGCTTTTATGTATGGATCAATGGCTCTTATGTAGGGTATAGCCAGGTTTCTCATATGACCAGTGAGTTTGATATCACCGACCTCCTTCGGGACGGAGAGAACAGCATAGCGGTTCTGGTCATGAAGTGGTGTGATGGTTCCTATTTGGAAGATCAGGACAAATTCCGTATGAGTGGTATTTTCCGGGATGTGTACATTTTGAAACGCCCAAAACAGGCAATCAGTGATTATCATATTAAAACAAGAATTGAGGATATGCTTGCGAAAGTAGAAATTGAAATGAAATTCTACTCTCCGTTAAATGTAAAAATTTCGATTGAAGATAGAAACGGAGCAGTCGTAGCACTAGGAAGTATTGCTGAAGAAGGAACAGCTGTATTAGAAATCGCAAGTCCGGAACTTTGGAATACAGAAAATCCATATCTATATAAACTGATTCTTGAAACAGAGAATGAAGTAATTGTAGATCACATTGCATTAAGAAAGATAGAGATTAAAGACCAGGTTATTTATTTAAATGGACAGAAGATTAAATTCCGTGGTGTCAATCGACATGATTCTGATCCGGTTACTGGATTTACAATCAATCCGGAACAGATTACAACCGATCTTACGTTAATGAAGCAGCATAATTTTAATGCGATCCGTTCCAGCCACTATCCGAACGCACCATTTTTCTATGAAATGTGTGACAAGTATGGATTCATGGTAATAGATGAAGCAGATATTGAAGCTCATGGTCCATTTATGATCTACAGAAAAGAAGACACCGATTACAATCGGTTCAAACGATGGAATGAGATGATTGCAGATGATCCGGCATGGGAAGAGGCAATCGTTGATCGCGTAAAACTCATGGTGGAACGTGACAAAAACCGTTTCTGTATTGTTATGTGGTCAATGGGAAATGAGAGTGCTTATGGCTGCAACTTTGAAAAAGCACTGGAATGGACAAAGAATTTTGATCCAGACCGCATCACACAATATGAGAGTGCAAGATACCGTAATTATGATGAAACATATGATTACAGCAATCTGGATGTGTACAGCCGGATGTATCCGGCGCTTTCCGAAATTCAGGAATATCTGGATAAAGATGGAAGCAAACCCTTCCTTTTGGTAGAGTACTGTCACAGTATGGGAAACGGACCTGGAGACTTTGAAGATTACTTCCAGATGATTCAGGATAATGATAAAATGTGCGGCGGCTTTGTCTGGGAATGGTGTGACCATGCGATTGCTCATGGAACTGCTGAGAATGGAAAGACTATATATGCTTATGGGGGCGACCATGGCGAAGAAATTCATGATGGCAACTTCTGTATGGATGGATTAGTATATCCGGACAGAACGGTACATACAGGACTTTTGGAATACAAGAATGTTTATCGCCCGGCAAGGGTTATTTCCTATGACAAAGAAAGCGGAGAACTGGTGCTTCATAACTACATGGATTTTGATAATCTGAAAGATTATGTGAAAATCAGCTATGAATTGACACAGGATGGACTTTTGATTGGGAAAGGAAAACTTGATGAAGTATCTGTGGTACCACATAGTGAAGGAAAAACAAACCTGCAGGTCAACGTTCCGGAAAATGGAAAATGCTATTTAAAACTCACTTATCACCTGAAAAAAGAAATGCCTCTGCTGGAAGAGGATTATATCCTTGGATTTGATGAGATCGAAGTAAGCCAGAAGGATGCCAAATGCCAGTTAGCAGAAAAATGGGTTGAAAAAACAGTGACGGATTCTGAATTACAGGTGAGTGAAGATGATACCCAGATTCATATCAAAGGCCGTGAATTCGCATATACAATCGACCGACGGACTGCACTTTTTACAGAGATGAAATTCGCAGGTCGGGAATATCTGAACCACCCGATGGAATTAAATATCTGGAGGGCACCAACAGATAATGATATGTACATCAAGTCTGAATGGAAGAAAGCCCATTATGATAAAGCTTATACAAGAGCTTACACGACAGAGGTCGTGCAGGGAAAGCATGGTGTGAAAATTACAAGCCATGCATCCGTTGTGGCAGAGACAGTACAGAAGATTCTTGATGTGACGATCACATGGAAAATAGAAGCTGCTGGAAAGATTGATGCAGATATTGCAGTAACAAAAGATGATGAATTTCCGGACCTGCCAAGATTTGGTGTGAGGATGTTCCTGGATAAAAAACTTTCAGCTGCACGATACTTTGGAATGGGACCACAGGAAAGCTATTGTGACAAACATCAGGCTGCGAGCCACGGTTTGTATCGGGCAAATGTAGATGATTTGCATGAGGATTATATTCGCCCACAGGAAAATGGAAGCCATTATGATTGTGAATATGTAGAGCTTAACAACAGCCGATATGGAATTGTGGCCTCTGCGGAAAATGCCTTCTCATTCAATGCTTCTTATTATACGCAGGAAGAACTTGAGGAGAAAACGCATAATTATGAACTGACAGAATCAGATAGTGTAGTATTTTGTGTTGACTATGCACTAAATGGCATTGGTTCTAACAGTTGTGGTCCAGTTGTATTGGAGCAGTACCGATTTGATGATGTATTATTCCGGTTCCAGTTTACACTGATACCGTATATAAAGGGATAATAAAGTTTCATGTAACCTGTAAACAAGGAAAGAGAGTCTGATTGTTATGTAAAGTCCGGATATACAGAGCAATCAGACAAAAACAGAGAAAAAACTAGAATTAGACATCATACTCTGTTAGACATCTTGAAATTCTAAGTGCGATGAAGATGAGGAGCAAAGAAATTCGATGGAAGAAAAAAAGTATTTGAAATGGTATAACAAAATTGGATATGGATCAGGCGATATTGCAGGTAATGTAGTCTATGCGTTCCTGACATCTTTTATAATGGTCTATTTGACGGACTCAGTAGGACTTGCTGCAGGTGTCGTAGGTACCCTAATTGCCGTATCAAAACTATTTGATGGTTTTACGGATATATTTTTTGGATCAATGATTGACAAAACACACAGTAAAATGGGAAAAGCGAAACCTTGGATGCTATATGGATATATTGGTTGTGCCATTACGCTGGTCTGCTGTTTTGCAGTACCAGTCAGCTTGGGAACAACGGCTAAATATGCATGGTTCTTTATCTCTTACACACTGTTAAATGGTGTGTTTTATACAGCAAACAATATTGCTTATTCAGCACTTACGTCACTGATTACAAAGAACAGCAAAGAGCGTGTGCAGATGGGATCTTACCGTTTTATTTTTGCGTTTTCAACAAGTCTTCTGATTCAGGCAATTACAGTTGGATTTGTAGATAAATGTGGTGGAGATGCTGCAGCATGGAGAACGGTTGCTATTATCTATGCAATCATTGGTCTTGTCGTAAATACGATTTCAGCACTTTCTGTTAAGGAACTTCCTGAGGAAGAACTTAATGAAGGAGAAGTAAAGAATGATAATGAAAAGTACGGAATGGTACAGGCATTCAAGCTTCTTGTTAAAAACAAATATTACATGATGATTTGTGGAACATATATTTTACAGCAGTTATATGGTGCCATGATTGGAGCTGGCATTTATTACATGACATGGGTACTGAAAAATAAGAATTTGTTTGGACAATTTGCATGGGCAGTAAATATTCCACTGATCATTGCCCTGATTTTCACACCGACATTAGTTGGTAAGTGGAAAGGTATGTATAAACTGAACTTAAGAGGTTATGTCTTAGCAGTCATCGGTAGAGCACTTGTTGTTGTTGCAGGATATATGGGCAGTGTTCCGCTGATGATGGCATTTACAGCTCTTGCAGCCTTAGGTCAGGGGCCATGGCAGGGAGATATGAATGCAGTTATCGCATCCTGCTCTGAGTACACTTATCTTACACAGGGAAAGAGAATTGACGGAACGATGTACTCTTGTACTTCTCTTGGCGTAAAAATCGGTGGAGGTATTGGAACCGCTGTTGTTGGATGGTTGCTTGAGTTCAGTGGATATATCGGAACAAATACAACTCAGCCGCAGTCTGCACTTGATATGATGCAGTTTATGTATCTTTGGCTTCCGTTAATCTTTGATGTATTGATTATGTTTGTACTTTCAAGAATGAATGTAGAAGATGCAAATAAAAAACTGAAAGCAGAAAAAGGAATTGCTGCAGATGAAGTAACAGATGCATCAGACATAAATTAGAATTGACAGGAGAAAGCGTTGTCTGGTCATTGCTCGATGAGACAGTGCTTTTTTCTATATATAAAGTGATTGAACTGTATTTTGAAAATAAAAAAGGACCACTTCATTTTTGTGAAATGGCCTTAAGAAAATATTCAGTTTTCACAAAATAGTCCTTTTAGTATTTATACATGGTAAGGATGCTCAAAATATTCAATGTAGAATACTAAAAGGTCATTCAGATATTTTTTTAGGTTGCTCATTTGCAATTCCTCCTTTCCTTATTTACAAGTTGATTATAAGATAGGTGTAAAAGGATTGCTTGCCAAATCGAAAGAAGATATAGACAAATGTTGCAAAGGGGAGTATTTCATGCAGTTAAAATATGTTGACACAAAAGAGGAGATCATAGCAATAAATAGGAAGTCAAAACATATTGAACCACATCTTCATAATGCACTGGAGATCGTTTGTGTAACAAGTGGATCATTAGAACTTGGTGTCGGACAGGAACTATACCATATGGAAAAAGGAGATATAGGCTTTGTATTTCCAGATGTTATTCATCACTATCAGGTACTGAAACCCGGTGTAAATAAAGCGACTTATCTGATTGCATCGCCATTTACGATAGCCAAATTTGCAGATATCATGCAATCCATGGCTCCTGAATACCCAATCATCAAAGCGGAAAAGGTTGAACCGGAGGTATATAGGGTTATAAATGCAATTTTAGAGACAGAACAGTCGGATATTACTGTTGCACAGGCATATCTTCAAATTGTGTTGGCACGCTGTATAGGAAAATTAAATTTGGTAGAAAAGAGTAATGTGGGGAGCAACGATCTTATTTACCAGACAGTTTCCTATATATCAGCAAATTTTAAGAAGAAATTTTCGCTGGAAGAGATGGCAAAAGATCTGGGGGTGAGCAAATATGTTTTATCCAGACTCTTTTCCAAAACATTCCATAGAAACTTTAATCAATATCTTAACGATGCAAGGCTGAACTATGCATGCCAGCGTTTGGAAAATACGAGTGATTCTATTACAAACATTTGTCTGGATAGTGGATTTGAAAGTCAGAGAACATTTAACCGAGTATTTAAAGAAAGATATAAAATATCACCGAGTGACTACCGGAGTACATGTCTGAAAGATATGTTGTCATAACATATAGATTAATAAATTCAATAAAAATCTGATTATCAGTCTGAAATAAGTATCTCTGGGTGGTATTTATAATATGGGGTAGTGGTTAATTATTATGTCATATGCTTCTAAATGTAATGTTTTGAGGGGAGACATGAGCAATAGGAGAAGTGGTATTTGCATCAATGGGTCCAACAAAAAGAATTAAACAATAAGAATGAACAAAGTGTTGTAATCATCATACTGGTTGCAACACTTTTTTTTCGATATTTTTTGAGAATTGTGGGATACCACATATCCGGTCACCGCCATGCTCCGATTTGATTTCTATACCAAAAATCAGATCGGAAGAAAGATAATGGCTTATAACAAAACAAGTGAAGAACGAAAACGGCAAGCGAAAAAAATATATTTTTTATTCATATGATCCGATGATTTATGTTTCGGATGCTCATCCGATAGAAGTGATAGAAGATTAGAAAAAGATTGACAAGTTACCAATTGGTTACTACAATATAAGTAACCGAATGGTAACTGCCAAGGGGCGTGGACAATTTTTGCATTCATATTACTTTTTAATATATGGATTTTAACAGAAAAGATAAATCCAACATATGCTGCAGCATTTAAGGAAAAATGAAAATATAAGGAGAAGATATGGAATCAGATATCATTAAAATCAGCCACTTGAATAAAAGCTTTGGCGAAGTAAAAGCGGTCAATGATTTGAGCTTTCGTGTGAAAAAAGGAGAATTGTTTGCATTTCTAGGAGTAAACGGTGCAGGGAAAAGTACAACCATTTCTATTCTTTGTGGACTGCTGAAAAAAGACAGTGGAACGGTTCAGGTAAACGGAATAGAAACTGACAAAGCCGGCGCACAGATAAAAAGGATGCTTGGTGTTGTATTTCAGGATAGCGTACTTGATAAACCGCTAACGGTGAAAGAAAACCTAAAGAGCAGAGCTGCTTTGTACGGCATTACAGGAAATGCCTTTGATAAGAGATTACAGGAGCTGGTCGAAATTCTGGATTTTGACGAGTTTTTAAACAGACCTGTAGGTAAGCTGTCGGGAGGTCAGAGAAGAAGAATTGATATTGCCCGTGCATTATTGCACAGACCGGAAATTTTGATTCTTGACGAGCCTACAACAGGGCTTGATCCACAGACAAGGCAATTAATCTGGAATGTTATCGAGAAGCTTCAGAAAAATGAAAATATGACAGTATTTCTAACCACCCATTATATGGAAGAGGCTGCTAATGCCGGGTATGTTGTGATTCTCGACAAAGGAAGTATCGCAGCGGAAGGTACACCGTTTGAACTTAAAAATGATTATGTACAGGATATAGTATCTGTTTATGGTGTTTCCGAAGATGAAATAAAGTCATTGAACAGAGAATATAAAAAAATACGTGACGGATATCAGATAAAAGTAAGAAATACGAAGGAAGCTACGGAGCTTATTGTAGAACATCAGGACCTATTCAGGGATTATGAAGTAGTAAAAGGCGGAATGGATGATGTATTTCTTGCAGTCACAGGGAAAAAGCTAGGAGGTGAGCATTGATGAGAACAGTATTGGCATTAATGAACAGGAACAGGAAACTGTTTTTTAAAGATAAAGGTATGTTGTTTACATCAATGATCACCCCCGTCATTCTGATTGTTCTGTATGCTACGTTTCTTGCAAAAGTTTTCAGAGATTCTTTTACAGCAGCGATTCCGGATATGATCACGATTTCGGATAAGCTCATTAATGGAACCGTGGCAGCACAACTGACAGCATCACTTATGGCAGTGAGCTGTATCACTGTAACATTTTGTGTGAATCTGACTATGGTGCAGGACAAGGCAAATGGAACATGGAAGGATTTTAATGTTTCGCCTGTCAGCAAGGGAAAAATATATTTGGGATATTTTCTGTCAACAGTAGCTAATTCATTGATGGTCAATACACTTGCGTTTGTATTATGTCTGGGATATCTGCTTAAAATGGGATGGTATCTGAATGCAGTAGATGTATTATGGGTTTTATTTGATATGATATTGCTCGTCCTGTTTGGAAGTACGCTTTCAAGTATCATTAGCTTTCCGTTGACAACACAGGGACAGCTTTCGGCTGTAGGTACAATTGTCAGCGCAGGATATGGTTTTATATGTGGTGCTTATATGCCGATTTCAAATTTTGGATCAGGTCTTCAGAAGGCACTGTCTTATCTCCCGAGTACATATGCCACTTCATTGATTAAGAATCATATGCTTCACGGAGTATTCATGGAGATGGAGAGAAAACATTATCCGGATGAAATGGTTGAAGCGATAAGAGCCACTCTTGATTGCAATCCGGTATTTCATGAAAATGTGGTAGGTGTAAATCAGATGATCGGTATTATGATGGGAAGTATAGCTGTATTCGGAATTATTTATTATTTTGTTACATTGCTGCCAGATGGTGAAGGCGGACGATAGAAAATATTATTTTCGGCAGATAGACAAAGCCTTTTTCATTTCACCAATCGTTGATATGGAAAAAGAAAACACTAATTTATAATTTACTTGACAAGTTACCAAAAGGTAACTTAATAACAGATTTAAATTAGGAGATAGACATGGAAAGCAAAGAAAAGAACACAAAGGAAAAAATATTGGAAGAAGCTTTGAAGTTATTTGCACAGAGTGGATATATGGGAACATCCATGAATGATATTGCTTCAAAACTTGGAGTAACCAAGGCTGCATTGTATAAGCATTATAAAAGCAAGCAGGAGATATTGGACAGTATTATTGAAAAAATGAATGAATTGGATATTGAGAGAGTAAAGCAGTATGAAATGCCGGAGGGTGATCCGGAAAAGGTTACAGCCGAGTATAAAGAAACGGCATTTGATAAGATTAAGCAGTTCACAAAGGTGCAGTTTCTTCATTGGACAGAGGAAGAGTTCTCATGCTGTTTCCGTAAGATGTTGACATTGGAACAGTACAGGGAGCCACAGATGGCACAGCTATATCAGAATTATCTTGCAAGCGGACCATTAACTTATATGGAAGCTTTGTTTTCAGGAATGCTGGGCGATGAAGGAAAAGCCAGACAGACAGCACTTGATTTTTATGGATCTATTTTTTTGCTTTATAGCATATATGATGGAGCAGAAGACAAAAGTCAAGTGATAAAGTTACTGGAAGAGCATATGGATCATTTCTTACAGGAAATGCAGATAAGTTGAAAGGGTGAAACGATTTGAATGATGAATCAGAGCATCAGGAATGGATTGTAGCGTTACAGTTTTGCACTGCGTCGTTTATATGGAGGAGGAAAAAAGGATGAAACTTATTGCACCAATAGCAAAGTCACAGCATATGCGTGAGATATGGTTTCATGTGATGTCTGGTGGAGTGATGCTAAAGATTGTAGTTATGGAGATCGCAAGAATTACACAGATGTTTTAGGAGTTTTTATGAGAGTAGAGACTGAAAAAATGTATCTTTATCCTTTAAGTATGAAAATGCATTATCTCAGGCTCAAAAGGAAATTAGTTTACATGCTCGTAGTAGATATATGGCTTATCCGGCATTTCATGATTTTGTAGCACTTCTATTTGTTTATAATGACCTTTTAAAGGAGGCTGCTAACCGTAATATGCGTGATAAAACAATGGATGAATTGTACCATTTTTTCTGTGAAAAAGATGGAAGAGTTTTGAAGTACAAAGAGTATTTTGAAAAAAATCAGGTTATTGCTGAAGCGTATAGATTCATTAGTGGAGTAATACAATATATTAAGAAGCAAAATAATAATCCAAAACATAAAAGGTACTTGAAAATTTAGTAGAAAACATATTGACTTTGTGAATGAAATTGGGTAATATATGCACATAGAATAAAAACTTTCGAGGTTTTTATCAGAAATGGTGCTTGCACCAAGTCTGGGTTTGAAAAAAGTCCGTTACAATATGCAGAGGTGTTATGTATATTGTAATGGGCTTTTTTTGTATTATATTCTAGAAAAATCAGGAGGTGTGTATGGTAATAGGAATTATAGAAGATGACAATTTGTTGAGAAAAGCTTTGGATACATCTTTGCAAAATCAAGGTTATACAACGATTCTTGCTGGTTCAAGAAAAGAAGCAATTAAAAATATAGATAGATCTGTAGATTTGTTGATCGTAGATATTGGATTACCGGATGGAGATGGAATAAGTCTATATCAAGAGCTTCAAAAAAATGGAAGAATCCCAGCAATTTTTTTAACTGCAAAAGATGATGAAAAAGATATGTTAAAAGCATTTGATACAGGAGCAGATGATTATGTGGTGAAACCATTTTCAATAAAAGTATTGTTAAAACGTATTGAAGTTGTTTTAAAGAGAAAGTCAAATGAAAATACTTTTATGTGCGGACAAGTCACCTTGTATTCTGATAGAAAACAGGTTTTTGTTGGAGAAACGGAAATATTTTTGACAGTCAAAGAATATCAGCTTTTGGAATATTTTATTATGAATCAAAATCAGGTTCTTACAAAAGATATGATAATGGAAAACATTTGGGGAATAGATAGTGAATTCATTGACCCAAATACAATTAGTGTTATGATCAGCAGATTGAAAAAGAAATTAAATGATTCGTCCGATGTTATTAGTAATGTATTTGGAATGGGATATAGAATGGGAGAATAGCATGGCGGTAGTAATATTTACAGTACTTTTGGTGGGGATAATACTTGGTGGAAGTGTTGTATATTTATTTGAAAATCATTTTAGAACAAATGAAATGAAAAAAATATATAAACTAGCCGAATCTTTAATAAATGGCAATGAATTAGATGATTTTGATATAGGAAAAGAAACATTATATTCAAAAACGGCCAATCAATTAATTCGTTTGCAGGAAATGCTGGATGGGAGAAGAAAAGAGGCTGAAAAAAGCCAATATGAGATCCAGAAATTAATTTCTGAGATTGCACATCAATTACGGACACCGCTGTCGAATATAAAAAATTATACAGAATTGCTGCAAGAGTCATTAAATGAAACGCAGGAAATATTGAATATAGAATATATGAAAGATCTGCGAACGAGTGAAGAACAGTTATGCTTTTTGGTGGAAAGCTTTATAAAAACTGCTCGATTAGAACAAGGAATCATGCAAGTTCATATGCAAAAAGGAAATCTTGTTGAGGCTATTTTAAATGCGTTAGGGCAAATACAAAAGAAGGCAGAAGATAAAGATATCTTTTTTCAAGTAAAATTGCCAGAGAAAATTATCTGCGAACATGATAAAAACTGGATGTGTGAGGCATTTTATAATGTGTTTGATAATGCAGTCAAATATAGCAAAAGCAACAGTACGATCGATATCACAATGAAACAAACGGAAATGTTTTATAAGATCCAAATAAGAGATTATGGAATCGGGATAAAAGACGGAGAAGAAAATAAAATTTTTCAAAGATTTTATCGAGGTGAACAGGCAAGAGGTCAGGAAGGATGCGGAATTGGTTTGTATCTTTCCAGAGAGATTGTTCTATTACAAAAAGGGATTATGAAAGCAACACAAATGAAGCCCGGGTTGCTCATAGAAGTGAATCTTCCGGTATAGATATTTCATATGCAGTCTGTAAGAAGTTTGTAAGATGTACCATGTAAAATAGATTATGGCTGATTTAGAGGTAGCATCTGCGAAAGGAGTTTATAGAAAAATGGATATGATCAAAGCCGTGAATCTAAAAAAATATTATACATCCGATACATATGAAGTGCGTGCTTTAGATGGTGTGTCGTTGACTGTGGAAGATGGTGAATTTATAGCAGTTGTCGGTACATCCGGATGCGGAAAGACAACACTTATGAACATCTTAGGAGGTCTTGATACTCCGGATTTTGGAGGTGTCTGGATTAGAAATACAAGTTTAAAAGATCTTAACAAGGAAGAAAGAACGATATTCAGAAGAAGAAATATCGGATTTGTATTTCAGCAATATAATTTGATACCCTCTCTTAGTATACGTGAAAATATTGTCCTCCCAATGCGACTGGATGGCAAGGGAATCGATGTGGATTTTTTCAATGAGATTATAGAAATACTAGGACTAAAAGATAAATTAGAACGTTTTCCATCAACCCTGTCCGGCGGGCAGCAACAGCGAGTTTCTATAGCACGGGCATTATTAACGAAACCGGCAATTGTCCTGGCGGATGAACCGACCGGAAATCTGGATTCTGTTACAAGTATGGAAGTCGTAGAATTATTGAAATCCTGTGCCGCCAGATTCCATCAGACGACATTGATCGTGACTCATCAAGAGGAAGTAGCACAGATGGCAGACAGAGTAATACGTATGTCCGATGGAAAAATCTATACAAGAGATTGTAACGATTGTTAGGAGGTATCACTATGTTTCATAAGAACATTCCAAATAACAATAAAGACATAATCCGATTCCTGGCTAAAAATTTTGCAGGCACAAAAAAGATAAGAAATACGATTTTATTTTGCTCAGTAGTAATCGGTATTGTTGCTATAACCATGGTCTTCGGAATCTCCTTTGGGAAAATACAGGCAGAAGAAATAAGATTAACCAGAGAAAATGGAACTGCTTCTTCGGGCAGAATAGAAGATGGAACAGAAGAACAATATGCAAAATTAAAACAACTGGATTATATAAAACAGGTTGGGAAAAGCATTTTTGTAGGTGAAGCTACAGACATTTCAGAGGATAATGCAAAAACGATATGCAACGTAGTATGGGCTGACTCAGAAAGCTGGAACAATTTTTTGAAGCCTGCATATACCAATGTGATTGGAAGCTACCCACAGAAAAAGGATGAAATTCTATTGTCGGAGCGGGCATTGAAAAAACTTGGTATTTTTGAACCAGACCAGGGAATGGAAATAAACTTAGATGTATACAAAGGTGTGTTCGAACATTCGAAAGAAACATTCAAACTATGTGGCTGGTATACGGACTCTGGAAATGAACTGGCAACCGGATATATTTCACATGACAAAATTAATGAGTTAAACCTGGAAAAGGGTTCCTATACTTTACTTTTCAGTCAGAGCAATCATTTAAGCAGAAGAGATAAAAGTGACACGGTGACTATTTATGAACTATGACAGGTCTTGGAATACAGTATTGTCATTTTGACAATTTTGTATTACTTACGAGTAGCAGACTTGATACAAAGAATGAGCGTGTGTATTGCGGATAGAAGTGTATGCTACGCACGTTAAACCATAAGGAAAGGATTTTGTGAACAAACAGGAGATGAGATGAAAATGAATATTCACAAAAATAAGATGCTATGGTATAATACAAGGTACTGTATTAGGGCTTTTTATGAGAGAAGCTGAAATATGGGAAAAGATTTTAAAGGCAAAGAACCTGGCAAGGAAATATCCCAAGAAAGTACGGGATTATACTCAGCCAGATTTGTAGAATTCAGATTCGCAGAAGTAAAGAAAAGAATAAGAGGATTTCAGAAATTTCAACAGAATGGGAAGAATTGATGTTACTGACCCACTTGCAAAAATAAGTATGCTGAGATCCCTTGAAATTAAAGGATTTATAGGAGGAAATAGAGAAAATGAAACTTGGAATCGTAGGATTACCTAATGTGGGAAAAAGTACTTTATTTAATTCACTGACAAAAGCAGGAGCAGAATCAGCCAACTACCCATTCTGTACCATTGATCCAAATGTGGGTGTTGTTACTGTACCGGATGAACGTCTGAATGTGCTTGGTGAGATGTATCACACCAAAAAGATCATCCCGGCAGCGATTGAGTTTGTAGATATCGCAGGTCTTGTAAAAGGTGCATCCAAAGGAGAAGGTCTTGGAAACCAGTTTCTTGCAAATATCCGTGAGGTTGATGCAATTGTTCATGTAGTACGTTGTTTCGAGGACAGCAATATTGTCCATGTAGACGGAAGTATTGATCCGCTGCGTGACATTGAGACGATCAACCTGGAGCTGATCTTTTCAGACCTTGAGATCCTGGAAAGAAGAATTTCCAAAGCAGTCAGAGCAGCAAGAAATGACAAGACGATCGCAAAAGAGCTGGCACTGATGGAAAGAATTAAAGCACATCTGGAAGATGGAAAGATGGCAAAGAGCTTTGATGATATCAATGACGAAGATGAACAGCAGTGGCTGGAAAGCTACAATCTTCTGACCTACAAGCCGGTCATTTTTGCTGCAAATGTGGCAGAAGATGATCTTGCAGATGATGGTGCAAGTAATGCGGGAGTACAGGCAGTCCGTGAGTATGCAAAAAGAGAGGACTGCGAAGTATTCGTTGTCTGTGCAGAGATTGAGCAGGAGATCGCGGAACTTGATGATGATGAAAAGAGCATGTTCCTGGAAGAACTGGGACTTAAGGAATCTGGTCTTGAAAAGCTGATCAAGGCAAGCTACAGCCTTCTTGGACTGATCAGTTACCTGACAGCAGGAGAACCGGAAGTCCGTGCATGGACAATCAAAAAAGGAACGAAAGCACCACAGGCAGCAGGAAAGATCCATTCTGATTTTGAAAGAGGATTCATCCGCGCTGAAATCGTATCCTATGATGACTTGATGGCATGTGGCACTTATAACGCTGCAAAAGAAAAAGGTCTGGTAAGACTGGAAGGTAAGGATTATGTTGTACAGGACGGAGATATTATCCTGTTTAGATTCAACGTATAATATTTGTTAAAAAAGTAATTGATAATGTATGGTGAGAGACGGACAGATGTCCGTCTCTTTTATGATATAAGATAGTATAAGCTTACTATAGTTTGCATAAAACAACCTCTTGAAATGCAGGGGTTGTACGTCAAAAGGAACAATCAGAACAGTAAAATGACTGGACTTTTCATATATGAACAGCTATAATAATATCGAACGAAAGTGTAGAAAAATTTTAACACAAGTAAAAGTTTTGACACAATCTAAGGAGGAACAAAGAAAATGGCAAGATCAATGAAGACCATGGATGGTAACCATGCAGCTGCTCATGCTTCTTATGCTTATACAGAAGTTGCTGCTATTTACCCGATCACACCTTCATCTGTAATGGCTGAAGCCACAGACGAATGGGCAACACAAGGAAGAAAGAATATTTTTGGTCAGACTGTTCAGGTAACAGAAATGCAGTCTGAAGCAGGTGCAGCAGGTACTGTACACGGCTCACTGTCAGCAGGTGCGCTTACTACTACTTACACAGCTTCCCAGGGCTTACTTCTTATGATTCCTAACTTATATAAAATTGCTGGTGAACAGCTTCCGGGTGTATTCAACGTATCTGCCCGTGCAGTAGCTTCACACGCTCTTAATATTTTTGGTGATCATTCAGATGTTTACGCCTGTCGTCAGACTGGATGCGCAATGCTCTGTGAATCCAGCGTACAGGAAGTTATGGACCTGACACCGGTTGCACACTGTGCAGCACTGAAAGGTAAGATTCCATTCATTAACTTCTTCGATGGTTTCCGTACATCACACGAAATCCAGAAGATCGAAACATGGGATTACGAAGATCTGGAAGATCTCGTAGACAAGGATGCAATCAAGGAATTCCGTGCACATGCACTGAACCCGAACCATCCATGTGAAAGAGGATCAGCTCAGAACCCGGATACATTCTTCCAGGCTCGTGAAGCATGTAACCCATACTACGATGCTATGCCGGCAATCGTACAGGAATACATGGACAAAGTTAACGCTAAGATCGGAACAAACTACAAACTGTTCAACTACCATGGTGCAGAGGACGCTGAAAGCGTAATCATCGCTATGGGATCTGTTTGCGACACAATCGATGAAACAATCGATTACTTACTTGCTCAGGGCAAGAAGGTTGGTGTTGTTAAAGTTCGCCTTTACAGACCATTCTGCGCACAGGCACTTGTAGATGCAATTCCGGATTCCGTTAAGTACATTAACGTTCTTGACAGAACAAAAGAACCAGGATCTCTTGGAGAACCTCTGTACCTTGACGTTGTTGCAGCTCTTAAAGGAACAAAATTCGATGCTGTTAAGATCAACTCAGGACGTTACGGACTTGGTTCTAAAGATACAACACCGGCTCAGGTTGTTGCTGTATTTGAAAATGAAGCAAAAGCTAAATTTACAATCGGTATCGTTGATGATGTAACAGGACTTTCTCTTGAAGTAGGTGCTCCACTGGTTACAACACCGGAAGGAACAATCAACTGTAAGTTCTGGGGACTTGGAGCTGACGGAACAGTCGGAGCTAACAAGAACTCTATCAAGATCATCGGTGATAACACAGATATGTATGCACAGGCTTACTTTGATTATGACTCAAAGAAATCCGGTGGTGTTACAATGTCTCACCTCCGTTTCGGTAAGAAACCAATTAAATCTACTTACCTGATTCACAAAGCAAACTTTGTTGCATGCCATAACCCGTCATATATCAACAAATACAACATGGTTCAGGAACTTGTAGATGGTGGTACATTCCTTCTTAACTGCCCATGGACAGTAGAAGAACTGGACAAACATCTTCCAGGACAGGTAAAAGCATTCATCGCTAACCATGACATCAAATTCTACACAATCGATGGTATCAAGATCGGTAAAGAAATCGGACTTGGCGGACGTATCAATACAGTTCTTCAGTCTGCATTCTTCAAACTGGCTAACATCATTCCGGAAGAAGAAGCTATCGACCTTATGAAGAAAGCTGCAAAAGCTACATACGGCAAGAAGGGTGATAAGATCGTACAAATGAACTACGATGCTATCGATGCCGGAGCTAAACAGGTTAACGCTGTTGAAGTACCGGAAAGCTGGAAGAACTGCGAAGACGAAGGTCTGTTCACACCAGAAGTTAAGGGTGGAAGAGAAGATGCAGTAGCATTCGTTAAGAATATTCAGGCTAAGGTTAATGCTCAGGAAGGTAATACATTGCCTGTATCTGCATTCAAAGATTATGTAGATGGATCTACACCGTCAGGAACAGCTGCATACGAAAAACGTGGTATCGCTGTAGATATCCCGATCTGGCAGTCAGAGACATGTATCCAGTGTAACCGTTGCGCATATGTATGTCCGCATGCTGCAATCCGTCCGGTAGCTCTTACAGAAGAAGAACTTGCAAAAGCACCAGAAGGACTGAAAGCAATCGACATGATCGGTATGCCGGGAATGAAGTTCACAATGACTGTATCAGCTTATGACTGTACAGGATGTGGTTCTTGTGCAAATGTCTGCCCAGGTAAGAAGGGTGAAAAAGCTCTTGTTATGGGTAACATGGAAGAGAACGCAGGAGAACAGGTATACTTTGACTTTGGTACAGAAATCGAAGTAAAACCAGAAGTTGTTGCTAAATTTAAAGAAAATACAGTAAAAGGATCTCAGTTCAAACAGCCACTGCTTGAGTTCTCAGGAGCTTGTGCTGGATGTGGAGAGACTCCATACGCTAAACTTATCACACAGTTATTCGGTGACAGAATGTACATCGCTAATGCAACAGGTTGCTCATCTATCTGGGGTAACTCATCACCGTCTACACCTTACACAGTAAACTCTAAGGGACAGGGACCGGCTTGGTCTAACTCACTGTTCGAAGATGCTGCTGAGTTCGGTTATGGTATGTTACTTGCTCAGAAAGCAATCAGAGAAGGTCTGAAAGCGAAAGTAGAAGAAGTTGCTGCATCAGATAAAGCCAGCGAAGAAGCAAAAGCTGCTTGCAACGAATGGCTTGAAACATACGGATGCGGAGCTACTAACGGAACAGCTACAGACAAACTTGTTGCTGCATTAGAAGGATGCGACTGCCCGACATGCAAAGATATCGTAGAAAAGAAAGACTTCCTTGCTAAGAAATCCCAGTGGATCTTCGGTGGTGACGGATGGGCTTACGATATCGGATTCGGTGGTGTTGACCACGTACTTGCAAGTGGAAAAGACATCAACGTAATGGTATTCGATACAGAAGTTTACTCTAATACAGGTGGACAGTCTTCTAAGTCTACTAAGACTGGTGCTATCGCTCAGTTCGCAGCAGGCGGAAAAGAAACTAAGAAAAAAGACCTTGCTTCTATCGCAATGAGCTACGGTTACGTATACGTTGCACAGATCGCTATGGGTGCTGACTTCAACCAGACTGTAAAAGCTATCGCAGAAGCTGAAGCATATCCGGGACCGTCCCTGATCATCGCTTACGCTCCATGTATCAACCATGGTATCAAGAAAGGTATGAGCAAAGCTCAGACAGAAGAACAGCTTGCAGTTGAATGTGGATACTGGAACAACTTCCGTTTCAATCCAGAAGCAGAAGGATCTAAGTTCACTCTTGACAGCAAGGCACCAGATCTTGCCGGATACGAAGAATTCCTTAACGGTGAAGTTCGTTACAACGCTCTTGCCAGATTCAATCCTGAAAAGGCTAAAGTTCTGTTTGCTAAGAACGAAGAAGAAGCAAAAGCTAGATATGCATATCTGCAGAAACTCGTTACACTGTACGGTTCTGAAGAATAAGATTGACTTTAATGAGGAGTCAGGGACGAAAGTCTCTGGCTCCTTTTTGGTTTGTGAGGATTCAAAAGGGGACGCGTACGCAAAAGAACCTGCGCTGCACACCGCCTGCAAATGTGTTGTAGGTCCACAGAATGTCAAAGACTATCTTGCATTTGACAAGGTACTCGCATGCGGCGGAACCTGGATGGTAAAGGATGCTCTGATAAATGGCGGAGAATTTGAAAAGATCAAAGAAATGACAAAAGAAGCGGTAGATATTGTAAAATAGCAATTATCTCTTGCAAAAATGAAAATTTTGTAGTATGGTTGATAAAGAAAATGATGAATATTCAGCTTGATAGAGGCGCGGGATTTATCAGTACCTTCTGAAAGATGCGGCAGGGAAGCCGACAGAAGAGAAAGGAAATACCGCCGAAGGAGCCGGAACCCCAACCCCGGTTTCTGGGACGATGCAGAAGATGCAGCGTACTGTCACACACGTGGAGCGCTATCGGAAGAACATTTAAGGAAGACTTTACATGCCATGAATGCGTTTTGCCGGTGCAAGCGTTATTCATGGCATTTTTATGTTTTAAAACAGGAGGTATTTTAATTGAGAGAAAAAATGAGAAAGTTAAGCAGTCTGCTCGCAGCTGTAATGATCTGCGTAATGGCAAGTCCCCTTGTCACATTTGCAGCAGACGCGGAGGAGTATGTACCGAAGATGTACGCCAGCATCTGGTCACTGGTTCCACCGGTGGTTGCGATCGCACTGGCACTGATCACAAAAGAAGTGTACAGCTCATTATTTGTAGGAATTTTAGTAGGTGGAATATTCTATTCTGGATTTTCCTTTGAAGGAACCATCACCCATATTTTTCAGGAAGGGATCGTAGCTGTTCTTTCTGACAGCTATAATGTGGGAATCCTGATCTTCCTGGTTATCTTAGGAACCATGGTCTGCCTGATGAACAAGGCAGGAGGATCTGCCGCATTCGGTGAATGGGCAAGTACCCATATCAAGAGCCGTGTAGGTGCACAGCTGGCAACAATCATTCTTGGTGTGCTGATCTTTATCGATGACTATTTTAACTGTCTGACAGTCGGAAGCGTGATGCGTCCGGTAACGGATGCGCAGAATGTTTCCAGAGCAAAGCTTGCGTATCTGATCGATGCGACAGCAGCTCCGGTATGTATCATTGCACCGATTTCATCCTGGGCAGCAGCCGTTACGGGTTTTGTAGAAGGTGAAGATGGATTTTCAATATTTATCCGTGCAATTCCATATAACTTCTATGCAATCCTTACCATCCTGATGATGATCGCAATGGTTGTGATGAAGGTTGAGTATGGTCCGATGAAGGTTCATGAAGATAATGCGAAAAAAGGTGATATTTACACCACACCGGACAGACCGTATGCAAATACGGAGGAAGAGGCAGTGGATAACTGTAAAGGAAAAGTAATGGATCTTCTGATCCCGATCATTTCACTGATCATCTGCTGTGTGATCGGAATGATCTACACCGGTGGGTTCTTTGACGGAGTTGGTTTTGTAGAAGCATTTTCTGGAAGTGATGCTTCCCAGGGACTGGTGTATGGAAGCTTCTTTGCTTTTGTGATCACAATCGTGCTGTATCTGGTAAGACGTGTGCTGAAATTCGATGAGTGTATGGCATGTCTCCCGGACGGATTTAAGGCGATGGTTCCGGCAATCCTGATTCTTGTTTTTGCATGGACGCTGAAATCTATGACCGACAGTCTTGGAGCGGCAGAATATGTAGCAGGCATTGTAGCCGGAAGTGCGGAAGGTATGGTAAATCTTCTTCCGGCAATCATCTTCCTTGTGGGATGCTTTCTTGCATTTGCAACCGGTACAAGTTGGGGAACATTCGGAATCCTGATCCCGATCGTGGTACATGCATTTGAAGGAAAGAATGAGACGATGATGATCATTGCTATCTCCGCATGTATGGCCGGAGCAGTTTGTGGTGACCACTGTTCACCGATTTCGGATACAACGATCATGGCATCTGCTGGTGCACAGTGCAATCATATTAATCATGTCAATACACAGCTTCCATATGCGGCAAGCTGCGCGGCGATTTCGTTTATCACTTATATTATTGCCGGATTCGTACAGAGTGCATGGATCGCACTTCCGGCAGGAATCATCATGATGCTTGTCTTTGTGACATTCATGAAATTTTCACAGAAAGAGCAGACAACAGCTTTTTCACAGAAGAAAGAAGCATAACAGAGAAAATGAGGAATGGCTTTCGTAGCTGTTCCTTATTTTATTTACGCGAGCAACGAATCAAAGTCCGTGCTTGCACGAGACCTTGGCGACTGACGCGATAACTTGAGAAACTCGCGGAGCGTGTTTCTAATAGTTGACGGAAAAATCATAAAGAACTGGGAAGGTACATCGGATTATGGAAAACATTTCCCACCAAGACCTTGTATCAAATCAAAGAAATGTGTACAATGTTATTTATGAGACTAACTACAGAACTTGGAGGAAATCATATATGGATTTAACAAAGCTTACAGCATATGAGATCATTGAACACAGACCTCTTCCGGATCTGAAATCGGAAGGAGCGCTTTTAAGACATAAAAAGAGCGGTGCGAGGGTGCTTCTGATCTCCAATGATGATGAAAATAAAGTATTTAATATCGGATTCCGCACACCGACCACGAACAGTACCGGAGTGCCACATATCATGGAACATACTGTTCTGTGTGGCTCGGAAAAGTTTCCGACCAAGGATCCGTTTGTGGAACTGGTAAAAGGATCTTTGAACACCTTTTTGAATGCGATGACTTATCCGGACAAGACCGTATATCCGGTTGCAAGCTGTAATGAAAAGGATTTTCAGAATCTGATGGACGTGTATATGGACGCAGTCCTGCATCCGAATATTTACAAACACGAAGAGATCTTCCGGCAGGAGGGCTGGAACTATCACCTGGAGGAAGCAGATGGGGAGCTTTCTTATAACGGAGTTGTTTATAATGAGATGAAGGGAGCTTTTTCTTCACCGGATGGTGTTCTGGACCGTATGATCCTGAATTCTCTGTTTCCGGATACGACTTATGCAAATGAGTCCGGCGGAGATCCGGATGTGATTCCGGAACTGACTTATGAAGAATATCTGAATTTCCACAAAACCTATTATCATCCGTCCAACAGTTATATTTACCTCTATGGCAATATGGATATGGAAGAGAAATTAAACTGGCTGGATCAGGAATATCTGTCTGCTTACGATAAAAAAGAAGTAGATTCCGAGATCCATCTGCAGAAGCCGTTTGAAAAAATGCATGATATCACAAAGCCGTATTCGATCGCAAGTAATGAATCGACAGAAGATAATACCTATCTTTCCTACAATAAGGTCATTGGGACTTCTCTGGATGAAAAGCTGTATCTGGCATTCCAGATCCTGGATTATGCACTGCTTTCTGCTCCGGGAGCACCGATCACAAAAGCACTTCTGGAAGCAGGAATCGGAAAAGACATCAGCGGATCTTATGACAGCAGCACCTATCAGCCGATTTTCTCGATCGTGGCAAAGAATGCGAATGAAGAGCAGAAGGCAGAATTTGTAAAAGTGATCGAAGATACATTAAAAGGTATTGTAGAAAACGGAATGGACAAAAAGGCACTGGAAGCGGGAATCAATTACCATGAATTCCGTTACCGTGAAGCAGACTTCGGAGGCTATCCGAAGGGACTGATGTACGGTCTGCAGATATTTGACAGCTGGCTTTATGATGAAACAAAGCCGTTTATCCATGTGGAGGCGCTGGGCACCTTTGCATTCTTAAAAGAGCAGATCAGTACCGGGTATTTTGAAAAGCTGATTCAGACATACCTTCTGGATAATCAGCATGGAGCACTGGTTACGATCGTGCCGGAACCGGGACGTACAGCCAGACTGGATGCAGAATTAAAAGAAAAACTGCAGGCATACAAAGAAAGCCTTAGCAGGGAAGAAATCGAAAAGCTGGTTACAGATACGAAGCATTTACAGGAGTATCAGGAAGAACCGTCAAGTCAGGAGGATTTGGAGAAGATTCCGATGCTGACAAGGGAGGATATTTCCAGAGAGATCGCACCGATTTACAATGAAGAGATGAAGATTGCAGATATCCCGACTGTCTTCCATGAGATTGAAACGAACGGAATCGGTTATCTGGATCTGATGTTTGACCTTTCCGATGTGCCGGAGAAAGATCTCCCGATGGTAGGACTTCTGCAGGCAGTTCTCGGAATCATTGACACCGAGCATTATGAATATGGAGAACTTTTCAACGAGATCAACAGACATACCGGAGGAATCGGAACTTCACTGGAGCTTTATCCGGATGTGACGAAGGTCAAAGAAAAAGAATTCAGGGCAACTTTTGAAATCAAGGCAAAAGCGCTTTACGGACAGATTCCATTTGCCATCCGTATGATGAAAGAGATCCTGACAGCTTCGAAGCTGGACGATGAAAAACGTCTGAAAGAAATCCTTTCTATGACAAAGACCAGATTGCAGGATCGTTTCCTGTCTGCAGGACATTCTGCAGCAGCACTCCGGGCAATGTCTTATAAGTCACCGATTTCAAAATTTAAAGATACGACAAATGGAATCGGATATTATCAGAACATCCGTGAGATGGAAGAACATTTCGAGGAGAAGAAGGAAGAGATTACAAATGGATTAAAAGCTTTATCTGAACTGCTTTTTAGAAAAGGCAATGTGATGATCAGTTACACAGCCTCAAGAGAGGGACTTGCCGTTTTGGAAGAGGAGATCGGAAGCTTAAAAGAAGCTCTTTATCCGGAGAGAATGCCAGAGAGCCGATGCATCCTGCACTGTGAAAAGAAGAATGAAGGATTTAAAACTTCTTCTAAAGTACAGTTTGCGGCAAAGGCAGGCAACTTTATCGACGCAGGGGAGGAATATAACGGGGCACTGCAGATCCTGAAAGTGATCATGAGTTATGAGTATCTCTGGATCAATATCCGCGTAAAAGGTGGTGCGTATGGCTGCATGAGTAACTTCAACCGCATTGGTGAGGGCTATTTTGTATCTTACCGTGACCCGAATCTGGGAAGAACTTTGGAAATCTATGACGGAGTTCCGGAATATCTGGAGAACTTCACGGTCAGCGAACGCGATATGACAAAATATATTATTGGAACGATCAGCAACATTGATCAGCCGATGACTCCGGCAACCAAGGGAGACCGTTCCATGAACCTTTATATGAATCATGTCAGTGCAGAGATGATCAGAAAAGAAAGAGAACAGATCCTTACAGCAAACCAGGAGGATATCCGCGCACTTGCAGGTGTGGCACGTGCAGTGCTTGCAAATGATCAGATCTGTGTGATCGGAAATGAAGCAAAGATAGAAGAAGAAAAAGAATTATTTATGACAGTTGAGAATTTATTTTAGAAGGAGAATGCATGAGAGCAGATTTTAAATCAGGATTTGTAACGCTGATCGGCAGGCCGAATGTGGGGAAATCCACACTTATGAACTATCTGATCGGTCAGAAGATTGCTATTACATCGAATAAACCACAGACCACCAGAAACCGGATCCAGACGGTACTTACGACCGATGAAGGACAGATTGTATTTGTTGATACACCGGGAATCCATAAGGCGAAAAACAAGCTTGGGACCTACATGGTAAATGTGGCAGAGCGCACCTTAAATGAAGTGGATGTGGTACTGTGGCTGGTTGAACCAAGTACCTTTATCGGAGCCGGAGAGCAGCACATTGTGCAGCAGCTTGGGAAGGTGACGACACCGGTCGTGCTGGTCATTAACAAGGCAGATACTGTGAAGAAGGAAGACATTCTTCCGTGTATTGCAAAATACAACGAAGTATACCAGTTTGCAGATATCGTTCCGGTATCTGCAAGAACCGGTGAAAATACAGACGAGCTTTTAAAGGTCATCATGAAATATCTTCCGTATGGACCGCAGTTTTATGATGAAGATACCATTACCGACCAGCCGGAAAGGCAGATCGTGGCAGAGCTGATCCGTGAGAAAGCACTACACTGCCTGAATGAGGAGATTCCACATGGAATTGCGGTATCGATCGAGAAGATGAAAGCACGCAAAAAAGTGATGGATATTGAGGCAACGATCATCTGTGAACGTGATTCACATAAAGGAATCATCATTGGCAAGCAGGGATCCATGCTGAAAAAGATTGGCAGTACGGCGCGATATGAGATCGAGCAGATGCTCGAATGTAAGGTAAATCTCCAGCTTTGGGTAAAAGTAAAGAAAGACTGGAGAGACAGCGATTTCCTGATCAAAAACTTCGGATACCGAGAAGACGAGTAAAAAATGTCAAGGTGTTTCTCTGAAAAACAGCTGGCAGATATTACGCAGTATAGCATCTGAAAATATGGGAGAACCTAATCTTAAAAGGCATAAGAAAAAGATGAGGTGACCGAAGGATGAATCAGGAATACTGGGATCAGTTTGCAAGGACAGGACGGGTGGAGGATTATCTCTCCTACCGGGAAAAGGAAGTCTGTAAAGCGAAAACGGAGAAATACGGGGACAAATGCAGTGAATCAGTTAACAACAATGACAGGGATGATTCTGTCGGTAGCACCGATCGGTGAATATGATAAAAGAGTCGTGATCCTGACAAAAGAAAAAGGGAAAATATCAGCGTTTGCAAAAGGGGCGAGACGACCGAACAGTCCGCTTGCAGGGGCTTGTACACCTTGTAATTTCGGAAAATTCATGCTGTATGAAGGAAGAAATTCCAATACTCTCCAGTCGGCAGAGATCGAAAATTATTTTGCAGAGCTCCGAACGGATGTGGAAGCGGCATATTATGCATTTTATTTTCTCGAATTTGCAGATTTTTATACAAGGGAAGCCAATGACGAGCGGGAAATGCTGAAGCTTCTTTATCAGACGATGCGCGTGCTGACGAAAAAGATCATTCCATTTGAGCTGGTACGCTACATATTTGAACTGAAGGCACTCAGTGTCAGCGGGGAAGGACCGCAGGTATTTCAGTGTGTCAGATGCGGGAACAGGGAACGTCCCTGTGTGTTCAGTGTGAAGGAGGGCGGTCTGGTCTGCAGTGAATGCGGTCAGAATGTCTATGACGGAATGCGGCTGAATACGTCTACCCTTTATGCCATGCAGTTCATTGTCGGGACACCGGTGGAAAAGCTCTATACCTTTACCTTAAGCGATGAAGTTTTACAGGAACTGGGAAAAGTAATGGAGCGTTATCTGGATGTATACGTGGATCACAGATTCAAGTCGCTTGAGATTCTGAAGCAGCTCACAGGGCTGAAATAACCGAAAAATTGTATATTAGATTAGAAAATAAAGACAAATCTGGCGAAAATTAGCAGGATAAGCTTGCAAAACCTATATGCAATAGGTATAATAGGTGAATCAGAGAGGAATAAATGTTATCGCGATAAGTAGCTTTGTTCTTCTAACGAAAAATAAAAAGAATGCGAGGATTAGTGTTATGGTAGAAAAGACAATGGACAAAATTGTAGCTTTGGCAAAATCAAGAGGCTTTGTATATCCGGGGTCTGAAATCTACGGTGGGCTTGCAAATACATGGGATTATGGTAACCTGGGTGTTGAACTTAAGAACAACGTAAAGAGAGCATGGTGGAAGAAATTCGTACAGGAGAACCCGTATAACGTAGGTGTTGACTGTGCGATCCTGATGAATCCGCAGACATGGATCGCTTCCGGACATCTGGGAGGATTCAGTGATCCGCTGATGGACTGTAAGGAATGTCACGAACGTTTCCGTGCAGATAAGATCATTGAAGATTATGCACATGAGCATGGAATTGATATTCCGGACAGCATTGACGGATGGTCACATGAAGAGATGGAAGGATTTATCAAAGAACATGAAGTACCGTGTCCGACCTGTGGAAAGCACAATTTCACAGAGATCCGAGAATTTAACCTGATGTTCAAGACTTTCCAGGGTGTAACAGAAGATGCAAAGAACGTTGTTTACCTTCGTCCTGAGACTGCACAGGGAATCTTCGTAAACTTTAAGAATGTACAGAGAACTTCAAGAAAGAAACTTCCATTTGGTATTGGTCAGATCGGTAAATCATTCCGTAACGAGATTACACCGGGTAACTTTACATTCCGTACCCGTGAGTTCGAACAGATGGAACTTGAATTCTTCTGCAAACCGGATACAGACCTTGAATGGTTTGCTTACTGGAAGAACTTCTGCCTGAATTGGCTGTATTCACTTGGACTGAAGGAAGATGAAGTCCGCTACAGAGATCACGATAAAGAAGAGCTTTCTTTCTACAGCAAGGCTACAACAGACGTAGAATTCCTCTTCCCATTCGGATGGGGCGAGCTGTGGGGAATCGCAGACAGAACCGATTATGACCTGACACAGCATCAGAATGTATCCGGACAGGATCTGACTTACTTTGATGATGAGACCAATGAAAAATATATCCCATACGTAATCGAACCATCACTTGGAGCTGACCGTGTGGTACTTGCGTTCCTTTGCGCAGCATATGATGAGGAAGAACTGGAAGATGGTTCTACACGTACTGTGATGCATTTCCATCCGGAACTTGCACCGGTTAAGATTGGTGTGCTTCCGCTTTCCAAGAAGCTGAACGAAGGCGCTGAGAAGGTTTATGCTATGCTTAGCAAATACTACAACTGCGAATTCGATGACAGAGGAAATATCGGTAAGAGATATCGCCGTCAGGATGAGATCGGAACACCGTTCTGTGTAACTTATGACTTCGATTCGGAAGAAGACGGAGCAGTTACTGTTCGTGACCGTGATACAATGCAGCAGGAAAGAATTAAAATTGAAGATCTCAAAGCGTACTTTGAGAAGAAATTTGAGTGGTAGAGATTTGAAAAGATCCGGATTTCCCAGGTTTGGGAAGTCCGGATCTTTTTGTGCAAAAAAAGTTTGTTTGGGAGATTGTGAGACAAATGGGACAAATATAAGTGCTCAAATTCCGTTGTGCCAACCATTTTGAGGAGCCTCTGAAAGCGAAAAATATGTCAGCAGAGGCTTCCATAATTTCTGAGTCTCCTCGCCATGGCACAACAATCGAATTTGAACACTTATATTTGTCCCATTTGTCATTCAACTTTACTGGTGGAAACTATTTTGTGGCAGGGGAAATGCTGGCAAGTGTGATGGGATTTTGAGAAAAAATTTGATTTGTGAAAATAGACAAAGAAAATCGATGATATAGTTAAAAAATAGTCAATAAAAACAATGCCTATAGGGAAAATTGTTAAATATTCTGATAAATAATAAACAATAAAGAAAATTATTTAACGCTTGACTAATTGTAACGACAATTATATAATGGGATTAACGTTAAGGTTGGAAGATGAATATGTGAGATACTTGTTGTACAGACGGCGCGCTCCGTTATTTAATGTATAGCATGAGCCGAAGGGGCAGGCAGAAACTCTCAGGCAAAAGGAACATATTCGGACAACACTCTGGAGAACAATATATACGTATTGTACCGAAGAAGTAGTCTGGACTGTATAGCGCAAAAGCCCAGGTGATCTTTCAGGTGAACGGACAGAGGCAGACAAAAAAGATTTCAATGACGAAAACT
The DNA here is from genome assembly GCF_027662015.1 of Coprococcus sp. AM100_B19A. NCBI lineage: Bacteria > Bacillati > Bacillota > Clostridia > Lachnospirales > Lachnospiraceae > Coprococcus > Coprococcus sp. AM100_B19A. Next base: position 78,934 of record NZ_JAQDKN010000003.1, read on the forward strand.
TTTTTGCCTGTTTTTTTTGTACCATAAAAAGCGGAATATTCAGAAAAACATAGATATAAATGATAAAATTCTGAATTTAACACACAAAAAAGGGAGCAAAAAAGACAAGGTAGTTGGTTCTAAGGAGGTAAAAGAGAATGAACAGAATTGAAGATGTAACAAATTACATTACTGAATGTGATGAAGAAGTAGGAAAAGCGCTGCAGTTAGAACTTGGCCGTCAGCGCAGAAACCTTGAACTGATCGCATCAGAGAATATCGTAAGCCCGGCAGTTATGCTTGCGATGGGAACTGTACCGACAAACAAGTATGCAGAAGGTTATCCGGGAAAACGTTATTATGGTGGATGCGAGGATGTAGATATTCTTGAAAATCTTGCAATCGAACGTGCAAAGAAGTTATTTGGATGTGACCATGTATGTGTACAGCCACATTCAGGAGCAAATGCGAATACAGCTGTATATCAGGCGCTGATCAAACCAGGCGATACAGTTATGGGACTGAACCTGGCACACGGCGGACATCTTACACATGGTTCACCGGTAAACCTTTCTGGTATCCTTTACAATTTCGTACCTTACAATGTCAATGATGACGGTGTTCTGGATTACGATGAGATCAGAAAGCTTGCACATGAATGCAAACCGAAGATGATCGTAGCAGGAGCTTCGGCTTATCCGAGAGAGATCCGTTTTGATATTTTTGCAGATATCGCAAAAGAAGTTGGAGCTTATCTTTTCGTAGATATGGCACACATTGCAGGTCTTGTTGCAGCAGGACTTCACCAGAGCCCGGTTCCTTATGCTGATGTAGTTACAACAACAACACATAAGACACTCAGAGGACCTCGTGGTGGAATGATCATGTGCAAAGAAGAATATGCAAAAGCGATCAACAAAGCAATCTTCCCGGGAACACAGGGCGGACCTCTGATGCACATTATCGCAGCAAAAGCTGTATGCTTTGGAGAAGCATTAAAACCGGAATTCAAAACCTATCAGGAACAGGTTGTCAAGAATGCAAAAGCACTTGCAGAAGCCATGGTTGAAGAAGGATTCAACCTTGTCAGTGGTGGAACAGACAACCATCTGATTCTGGTAGATCTTCAGAACATGAACATCACAGGAAAAGAACTTCAGAACAGACTGGATGAAGTTTACATCACAGTTAATAAGAATGCAGTTCCGAATGATCCTGCAAGCCCGTTTGTGACCAGTGGAGTTCGTATCGGGACACCGGCTGTTACAACAAGAGGTCTGAAAGAAGAAGATATGAAGACCATCGCAAAACTGATCAAGATGACGATTACAGACTTTGATACCAAAGCAGATGAAATCCGTGCCGAAGTTACAAAGATCTGCGATAAATATCCACTTTATGAATAACAGGAGGAAAAAATAATGGAATTAAAAACACCCCTTTATGACGCTCATGTAAAAGCAGGTGGAAAGATCGTGCCGTTTGCCGGATACCTTCTTCCGGTTCAGTATGAGACAGGCGTGATCAAAGAGCATATGGCAGTACGTACACAGGCAGGACTTTTTGATGTATCTCATATGGGCGAAATCCTTTGTGAAGGAAAAGATGCTCTTGTCAATCTGCAGCACATTCTTACAAACGATTTTACAAATATGGTAGACGGACAGGCAAGATACAGCCCGATGTGTAACGAGAACGGTGGAACTGTAGATGACCTGATCGTATACAAAAGATCAGATGATCACTATTTTATCGTAGTAAATGCAGCAAACAAGGATAAGGATTATCAGTGGATGCTCGCACATCAGTCAGGAGAGGTTACATTTACAGATGTATCCGACCAGTATGGACAGATCGCTCTTCAGGGACCGAAGGCGATGGAAATCTTAAGAAAACTTACAACAGAAGAAAATATTCCAAAGAAATATTATCATGCAGTATTTGGCGCAGAAGTTGCCGGAATGCCTTGCATCGTATCCAAGACAGGATATACCGGTGAAGATGGTGTAGAGATCTACCTGGCAAGTGATCTGGCAGAAAAGATGTGGGAGACACTTCTTGAAGCAGGAAAAGAAGAGGGACTAATCCCTTGTGGACTTGGTGCTCGTGATACACTTCGTATGGAAGCAGCAATGCCTCTTTACGGACATGAGATGGATGATGAAGTATCACCTCTTGAAACAGGTCTGAACTTCGGTGTTAAGATGAAGAAAGACGAATTCATCGGAAAGAAAGCCATGGAAGACAGAGGAACACCAAAGATCGAAAGAATTGGTCTTAAAGTAACAGGAAGAGGAATCATCCGTGAACATCAGGATCTGTATGCTGGAGATCAGAAGATCGGACATACAACATCCGGAACGCATTGCCCTTATCTTGGATATCCGATCGCCATGGCACTTGTTGATGCCGGAAGCGTAGCAATTGGCGACAAGGTAGAAGCAGATGTACGTGGAAGAAGAGTGGAAGCAGAAGTTGTGCAGCTTCCGTTCTATAAGAGAGCAAAATAAAAGAAAATAATAACGAAAATAGATTAACAGGTCGGTCGCAGAAAAAAGCGATAGAGAGTGTTTGGAAAAGGTGACCGGCAGTTGAAAAGAAAAGGAGATTAAAATCATGGAAGTAAGAGCAGAATTAAAATATACAAAATCACACGAATGGGTAAAAGAAGAAGGTGGAGTCTGGACAATTGGTCTTACGGATTATGCACAGTCAGCACTCGGTGATCTCGTATTTGTAAATCTTCCGGAAGCCGGAGACAGTGTAGAGGCAGGAGAAGTATTTGGAGATGTTGAATCTGTAAAAGCGGTATCAGATGTATATTCACCGGTAACTGGAGAAGTTGAAGAAATCAACGAAGAACTTCTTGACGCACCAGAAACGATCAATAGCGCTCCGTATGATGCATGGTTTATCAAAGTAAAAGATGTATCCGGAACAGAGGAACTTCTTTCAGCAGAAGAATATGAGGCATTTGTAGCAAGCGAAGAATAATCAGGGAAAGGCGGTGAACCATTCATGGGAAGCTATGTACCGAATACAAAAGAACAGCGTCAGGAAATGCTGAAAGAAATCGGTTTTCAGACAATTGATGATCTGTTCGCACATATTCCGGCAGAAGTAAAGATCCAGGGCGGTCTTAATATTCCGGAAGGAAAAACAGAATTAGAAGTACGTCGTGATATGGAAAATATTGCTGCAAAGAATCAGGTCTTTAAGACGATTTTCCGCGGCGCAGGCGCTTACCGGCATTTTATTCCGGCAACAGTAAAGAGCGTGATTTCAAAAGAAAATTTGTTAACTGCATATACTCCTTATCAGGCAGAGATCAGCCAGGGAATCCTGCAGTCGATCTTTGAATATCAGACCATGATCTGTGATCTGACAGGAATGGATATTTCCAATGCCTGCGTATACGATGGCGCAGAAGCATCCGCAGAAGGTGTGGCAATGTGCCGTGACAGAAAACGCAGCAAAGCACTTGTTTCAGCTACCGTGAATCCATATGTCCTTGAGACGATCAAAACATACTGCTTCGGAAATGAAATGGAAGTAGAAGTAATTCCGGAAAAAGACGGACTTACAGATATTGAATATCTGAAGGAACATGTAGATGCACAGACAGCATGTGTACTGATCCAGCATCCGAACTATTACGGTAATCTGGAAGAAGCAGCCGAGATTGGTGAGATCACACATGGAGCCGGTGCGAAATATGTGATGAATGTCAATCCGATTTCTCTCGGTGTAGTAAAGACACCGGCAGAATATGGAGCTGATGTGGCAGTTGGCGAAGGACAGCCACTTGGACTTTCTATTGCATTCGGCGGACCATATCTTGGATTTATGGCTGCAACACAGAAGATGATGAGAAATCTTCCGGGACGTATCGTCGGACAGACAGAAGACCACAATGGAAAGAAAGGTTATGTACTTACTCTTCAGGCAAGAGAACAGCATATCCGTCGTGAAAAAGCATCCAGCAATATCTGCTCAAACCAGGCACTCTGCGCACTTGCAGTAGGCGTTTATCTGGCAACAATGGGCAATGAAGGGATTAAGAAAGCAGCAACACTTTCAACCTCAAAAGCACATTATCTTTCAGCAGAACTTGCAAAAGTTGGATACCAGACCGAGAACAAAGGAGAATTTTTCCATGAATTCGTAACTGTATCAGATGTTCCGGCCGCAAAAGCACTTGCAGCACTTGAGGAAAAAGGAATCCTTGGAGGATTTCCGCTTAACGAACACAGAATTCTGTGGTGCTGTACAGAGGTGAATACCAAAGAAGAGATGGACGCAGTTATTCAGATTCTGAAGGAGGTGCAGTAATGTTAATATTTGAAAAAAGCAGATCTGGAAGAGGTTGCGATTTACTGCCAGAATGCGATGTAGAAGTAACACTTCCACAGGAAAAAGATAAAAGAGAGAAAAAACTTCATCTGCCAGAGCTTTCTGAGATTGAACTGAGCAGACATTATACAGAGCTTGCAAAGAAATCACATGGTGTGAATGATGGTTTCTATCCACTCGGATCTTGTACAATGAAATATAATCCAAAGATCAATGAAGATATGGCAGCACTTCCGGGATTCACAGAGATTCATCCACTGCAGCCGACACATACGGTACAGGGATGCCTGGAAGTCATCAAAGAATCTGAAAATCTTCTCTGCGAGATCACAGGTATGGATCGCATGACATTTCAGCCGGCAGCCGGTGCTCACGGAGAATTTACAGGACTTCTTCTGATCAAAGCATATCATAAGAGCCGTGGAGACGAAAAGAGAAAGAAAATTATCGTTCCGGATTCTGCACATGGAACCAACCCCGCAAGTGCGGCAATGGCAGGATTCCAGGTAGTCAGCATTGAATCTGCACCGGATGGTGGTGTTGATCTTGAAAAATTACAGGAAGTATGCGGAGAGGATACAGCAGGACTTATGCTTACCAATCCAAATACGGTAGGACTTTTCGATAAGAATATCCTGAAGATCACGGAGATCGTTCATAACTGTGGCGGACTTTGCTACTATGACGGAGCAAACTTAAATGCAGTTATGGGAACTGTTCGCCCTGGAGATATGGGATTTGATGTGATCCATCTGAATCTTCACAAAACCTTCTCAACTCCGCACGGTGGCGGTGGTCCTGGAAGCGGACCTGTTGGATGCAAGAGCATGCTGGTTCCGTTCCTTCCGTCTTATGTAGTAGATGGAGAAGAAGAACTGAAATTTGTAAAAGAACCACAGAGCATCGGTGAGATGAAGAGCTTCTATGGAAACTTTACAGTCATCGTAAAAGCACTTACCTATGTGAAGACACTGGGACGCGAAGGTATTCCGGAAGCGAGCCAGAATGCAGTTCTGAATGCAAATTACATGATGAACAAACTGAAAGACCTTTATACAATGGCGTATGACGAGGTATGTATGCATGAATTCGTAATGAGTCTTGCAGATCTGAAAAAGAAAACAGGAATTTCTGCAATGGATATTGCAAAAGGACTTCTTGATAACGGTATACATCCACCGACAATGTACTTCCCGCTGATCGTTGAGGAAGCACTGATGGTAGAGCCGACAGAGACAGAGTCCAAAGAAACTCTGGATGAAGCAGTAGAAGTATTACGCAAACTGTATGAAATTGCAGAAACAGATGCCGAACAGCTTCATCAGGCTCCTGTTACAACACCGGTTACAAGAATGGATGAGGTTGGAGCAGCAAGACATCCATATCTGCGATACGAATGGCAGGACTAATAAGTTATAGCTTAAAGCGAGGGAAAAACTATGATTGAAAAGATTACTTATATTGAAAGCAATCAGTTCAGTCCATATAGAAATCTTGCAGTGGAGGAGTATTTGCTCCTCCACTGCGAGGATAAAGAATGTATTCTTTATTTGTGGCAGAATCAGAATACAGTTGTTATCGGACGGAATCAAAATGCTTGGAAAGAATGTAGAACAACAAAGCTGGAAGAAGAAGGTGGTCATCTTGCCAGGCGTCTGTCAGGTGGTGGAGCTGTGTACCATGATCTGGGAAATATAAACTTCACATTTCTGATCAGTAAAGAAGAATATGATCTGGACCGGCAGCTTCAGGTAATCATAGGAGCGATGGAGATCCTTGGATTGAAGGCTGAAAAATCCGGGCGTAACGATATCCTGATCGATGGAAAGAAATTCTCGGGAAATGCGTTTTATGAGCAGGAAAAACATTGCTATCACCATGGCACGATCATGGTAGGAGTAAACATGGAAACCTTATCCAGATATCTGACTGTATCAAAGGATAAACTGAAATCAAAGGGGGTTGATTCGGTAAAATCCAGAGTGACAAATTTAAGAGATTATCTTCCGGAGCTTACAATGGAAGAACTGAAGGTGGCACTTAAGCAGTCATTTGAAAAAGTATACGGATTAAAGGTACGTGATAAAAAAATAGAAGACCTTGATACCGGAGTAATTGCAGAAAGAGAGAAATTTTTCTCTTCATGGAACTGGCTCTATGGCAGAAAAATTGATTTTCAGTATGAGCTTTCCCACCGTTTTGGATGGGGAGGAATTACACTTCAGTTTGCAGTAGAATCAGGAAAGATCAAGGATGCAATTGCATGGTCGGATGCACTGAATCCGGATTTCATACATGCACTTCCGAAGTATCTGAAAGGACTGAAGTACAGAAAGGAAAGTATCTGTACGGAATTGGGGCTGTTCTGGTCAGATGATCCACAGGAAGAAGAGATGATGAAAGACATTATCGAATGGATTCAGGGCGAGGAACTGTAGGAGGATGAAATAAAATGAGCGAGAAGTTTGATGTAGTAGTAATTGGAGCCGGTCCGGGAGGATATGTGGCAGCAATCAAATCTGCGAAGCTTGGAATGAAGACCGCAGTGATCGAAGAGAGAGAAGTCGGGGGAACATGCCTGAACAGAGGATGTATTCCGGCAAAAGCAATGATTCATGCATCGACATTATATCGTGAAATCAAAGAAGCGGACCGCTTCGGAATTTCAGCATCAGATGTTACTTATGATTTTGAAAAAATTCTGGAATATAAGGAGCAGACAACCGGACAGCTTGTTCAGGGAGTAGAACAGCTTCTGCAGGCAAACGGCGTAACAAGATATCATGGAAAAGGCACACTTTTTGAGGGGAAAAAAGTTAAGATTACAGGGAATGAAGAACAGTCTATTGAAGCAGAGAATGTCATTCTGGCTTCTGGTTCCAAACCACTGATTCTTCCAATACCGGGAATGGATCTTCCGAGAGTTCTGACAAGTGATGAACTCTTCAAGATGAGAGAAGTTCCAAAGAGTCTGGTTATCATCGGTGGCGGTGTGATCAGTGTAGAATTTGCTACCGTATATTCCGCACTTGGATCTAAGGTTACCATTCTTGAAGCAATGCCGCGTCTGGTTCCAAATATGGATAAAGAGATCGCACAAAACCTGAAACTGATCCTGAAGAAACGTGGCGTAGAAAGCCATACATCAGCAGCAGTACAGGGTGTGCATATGGAAGGGGATACCTGTGTATGTACCTTCGTTGAAAAAGAAAAAGAACAGACTGTAGAAGCAGAATATGTTCTGTGTGCAGTCGGAAGATGCCCGAATACCGACGGATTATTTGCAGAAGGTGCTGCTCCGGATATGGAAAGAGGACGTGTTCTTGTAAATGATAAATTCGAAAGCAGTATTCCGGGAGTCTATGCGATCGGTGATCTGATCTTTGGCGCACAGCTTGCCCATGCAGCAAGTGCACAGGGAATCGTTGTTGCAGAGCAGCTGGCGGGAAAAGAACCTTCTGTGAATCTGGATGTGGTTCCGGGATGTGTTTATACAGATCCGGAAATCGCATCAGCAGGTATTACCGAAGATGCAGCCAAAGAACAGGGAATCAAAGTGAAGACTGGTAAATTTATCATGAGTGCCAATGGTAAATCGCTTATTACAAAAGAAGAAAGAGGATTTATCAAGATCGTGACAGATGAAGAGACAAATGTGATTCTCGGAGCACAGATGATGTGTGCAAGAGCCACAGACATGATCGGTGAATTTGTAACTGCGATCGCAAACAAAATGACGGTTGCACAGCTTTTGAAGGGAATGCGTGCACATCCGACGTATAATGAAGGAATCGGAGAAGCCCTGGAAGAAGCAGAGGGTGGAGCGATCCACGTTGTACCAAAGAAAAAGAAATAGAACTGTACAGCAGTAAGGGAATATGATAAAATATTCAGATATCAGCATATGCTGAAAAGTACAAAAAGGAAAATTAAATCATGTTATACGAAGAAGCAAGGGTATATTTGGATCATGTATCGAAATACGGAAGTGTACTTGGCTTAGATAGTATAAAGAGCTTATTGGGTGAGCTTGGAAATCCGCAGAAAGATTTGAAATTTATACATATAGCCGGGACTAATGGAAAAGGATCGATTCTCGCCGGACTCTCCGGTATCCTGCAGCAGGCTGGATACCGGACCGGAAGATACTGTTCTCCGACCGTGATGGGATATATGGAACGATTTCAGGTTGATGGCCAATGGATGGCGGAGGACGAGCTCGCCCCTTTTGTATCTCAGGTGAAAGAGGCAGCAGAAAAAGTAGAAGAAAAAACGGATCTCACCGTAACTGTTTTCGAGATAGAAACAGCGATCGCATTTCTCTATTTCAGAGAAAAGCAGTGTGATTATGTCGTTCTGGAAGCCGGAATGGGTGGGCTTCTTGATGCGACAAATGTAATAGATACAACTGTTTTGAGTATTTTTGCATCGATCAGTATGGATCATATCGGAGTGTTGGGAAACACATTAGAAGAGATAGCAGAAAATAAAGCCGGAATTATAAAACCATCATGTCTGGCAGTTGTCACGTCGCCACAGCAGATGTCTGTGACCGATATCCTCCAGAAAAAGGCCGGAGAGTGTGGATGCCGGTTTGTGGTTTCGCATCCGGAAAAGGCTGTGATTTCTGAAGAAACGATGGATGGACAGATTTTTTCTTATGGAGAATATAAAGATATCCGTCTTCGCCTGGCTGGCAGATATCAGATTGACAATGCGGCGACAGTATTGGAAGCTGTGGATGCGTTAAGAAGGAGCGGTGTCCCGATTCCGGAAGACGCTGTAAGAAAGGGATTTGTGAAAGTGACATGGCCTGGACGGTTTCAGGTACTTGAAAAAGAACCGACCGTGATCGCCGACGGAGCGCATAACAGGGATGCCGCAAGAAGACTTGCGGAAAATGTGAGAACCTATCTGACGGACAGAAAGATTGTCGGTGTGATGGGGGTTTTTAAAGATAAAGAATATGAACAAATCGCAGAGATCATGGCTCCGTATCTTTCAAAGGTGTATACGATCGATCTTCCAAATGGGGAGAGGAATCTGGGAAAAGAGAGATTATGTGAAGTATTAAAGGCCAAGAACGTACAGTCAGAACCGGCAGAGAACATTGCAGATGCGCTTGAAAAAGCAAAAGCAGAATGTGGGAAAGAAGATGTTGTTCTGGTGTTTGGTTCCTTATCTTATCTGGGAGAAGTGATAAGACTTGAACGGGAAACAAACGTGTTTGAAAGAAAAAAGGAAGAGAGAACATTATGGTAGATCATAAAAAAGTAGAACAGGCAATCCGTCTTTTACTGGAAGGAATCGGTGAAGATCCGGATAGGGAAGGACTGGCTGAGACACCGGACCGGATTGCAAGAATGTATGAAGAAATCTGTGGCGGAATGAATGAGGATGCAGAGGAACACCTGAAAAAGACATTTACAGCAGAAAACAATGAGATGGTTGTGGAAAAAGATATTACGTTTTATTCCATGTGTGAACATCATATGCTGCCATTTTACGGAAAGGTTCATATTGCCTATATTCCGGATGGAAAGGTAGTGGGACTTAGCAAGCTTGCACGGACTGTGGAAGTGTTTGCCAGAAGACTTCAGCTGCAGGAGCAGATGACAGCACAGATCGCGGATGCCCTGATGGAGAATCTTCATCCCAAGGGAGTAATGGTACTTGCTGAGGCAGAGCATATGTGTATGACCATGCGTGGAATCAAGAAGCCGGGAAGCAAGACGGTCAGTGTTGTTACAAGAGGTGCATTTGAAGAAAATGAAAAGCTGCAGAACATGTTTTTCCGTATGATAGGTTAGTGCGATGGAAATAAAACGAAAACTGGAAGAACAGAGGAGGATGCAGAGAATCTGGAAAATATATGAGCATCCTCTTTTTATAGAAGGACTGGTAAAGAATAAAGATGCAGAAAAGGAAAGAATATTCTGCCATCATGATATGAACCATTTTCTGGACGTGGCACGTCTGATGTATATTTTTTCGATGGAGCGTGGATATGCCTTTGGAAAAGAAGAGATTTATGCGACGGCATTACTTCATGATATTGGGAAATGGCAGCAGTATAAGGCGGGAGTTCCCCATGAGATAGCGAGTGCTGAAATTGCAAAAAGGATTCTGGAAGAGACTGGATTTACAAAGGAGGAGTCGGACAGGATTCTTTTTGCAATTTTAAGCCACCGGGGCAATGCAGAAGAGACAGAAAATGCAGGGCAGGATAAGTGGCAGCTTGCAGAAATCCTTTATGATGCAGATAAGATTTCCCGTGCGTGTTATACGTGTCCGGCTGAGAAGGACTGTAACTGGAGTGGAGAAAAGAAGAATCAGAAAATCATCTGGTAGAAAACGAGGAAACAAAATGAAAATTGGGAATAAAGAATTTGACACAGCAAAACATACTTATATTATGGGAATCCTGAATGTAACACCGGATTCTTTTTCGGACGGGGGAAAGTGGAACGGTTATGATGCGGCAATGCGTCATGCAGAAGAGCTTTTAGAAGGCGGAACCGATATCCTGGATATCGGAGGAGAGTCCACAAGACCAGGACACCAGCAGATTACGTCAGAAGAAGAAATTACAAGAACTGCGCCGGTTATCGAGGCTGTCAAAAAGAATTTTGATGTGCCGGTTTCGATTGATACTTATAAGAGTGATGTGGCAGAGGCAGCACTTCAGGCAGGGGCAGATCTGGTAAATGATATCTGGGGATTCCAGTACGATGAAAAGATGGCAGGTCTTGTGAAAAAATATGATGCGGCATGCTGTCTGATGCATAATAAAAATGAGGCGGTGTACAAGAATTTCCTGAAGGATATGTATGCAGAATTGCAGAAGTGTGTAGATACAGCGAAAGCGGCTGGGATTGAAGATGACCGGATCATGCTGGATCCGGGGGTTGGATTTGGAAAGACCTACGAGATGAACCTGGATGTGATGAAGCATCTGGATCTTTTTAACGGACTTGGATATCCGATGCTTCTTGGAACTTCCAGAAAATCCATGATCGGTCTGACACTGGATCTGCCGGTATCAGAAAGAGAAGAAGGAACTCTTGTCACAACCGTGATGGCAGTACAGAGTCATTATGGATTTGTGCGCGTTCATGATGTTGAGAAAAACCGCAGAGCGATCAAGATGACAGAAGTGATTTTGGCAAGAGAGTAAGCAGGAGAAAAAGATGGATCAGATAAAAATTGAAAACCTGGAAATATTTGCAAATCATGGGGTGTATCCGGAAGAAAACAGACTGGGACAGAAGTTTCTGGTTTCCTGCATTTTATATGTGGATACACGCAAGGCGGGAAAAACGGATGACTTGGAAGCGTCTGTGAATTACGGAACCATTTCCCATCTGATAAAAGAAAAGATGGAAGAGAAGAATTACAGGCTGATCGAAGCAGTAGCAGAGCAGCTTGCAGAAGAGATCTTATTATTTGATGAGAAGATCCGGAAAGTCATGGTGGAAGTAAAGAAACCATGGGCACCGGTAGGACTGCCGCTTGAGACGGTTTCCGTGAAGATTGAACGTTGCTGGAATGAAGCGTTTATCGCACTCGGATCGAATATGGGTGACAAGAAAAAATACATTGAGAATGCGGTAGAAGAGCTGAAAAATGAAAAACTTTGTAGAGTCCTAAAGGTATCGAAACTGATCGGAACCGAGCCATATGGCGTGACGGATCAGGATGAATTCCTGAACGGGGCTCTGAAAATGGAAACACTGCTTACCCCGCATGAGCTTCTGGAGCTGTTACACCGAATTGAGCAGGAAGCCGGAAGAAAGCGGATCCGCAGATGGGGACCGAGAACACTGGATCTGGACATCATTTTCTATGGGGATCAGATCATTGAAGAGGATGATTTATGTATACCACATATCGATATGCAGAACAGGGAATTTGTGCTTGGACCAATGTGTGAGATCGCACCGCATAAACGGCATCCGGTTTTGAAGGAAACGATGACGGAAATGCTTGTAAAGTTAAAGGGTAATAATTGACTTCTTATCGGGAGAGGATTATACTAAAAATATTGTGGGGAATCCCAACTGAATTGAAGAGAGGTATAGAAATGGAAGAAAAAAAGAATCTCTGGAGCTCTTATGATGAAGCTGCCAAAAAAGAACTTCATGAAATCAATGAAAAGTACAAAGCTTGCCTGGATGCCGGAAAGACAGAGCGTGAATGCGTAAAGCTTGCGGTTGAGATGGCGAAAGAAGCAGGATATCAGGATATCAAAGATGTTCTGAAAGAAGGAAAGAGCCTGAAAGCAGGAGATAAAGTATATGCGGTATGCATGGAAAAAATGCTTGCCATGTTCCGTATGGGCGAAGAACCGCTTTCAAACGGTATGAATATCCTTGGAGCTCATATCGATTCACCACGTATTGATGTGAAACAGAATCCATTATATGAAAGTGAAGGAATGGCTTATCTGGATACACATTACTATGGTGGAATCAAAAAATACCAGTGGGTAACAGGACCGATGGCACTTCATGGTGTTGTTGCGAAAAAAGATGGAAGCGTAGAAGAGATCAGCATTGGGGAAAAAGAGTCTGATCCGGTATTTGTTATTACAGACCTTCTTGTTCATCTTGCAGCAAACCAGATGTCAAAGAAAGCAAGTGAAGTGATTGAAGGAGAAAAGCTGGATCTTCTGATTGGAAACAGTCCGCTTGATAAAGCGGAGGGACTTGATGAAGAAGAAAAAGAAACGATCAAGGCTAACGTACTTCATATTTTAAAAGAGAACTATGGAATCGAAGAAGAGGATTTTGCATCGGCTGAGCTGGAAATTGTTCCGGTCGGAAAGGCAAGAGACTGTGGATTTGACCGCAGCATGATCCTTTCTTATGGACAGGATGACAGAGTCTGCGCATTTACTTCTCTGTTCGCTATGCTGGATGTGGAAAATGCAAAGCGTACAGGATGCTGTCTGTTAGTAGATAAAGAAGAGATCGGAAGCGTCGGAGCAACAGGAATGCATTCTCGTTTCTTTGAAAATACAGTTGCAGAGCTTGTTGCACTTACAGAAGGTGAATCTGAACTGAAGGTACGCCGTGCACTTGCTAATTCAAGAATGCTTTCTTCTGACGTAAGTGCTGCTTATGATCCGATGTTTGCAGAAGCATTTGAAAAGAGAAGTGCCGCTTTCTTTACAAAGGGACTTGCATTCAACAAGTTTACAGGAAGCCGCGGAAAGAGCGGATCCAATGATGCAAATGCAGAATATCTTGCAAGACTGCGCAAGGTGATGGACGATGCAGGCGTTACTTACCAGTTCGCAGAACTTGGTAAAGTCGATGTAGGCGGCGGCGGAACCATCGCATATATTATGGCAAATTATGGTATGGAAGTGATCGACAGCGGTGTTGCTGTACTTTCCATGCATGCACCTTATGAAGTCAGCAGCAAAGCTGATGTGTATGAAGCAGTAAAGGGATACAGAGCATTCCTTCTGAATATGTAAGAGATGAAAAGAACTCAGGCAAAACAATGGATACAGTCCGGTTTTGCCTGAGTTTTTTTTTTGATAATAACAAAATTTATAGTATATAAAAGAAATTTAATTACGGAGATTTTTTTTATAGAAGAAATCACTTGAAGAAATTGAACTCTTCGATAAATTCACTTTTTTTGTACGAAAAAAAGTGCATAAGGGTTGACTATCACAGTTAAAACATTTACAATATTAGTGCGGTAAAATCCGTTTTTTAAGGGCGATATAAGATATGAAAAGAGCAGACAGTTACCAGTCTGACTGTGATTTTCAAGTTTTATATATATCAATTACCAATAACGAGGAGGAATTGTAAAATGGCAACAAAATGGGTTTACATGTTTACAGAAGGTAATGCCGATATGAGAAACCTGCTTGGTGGAAAAGGCGCTAACCTTGCTGAAATGACAAACTTAGGTCTTCCAGTGCCACAGGGCTTCACAATCACAACAGAAGCTTGTACTCAGTATTATGAGGACGGAAGACAGATCAATGAAGAAATCATGGCTCAGATCATGGAAGCTATTACAAAGATGGAAGGAATCACAGGAAAGAAATTCGGTGATAAAGAGAATCCACTTCTTGTTTCCGTTCGTTCTGGTGCAAGAGCATCTATGCCTGGTATGATGGATACAATCCTGAACCTTGGTCTTAACGAAGACGTTGTCAATGTACTTGCTGAAAAATCAGGCAACCCACGTTGGGCTTGGGACTGCTACAGAAGATTTATTCAGATGTACTCTGACGTAGTTATGGAAGTAGGTAAAAAATACTTCGAAGAACTGATCGACAAGATGAAAACTGAAAGAGGCGTTAAACAGGACGTTGAACTTACAGCAGAAGATCTTCACGAATTAGCTAACCAGTTCAAGGCAGAATATAAAGAAAAAATCGGTGCTGAATTCCCGACAGATCCAAAGGAACAGTTAATGGGAGCTATCAAAGCCGTATTCCGTTCATGGGACAACCCGAGAGCAAATGTATACCGTCGTGACAACGATATCCCGTATTCATGGGGAACTGCTGTTAACGTACAGATGATGGCATTTGGTAACATGGGTGATGACTGTGGTACAGGTGTTGCATTTACACGTGACCCAGCTACAGGAAATAACGGACTGTTCGGAGAATTCCTTACAAATGCTCAGGGAGAAGACGTAGTTGCAGGTGTTCGTACACCAATGCACATTTCAGAAATGGAACAGAAATTCCCAGAAGCATTCAAACAGTTCAAAGAAGTATGCAAGACTCTGGAAACACATTACAGAGATATGCAGGATATGGAGTTTACTGTAGAACATGGTAAACTGTACATGCTTCAGACACGTAATGGTAAGAGAACAGCTCAGGCTGCTCTTAAGATTGCTTGCGATCTCGTTGATGAAGGAATGAGAACCGAAGAAGAAGCAGTTGCTATGATCGATCCTCGTAACCTTGATACACTGCTTCATCCACAGTTCGATGCAGCTGCACTGAAAGCTGCTGTACCGATGGCTAAAGCACTTGGAGCATCTCCAGGAGCTGCTTGTGGTAAGATCGTCTTCACAGCTGATGATGCTGTAGAATGGGCTGCAAGAGGAGAAAAAGTTGTTCTTGTACGTCTTGAAACATCACCGGAAGATATCACAGGTATGAAGTCTGCTCAGGGTATCCTGACAGTTCGTGGTGGTATGACATCACACGCAGCCGTTGTTGCACGTGGTATGGGAACATGCTGTGTATCTGGTTGTGGTGACATCAACATGGATGAAGAAAACAAGAAATTCACACTTGGTGGAAAAGAATACCATGAAGGAGATGCAATCTCTCTTGATGGATCTACAGGTAACATTTATGACGGAATCATCCCGACTGTAGACGCTACAATTGCAGGTGAATTCGGAAGAATCATGGGATGGGCTGACAAGTACAGAACTATGAAAGTTCGTACAAATGCTGATACACCAGCTGATGCTAAGAAAGCCCGCGAACTTGGTGCTGAAGGTATCGGACTTTGCCGTACAGAGCATATGTTCTTCGAAGGCAACAGAATTGATGCATTCCGTGAAATGATCTGCTCTGAAACAGTAGAAGAAAGAGAAGCTGCACTTGCTAAGATCCTTCCGGAACAGCAGGGAGACTTCGAAAAACTTTATGAAGCACTGGAAGGAAATCCGGTTACTATCCGTTTCCTTGATCCACCGCTTCATGAATTCGTTCCAACAGAAGAAGAAGATATCAAGAAACTTGCTGATGCACAGGGCAAATCTGTTGACCAGATCAAAGCAATCATCAGCTCTCTGCACGAATTCAACCCAATGATGGGACATCGTGGATGCCGTCTTGCTGTAACTTATCCGGAAATCGCTAAGATGCAGACAAGCGCAGTTATCCGTGCTGCTATCAATGTTAAGAAAGCTCATCCGGATTGGAATGTTAAACCGGAAATCATGATCCCGCTGGTTGGCGATATCAAAGAGCTTAAATATGTTAAGAAGTTTGTAGTAGAAACAGCCGACGCTGAAATCGCTGCTGCAGGAAGCGACCTTGAGTACGAAGTTGGTACAATGATCGAAATTCCTAGAGCTGCTCTTACAGCTGATGACATCGCAAAAGAAGCTGACTTCTTCTGCTTCGGTACAAACGACCTTACACAGATGACATACGGATTCTCGCGTGATGATGCTGGTAAGTTCCTTGACGCTTACTATGACGCTAAGATCTTCGAGAACGATCCATTTGCTAAACTTGACCAGACAGGTGTTGGTAAGCTTATGAAGATGGCTATCGAACTCGGAAAACCGGTTAATCCGAAACTTCACGTTGGTATCTGTGGAGAACATGGTGGAGATCCAAGCTCTGTAGAATTCTGCAACAGCATTGGTCTTGATTATGTATCTTGCTCACCATTCCGTGTACCGATCGCTCGTCTGGCTGCTGCTCAGGCTGCAATCGCTCAGAAGAATGCAAAATAAGCATATTGCGTATAGCAAGAAATAAATAATAAGAGGGCGTGTGAAAAAAACTTTCGTTTTTTCACACGCTCTCTTATTTTATCTAGTTATAGATTAGAAATATTAAATTATGATTAAAATGAAAATTTTACTGTTCTTTTCAGAATATATATGATACACTGAATCCACCAAATCAAAAAATCTTTTATCAAATCATTTTTGCAAAGAGTAAATTGATTGCAAATTATTACAAGCTAAAACAAATCAAGACAGTCTAATTAAATAGGTTGATTATAATTCCAAAAAACGAAAATAAATCAAGAAGTTTCCAGAAATGGATTGATTGCATACCGGAAAAATGAAAATAAATCAAGAAGATGATGGAAATAAATTGATTGTATTCTCAAAAACTCAAAGAAAATCAAGAAGATTACAGAAATGAGTTGATTGTAATTGACAAAACTCGAAATAAATCAAGAAGATTATAGGAATAAGTTGATTATAATTTTCAAAATTCGAAATAAATCAAGAAAATTCTCGAAATGAATTGATTAGGATTTGAAAAATAGAAAAGCAAAGGAGAAATGTTTATATATATGTATGAATTAGAAAACATGCTTCTTCAGATGCAGGAACATTTGGAGAAAGTTGTTACGCAAGCTAAAGCTGATTTGAATACAACAGTACCAGAAGGACACCTCAGAATTTCAATAGATAAAAATAAGCCGCGCTATTATCAATGTATAGATGATAACAAAGGAGTCTACATTCCAAGAGATAATAAAGAATTGCCAAAGCGCCTGGCGCAAAAAGGTTATAATAAGGCAGTGGTAAAAAAGGGAGAAGCAAGGCTTAAACAAATAAAGAGAATAACAAAAAATTATTCGGATGATGAGATTGAAAAAATTTATACGTCTATGAATAAAGCAAGACAATTACTGGTAACACCGATAGAACCAACATGGGATCAGCTGCTTACAAAATGGTATGAAGAAGAATATCATGGGAAAGAGTTTAAGGAGGGAACACCATTAATTCTTACTGAGAAGGGAGAACGTGTCAGATCAAAGTCAGAGAAGATATTAGCAGATTATTTTTATAGAAAGAATATTCTTTACAAATATGAAAAGCCACTTTATCTGAAAGGGTATGGTACCGTGTATCCGGATTTTACATTTTTGTCAAGAAAGACTTACCGGGAAATATATTGGGAACATGAAGGAATGATGGATAAACAGGATTATGCAAGAGCAGCAGTGCGTAAAATTGAATCCTATCAAATAAATCATATATATCCTGGGGAGCGGTTGATCATAACTTTCGAAACAGAACAAAATATATTAAATTCAAAGATAATAGAGAATCTGATAGAAAAATATTTGATATAAAAGGACTTATGATATAATTAGCTTGTTGGGGAGAAGGATACTCTGATGGAGAGATAGAGCTGTTTGGAAAAATCTTACACCGCGATGAACATTTGCTATACAAGTATGCAGAGAATGAAATGTTTAAAAAGAATAAAGTCTAGGACGGAGGAGAAATACATGGAATTAGTAAACGGAAGACCAACAGACACACAAGGCAGATTGGATAAGGAAATCCGCGTATATGATTTCCTGGATTCGCTAGGAGTCAGCTACCAGAGAATCGACCATGAAGCCGCAATGACAATGGAGGCATGCGAGGAAATCGACCGGACGCTGGAGGCGACGATCTGCAAGAATCTGCTTTTATGCAACCGACAGGAGACACAGTTTTATTTACTGATGCTTCCGGGGGATAAGGTGTTTAAAACAAAGAATCTGTCAGCGCAGATTGGTTCGTCCAGACTTTCTTTTGCAAAAGAGGAGTATATGGAACAATATCTGGACATCACGCCGGGATCTTTAAGTGTGCTTGGACTGATGAATGATAAGGACAGGATGGTACGGCTTCTGATCGATGAAGATGTGCTTACAGGAGAATATATCGGATGTCATCCATGCATCAATACATCGAGTCTCAGACTTAGGACAAAAGATCTGGTAGAGAAGATTATTCCGGCAATGGAACATGAGCCGACCATCGTGAAGCTGTAAATCCGCCAGAAAACGAAAAGGGTAGCAGAAACAGCAATATAGAAACAGAAAGATTTTTGACAGTGCAAATATAAAAACTGGATAATGAAAAATATTACAAAATCTATATAAAAAACAAAATAAATTCATGCAAAATTCATATAAAAAAAGAAAGAAACACCTTGACGAAAAGAAAGATTTCTCTTAAAATATGAAAGGTTGTGCAAAAGAAGAACAACTGCCGTGCAGAATCATCTGGATACAGACAGATATGCGGCAGTTTTATTATGTGACATAGTATAGAATTGCACATATATTACAGTCTATATTTATGACACAGGCAATTTAGTGAAAATTATATTTTATCATGCAAATAAAAGGAGAGATATACGGATGAAGTATGATGTAATTATTATCGGTGCCGGACCGGGGGGAATTTTTGCTGCTTATGAATTGATGAAAAAGAAACCAGACTGCAAGATCGCAGTATTTGAAGAAGGTTATCCGCTGGAAAAGAGAAAATGTCCGATTGATGGCAAAAAAGTAAAGAGCTGTATCAACTGCAAACGCTGCTCGATCATGTGCGGATTTGGCGGAGCCGGAGCATTTTCAGATGGAAAATACAATATCACCAATGATTTCGGCGGAACTTTATTTGAGTATATCGGTAAAAAACAGGCTGTTGAGCTGATGAAGTACGTCGATGAGATCAATATGGAAAATGGTGGAGAAGGGACAAAACTGTACTCCACAGCCGGAACAAAATTTAAAAAGCTTTGTCTTCAGAACAAGCTGAATCTTCTGGATGCATCTGTACGTCATCTGGGAACAGATATCAATTACGTCGTTCTTCAGAATCTTTATGATCAGATGAAGGATAAAATGGACTTCTTCTTTGATGCACCGGTTGAGACAATCGAGATTACTGATGGCGGATACCGCATTGTATGTGAAAATGGCGCTTATGAATGTAAGAAATGTGTGGTTTCTGTCGGACGAAGCGGAAGCAAATGGATGGAAAAGGTCTGCAAGGATCTTGCAATCCCGACCAAATCAAACCGTGTGGATATTGGTGTCCGTGTAGAGCTTCCGGCAGTGATCTTCGCACACCTGACAGATGAACTTTACGAGAGCAAGATCGTATACCGTACAGAAAAATTCGAGGACAATGTGCGTACTTTCTGTATGAATCCGAACGGTATTGTGGTAAATGAAAATACAAACGGTATCATCACAGTAAACGGACACAGCTATGAAGGAAATGAAAAAAAGACGGACAATACCAACTTTGCCCTTCTGGTTGCAAAGCATTTCTCTGAGCCATTTAAGGACAGTAACGGATATGGTGAAAGTATCGCAAGACTTTCCAATATGCTAGGCGGTGGTGTGATCGTACAGCGTTTTGGTGATCTGGTACGTGGAAGAAGAAGTACAGAAAAGCGTATTGAAGAAGGTCTGGTAACACCAACCTTATCAGCAACGCCTGGTGATCTGAGTCTGGTTCTTCCAAAGCGAATCATGGATGGAATCATTGAGATGATCTATGCCCTGGATAAGGTAGCACCTGGTACAGCAAATGACGATACCCTTCTCTATGGTGTGGAAGTAAAATTCTACAATATGGAAGTAGAGATCGATAAGAATCTGGAAAGCTGCCATAAGGGACTGTATGTGATCGGTGACGGAAGTGGTGTTACACATTCTCTGTCCCATGCATCTGCAAGTGGTGTTTATGTTGCGAGACATATTATCAGCGAAGAAGAATAGTCTGCAAATAAAAAGTCGGACTGGGATGGAAAAGTAAAATAAAGAGAAAATTAAAAACCGTAAATCCGGAGATTTGCAGTATTGTAAAGAGCAAATCCGGATTTACGGTTTTTTGTTGTATCGAAAAAGTAGTAGAACTTTTTGATGCAGATATGTCTAGTTTTTTATGGTTGCCTGCCGGTAAGTCATATAGGCGATCACAGCAGTTGCAAATTCGGTAATTCCGAATGCGTACCAGATTCCGGAAGCCCCGAAGATCCGGCTTAAGATAAATGCGGCCGGAATAATGATGATCGTATATCTGCACAGTGAGATGAGCAGGGACGGTGTTCCCTTTCCAAGTCCTTCGAGTGCACCAGAGCTGGTGATGGACACGGAAGAAACTAAAAATCCGAGGCTGATAATCCGAAGTGCCATTCCTCCTGCCTGAATGGTTTCCGGATTAGAACTGAACAGTGCGATCAGTGAATCCGGGAAGAGCTGGCAGTAAACGGTACCAAAGAGCATGATCCCAAGACTCAGATAAAGGGTATCGGCAAACAGTCTGTGGACACGCTTTGTCTCACCGGCACCGTAGTTGTATCCGATCAGCGGACGCATTCCCTGGATGATTCCATTTGCCGGAAGATACAGGAAGGTCTGAAGCTTGTAATAGATTCCGAGCACCACCACGTAAACCTGGGAGTAGGCGGAGAGAATCCCATTTAGTGCGGTGATAAGCAGGGATGGAAGTGCCATATTCAAAGTGGCAGGGATTCCAACCGCATAAAGCCGTCCGGCCATGGCACGGTCTACGTGGCAGCTTTTATGAATCTTCACCGGAAGCGGTCTGGTAAAATAAAAGGCAAGGTACAGTACCAGTGTGACAACCTGACCAAGACCGGTTGCAAGTGCGGCTCCTTCAATTCCCATTTTCGGGAACGGTCCGATTCCGAAGATCAGAAGTGGATCCAGTACGATATTGAAAATACATCCGCTCATCATGCAGATCATGGACACGCGCATCCGTCCGACTGCCTGGAAAATTTTTTCCCAGGTAATTTCAAGAGAGATTACAATGGAAAATCCAAATGCGATCCGGGAGTAGGCATTTCCCATCTGAATAACGGTCATGTCTTTTGTAAAAATCTGTAAAAATAGCGGCATTACGGCAATTGTGACTACGGTAAGAACAATACCGTGGATGACAGAGAGAAAAAGTCCCTGTGTGGCAGCTGCATCTGCTTTTTTCTGATCCTGGGCGCCAAGGAAAAAGGAGATGGCGGCATTGATTCCGATTCCAAAGCCGACACCGACTGAGGTGATAAAATTTTGGATCGGGTAGACTAAAGACAGAGCAGTCATTGCTTCTTCACTGATTCGTGCAACGAAATAGCTGTCAACAATATTATAAAGAGAGTTGACCATCATTGAAATCACCATTGGCAGAGCCATGGAAATCAGAAGTGGCAGAATTGGTTTTTCTTTCATGTAAGTCTGGTTCATAAACATTCCTCCTGATAAATGTAAAGCATAAGGTACAAAATCTGTAAAAAAGGGCAGAAGCCCGATATATAAAAAGCCACATAACTGTCGCTGTATGCAACAAGTTATGTGGCGAAAAGTAGATATCTATTTTGATATCCAGAAAAATCCACAAAGATTTTGGTATAAAATTACACAGATAGTTATTTTAAAAATTTTCCTTCCATTTGTCAATATCTTTTTTTAAAAATAACAATTAAAATATTGACAAAAAAGTAAGCCTAAACTAACATAAGTGTATGAAATATAACATTACTACGATATGAGTAACTAAAGGAAGGAGTAGAGGAATGTTTTTAGAGATTAAGGGGATCAAAAAATCGTTTGGAACAGGCGACAGCCGGGTAAATGTTCTGAAAGGATTTGATCTGGAAATTGAAAGAGGAGAGTTTTGTGTGCTTCTGGGACCATCCGGTTCCGGAAAATCGACTCTTCTGAATATTATAGGCGGTATTGACGGGGCAGATGAAGGAAGTATTACGATTGATGGAGAACAGCTGGAGGATATGACAGAGAAGAAGCTGTCCCTGTATCGGAGAAAGCATCTGGGTTATATATTCCAGATGTACAATTTGATTCCAAACCTGACACTTAGAGAAAATATTGAAATTGGTGCTTATTTAAGTAATCGTCCGCTGGATGTGGATGAGCTGATGCAAACGCTGGGTATTTATGAACATCAGAACAAGCTGCCGAACCAGCTTTCCGGAGGACAGCAGCAGAGAACCGCGATTGGACGTGCAATTGTCAAAAATCCGGACATCCTGCTCTGTGATGAGCCAACCGGTGCGCTGGATTATAAGACATCCAAGGAAATCCTGAAGCTGATCGAAACAGTCAATCAGAAATATGGGAATACCATTATTATGGTTACCCATAACGATGCAATCAAGGATATGGCAGACCGGGTGGTAAAACTTCGTGATGGAATGATCCGCAAAAATTACTGTAATGAGCATAAACTTTCTGCAAGTGAGCTGGAATGGTAAGGAGGACGCGTGTTATGAAGAGTCCGTTGAGAAAACGGCTTCCGAGAGAACTGAAGGGAGAAATTGGAAAATACCTGGTGGTTCTGATCCTTATGATTGCAACGATTGGGTTTGTATCCGGCTTTCTGGTTGCTGACGGAAGCATGATAAAAGCATATAATGAAGGCTTTGAGAAATACAAGATTGAAGATGGAAATTTCCGGGTAAAGAAAAAAATTACCAAAGCACAACAGGAAAACATCGAGAAAAATGGTGTGACACTGTATGAAAACTTTTATCTGGAAGAGGCACTGGATAATGGAAGTACCATGCGTATTTTCAAAAACAGGGAAGAGATCAACCTGGTGTGCCTGATGGAAGGAAAGCTTCCTGAAAAAGCAGGAGAAATGGCAATTGACCGTATGTATGCGGACAATAATAAGATTTCTGTCGGAGATACACTGAAAAGTGGTTCACAAAAGTGGAAAGTCACAGGATTTGTGGCACTGTCTGACTATAGCTGCCTGTTCCAGAACAATAATGACAGCATGTTTGATGCAATCAAATTCGGGGTATCGGTTGTAACACCGGAAGAGTTTGAATCTCTGAATCAGGATAAGATTCAGTACAGTTATTCCTGGGTGTATGACAAAGAACCGAAAAATGAAAAACAGGAAAAAAAGATGTCGGAAGATCTGATGGAAGCACTGGGGGAAGAAGTCACTCTGGAGTCTTTTGTGCCACAGTATCTGAACCAGGCAATTACATTTACCGGTGATGATATGGGGAGTGACCGTGCAATGATCACAATGCTCCTTTATATGATCATTGTGATCATTGCGTTTGTATTTGGAATCACGATTAGCAATACGATCCGGAAAGAAGCAGGTGTGATCGGAACTCTGCGGGCTTCCGGGTATACAAGAAAAGAACTGATCGGACATTACATGGCACTTCCGGTGATCGTTACGCTGATCGGTGCGGTGGTCGGAAATATTCTGGGTTATACAGCACTGAAAAATGTATGTGCGGGGATGTATTATGGAAGCTATAGTCTGCCGACCTATGTGACGGTGTGGAATGCAGATGCTTTTTGGATGACAACAGTGGTTCCGGTGCTGATCATGCTGGTAGTCAACTATGGAATCCTCCGTTACAAGCTGAGGCTTTCACCGCTGAAATTCCTGAGAAGAGATCTTTCTGGAAGCAGGCGGAAAAGAGCAGTTCGGTTAAGTCCGAAGCTTGGAATCTTCCATCGGTTCCGACTGCGTGTGATCTTCCAGAATATGAGCAATTACATCGTACTTTTTATTGGAATCATATTTGCGAATCTGCTTTTGTTCTTTGGACTTTTGCTGCCGTCAGTACTTTCGCACTATCAGCAGGATATCCAGAGCAATATGCTTGCAAAATACCAGTATATGCTGGAGGTTCCGGTAAGTGCGATGAGCGGAAATAAACTGGACAGTATGCTGGAACTTTTACAGTTCTCTTATGGAACAAAGACGGAAAATGAAGATGCGGAAGCGTTCAGCGCTTACTCATTGGAAACATTGCCAAGCAAATATAAGACAGATGAAGTGATCCTGTACGGAATCAAACCGGACAGTAAATATATCGATGCAGATCTGGAGGACGGTGACGGTGTTTATATTTCCAGTGCCTATGCAGAGAAGTTTCTGTTGAAGCCGGGCGACTCGATCACGTTGAAAGAAAAATATGAAAAGACAAAGTATACATTCAAGGTTAAAGGAATCTACAAATACAACGGCGGAATCTGTGTCTTTATGCCACAGGAGCAGTTAAATGATACCTTTGATCTGGGAAACGATTATTTCAGTGGATATTTTTCCGATTCGAAGATCAAGGATATTGACGGGAAATACATCGGTTCGGTGCTTGATCTGGAAGCACTGACAAAGATTTCGAGACAGCTGGATGTATCTATGGGAAATATGATGGGGATGGTCAACGCTTTTGCAATCGGTATTTATATGGTTGTGATCTATCTGTTGTCCAAGATCATTGTTGAGAAAAATGCACAGGCTATTTCCATGACGAAGATCCTGGGATATACCAATGGAGAGATCAGCAGGCTTTATATCTGGTCAACGACGATCGTGGTGATCATCTGTCTGCTTCTCAGCCTGCCGATTGAGAAAGCAGTTATGAATGTGCTGTTCCGGGAAATGATGCTGACTAGTATTTCCGGCTGGATCGCGCTTTGGATCGATCCGAAGATCTATGTAGAAATGTTCCTGATCGGGATCGGAACCTATGCAGTTGTGGCAATGTTAGAATATCGAAGGATTAAACATGTGCCGATGGATGAGGCACTGAAAAATGTAGAGTAAGGGAGTAAAAGAAGAGAATTAAGGTACGGATCAGGGCAGACTAAGCTGCCCTGTAGATTGCCGGGACAATCTCGCGGAGGAGAGCAAGAAGCGCCTGAAACTGTGCGTGATGATAAATATTTTTCCGATAGACAGCACAAATGTCCCTGGTGTCATGAAAGTGATCCGGGGTAAAGAAATGAATGTCCGGAAAGGAAGTAGTCCGTGCATAAATTTCAGGAAGAAAGGCAATCCCCATCCCTCGTCTTGCAAGAGAAAAGGCAGTATTACTGCTGGTGCAGATGCAGCGGATATTTGGATGGAAAGCAGCAGTATCGCAGATCTTCCGGCTGATCTTTCCGAGATCGTGATCTTCTGAAAGCAGAATAAAAGGAACTGCAGATAACGCAGGCAAATGAATTTGAGGAGTGGCAGAGATGCCCTCCTCTTTTTGTGATGGATCGGAAAAAGGACACAGAGAGTCAGGGATTGCCAGGACAAAACTTTCCTTTTTCTTTAAGATAGGATGTTTTACATTTGGAGGCGGATGGAGTATTCTGGCGCAGATGGAGCAGGAGTTTGTAGATAAACGAAAGCTGATCACAAAAGAGGAACTGCTGGATATGGTTGCGGTTGGAAAGTCAGTTCCCGGAATTATGATCACCAATATCAGTATGCTGTTTGGCTATTATGTAGGTGGCTGGTTCGGAGGTGTCTGTGCAGTACTCGGAATGACCTGTCCGGCGGTTCTGATCCTGTCGTTTGTTACTGCATTTTATAAGGTGCTGAAAAGTAATGTCTGGTGCTATGCGGCACTTCGCGGAATCCGCTGTGCGGTAGTTCCGATTATGGGAAGTGCGGCACTTTCACTGGGGAAAGAAGCGTTCCGCAGAAAATCAGCAATCCCGATCTGTGCGTTAGCACTGACGCTCTGTGTATTTACGGATATCAGTAATGTGGTGATGATCGTAGCGGGAGTGATACTGGCGCTTTCTATAAGAGCGGTGAAACAGACAAGAGGAGGACAGACGGCATGATCTATCTCAGACTTTTTACAGCGTTTATGAAAATCGGATTTACCAGCTTTGGCGGAATGTCGATGATCCCGGTTATTATGCAGGAGATGAAGGTCAATCAGTGGATGACGGCGGAGGATCTGACTAACTTGATCGCTATCGCAGAAATGACACCGGGACCGCTTGGGATTAACTGTGCGACTTTTGCCGGGATGCAGACGGCAGGTGTTCTGGGTGGGATTGCAGCGGTTATGGGCGTGCTGATGCCAGCTTATACGCTGACGCTTGGCGTAGCGGTGTGCTTCGCAAAGTTCCGTGGCAATGATATTATGAGCTGTATGTTAAATGTGATCAAGCCAATCTGCATCGCAATGATCCTTGCGGTGATTCTGGATCTGATGCAGGAAAATTATTTTCCGGATGCGAGGATTGACTGGTTTGGGTGCGGGATCGGAGTGGTGATGTTCTATCTGATATTGAAGAAGAACTGGTCAGTACCGAAGGTGATCATTCTTGCGGCGGTGTTTGGAATAGTTGGATATGGTGTGCTTGGGATTGGATAGATTTATAGATAGAACAGGAGAGTTATTCTTTTGCAAATTTGAAGATTTGTAAGAGGGTAACTCTCTTTTTGTTTCATAGGAAATTCCGAAGAAACTTCCTATGAAACAAAAGGCACTGCGTGCCGGAGAGGCACAATCTTTTTTAATGCGATTTTACATAACTATGATCATGGGAAAGAAAAAATGATAGAAGAAAGAAAATTTAACCTAAACTTAACATAGATTTGATTGGAATTGCATAGACCACAGATAAAATGGAAAATGAGCTGAAAGGGAAGACATCATTGTAAGAAGTAAGTTTAAAAGATGTTAACAAACACAGGGTAAATTGAGAGAGGAATTAACATGAACGAGAAAATTCAGATCATTTTCGGACTGCTTGGCGGTCTGGCAGTTTTTATCTATGGAATGAACATGATGAGTGAATGTCTGCAAAAGGCGGCGGGCGATAAGATGAAAAGCATTCTTGCACTTCTGACGAAGAATCCGCTTCTGGGAGTGCTTGCCGGTGCGCTCACAACCGCGGTACTCCAGAGCAGCAGTGCGACGACAGTTATGGCGATCGGTTTTGTAAGTGCGGGACTGATGAACCTACCACAGGCAATTTCCATCATTTTTGGTGCAAATATTGGTACAACCATGACAGCACAGATTATTGCGTTTAAGATCAGTGACTATATTTATGTGATTATTTTTATAGGATTTCTGATTTCATTTGTAACAAAATCAGAAAAAGTAAAAAGTATCGGCCAGACGATTTTTGCCTTTGGTCTTCTGTTCCTTGGAATTGAGACAATGGGAGATGTCATGAAGCCATTGGCATCCAGTCCGGTATTCACAGACCTGATCGGACGGGTTGCACATATTCCGGTACTTGGTGTGGCAGTTGGTACACTTATGACGCTGGTCGTACAGAGCAGTAGTGCAACGATCGCAGTCTTGCAGAACTTCGCTTCCCAGCCGGGACCGGACGGGGTTACGAGTATACTTGGGCTTGCAGGAGCAATCCCGATTCTTTTAGGTGATAATATCGGTACAACGATCACAGCACTCCTTGCCAGTATCGGACAGTCAAAAGATGCGAAGAGAACCGCTGTGGCGCATTGTATTTTTAATATTTCCGGCTGCTTTTTGTTTATCTGGTTCGTAAAACCATTTGCGGCACTGATCCAGAGCATTTCACCGAAAGGTCCGGAGATTGAAGTGATTTCCAGACAGATTGCAAATGCACATACTGTATTTAACATTACAATGACACTGATCTGGGTATGCCTGATTAAACTGATGGTGAAGATTGTCATGACACTGATCCCGGATGGCAAAAAAGGTGTCGAAGATCCAGGCAGCCCGATTTATCTGGATGAAAATATCATCAGTCAGCCGGCAGCAGCGCTGCAGCTTGTAGCAAAAGAGATTTTCCGTATGAGTGACCAGGTAAGAGATATTCTGAAGAAAACGATTGAGCTTGTGAAAAATGAAGAAGTGAAATCTATTGACGGTCTGAAAGAAAACGGAGAACAGGTTGAACGCCTTGGAAAGTGTATTACCGAATATCTTGCAGCTTTGTTTTCTTCGGGTTCATTGACCGAGCAGCAGGCAGCGCAGACGGCGAGCCTCATGTGTGTACTCAGCGATGTGGAACGTATGGGAACCTTAAGTGTGGAAATGGCAGAATGTATGTTGGAAAGATCAGACCGGAAGTATAAATATACACCGGAAGCGATGGATGAGCTGCAGAAGAGTTTGAAAGTACTGAATAAGATGTTCTGTGATTCTCTGAAGGCACTGCAGGGAGATGATGGTATCGAACCAGGCAAGATGATGAAGCGAAAGGATAAGCTTCTGGATCTGGATATCAAGATGCGGAAAGCGCATATTGAGCGTGTCAATAAAGGAAAATGTAAGGCGAGTCTTACTGCTCCGTTTACCAATATCCTGCATCTGATCGACCGTATGGGAAACAGTTGTATCAACCTTGCGGATGTGGCGGAAAGCGGAACAAGTATGAAATACTTTATGCTGGAAGAAAAATAAGAAGATGGAAAAATCCACGGACTTTAGAAGATTCAAAGTCCGTGGATTTTTTTAATCATGATAAACGATTTTTCCATCACAGATTGTATATTTCACTTTGCCATACAAAGGAGTTCCGGTAAATGGTGAGTTGGATGAAAGGGATGCATATTCGGTCGGAGTCCAACATTCGTTTTCATCGAAGATCACAAGGTCAGCTGCCTTTCCTTCGGCGAGCTGTCCGTATGGAAGGTGGTAAAGCTTTGCAGGATTAATCGTCATTTTTTCAAGCAGCTGAAGAAGAGATAAATGTCCCGGTCTTACAAGGCTTGTGATGCCAAGGGCAAGGGAAGTCTCCAGACCGATGATTCCGCTTGGAGCTTCGGTGATTGGTTTTGCTTTTTCTTCTTTGCTGTGCGGTGCATGGTCGGTGGCAATCAAGTCGATGGTTCCATCTGCAAGTCCCTGAATAATCGCCTGACGGTCCTTTTCGGTACGGAGCGGCGGATTCATTTTCGCAAGTGTTCCATGCTCAAGGACTGCGTCTTCCGTCAGTGTAAAATGATGCGGTGTGGCTTCGGCGTGAAGTTTTGCACCCATTTTCTTATAAGTACGAACCAGATCGACAGAGATACCGGAGCTGATATGCTGGATCACAACATCGGCACCGGATTTCAGTGCCAGCATGCAGTCTCTTGCAACCAGAGATTCTTCTGCAATGGAAGGAGAACCGTAGATGCCAAGCGCATCGGATACCTTTCCGTGACTGATTCCGTTGTTGCGGATGAAAGAAGGATCTTCTTCGTGAAGGCTGACCGGTACGTTAAGCTTTGCCGCCTTTTCCATTGCGTGGAAGCAGAATTCTGCGTTTAGAAGCGGGATCCCGTCATCGGTAAATCCACATGCGCCTGCTTCTTTTAAGGCGTCCATATCGGTTTCTTCCTGCCCTTTCAGGTTGCAGGAAATCGAAGCAGCCTGGAAGATACGGATCTTTTCTTTGGAAGCACGCGAAAGGTTGTCTTTGAGAACCGGAACAGAGTCCACAGTCGGGGAAGTATTTGCCATGCAGATCACGGAAGTAAAACCGCCTTTTGCAGAGGCAAGTGCGCCGGTGTGGATGGTTTCTTTATAAGTAAATCCCGGATCACGGAAATGAACGTGGGTGTCAATCAGTCCCGGTGCAACCACAAGCCCGGCTGCGTCAAGGACTTCCTCTCCTTCTTTTGTAATCAGGGATGCCATTTCTTTGATGATGCCATTTTCAATCAGAAGATCCATTTTTTCGGAAAGTCCGGAAGCAGGATCGATGACAAGTCCGTTTTTGATAATCATAGTAGTTAAGCCTCCTTGCAGGATATTAGTCTGCTTCTAGTATACGGGATGGGAAAAAGGTTTGTCAATGCGACAGGAGAAGTTGAGAAAATAAGACTGGCTACAGAATCCAAAAGAGTGTTTGCCGAAATGATGGAAATAAGGTATGTTAAAGATAAGTCATCGTATTTAAATTGGGGAAAACAAAAGAAGAAGGAAATCAGAAGGGAAAGTAGAATAAAGAAGAGATTTCAGTTTTGATATATCCGATCTGGTATGTATCAAAATTGAAATCTATTTTCTTTTATGCATGTCTCATATTCTTTTCAAGAGAAATTTTCTTTTTCCCGGTTGCACGGTAAAATTCCACGTGGTTTCCAATGAATCTCTGGATGACAGATACTGTTTTTCCGGTCAGAAATGCGCAGAAGACAGTGCCGATTCCGATTCCGTAGAATCCATGGAGGATTGCAATGGAGAGGATCACGGTGGTTGTCAGACAGGTAAGATCAAAGGTTGTCTTAACGATTTTATAGTTCTTTTTTACAATCTCGGACA
This sequence comes from Coprococcus sp. AM100_B19A, assembly GCF_027662015.1. NCBI lineage: Bacteria > Bacillati > Bacillota > Clostridia > Lachnospirales > Lachnospiraceae > Coprococcus > Coprococcus sp. AM100_B19A. The sequence continues at coordinate 109,826 of NZ_JAQDKN010000003.1, forward strand.
GATCACGCGGAAAAATATCCGTTGGAATGATCGGTAGCATACAGTTGTTGGCAAGGCAGATACCGAAGCACATCAGTAAGAATCCTGCCAGGAAATAAACGATGTGAAGAGGCAGGGAGTTCGGCAGAGCCTGTATCCATGAGTTATGTACGTCGATCATTTTTCCAAATCCGATTCCGACTACGAAAGAAAAGAGGTAGCCGGGACAGAATGAACGCTTAAGAATCATCAGTGTAATAACAAGCAGTGTCTGGAAAATATAATTCCATGTTCCGAAACTAAATAGTGGGAAGGCGATGCTAAATACAAGGGGCACTGAGGAGATCGTTGAGATCCCGAATCCGCTTTTCGACATCAGATCCACGCCGAGTGAATTGATCAGCAGGACGATGAGCAGAGCGACTTCTCCGGCCAGATGAAATTTTTTCTTATTCATAGGTACAAATCCTTCTTTCCTGATAAATAATAATTTACAAAAATTTTATATTTAAGCTGTTTCTCATTATAATGAAGAAAATCGATAAAAACAAATGATTATTTTGAATAAACTGATTCTAAAATAGAATGAAATATGTTAAGGTAATGGAGAGTAAAGAGTTGATTTTGAAAAATAAGGTGACTGCGGAAGATAAAAGAGGGAATATATGAATATCGAATATTTAAAATATTTTTCAGAGCTGGCAAAAATCCAGCATTACGGAAAGGCGGCAAAGGCGCTGAATATTTCACAGCCGGGGCTCAGCCATGCAATCAAATCGTTAGAAGAAGAGTATGGAGTCCCGCTTTTTCAGAAGGAAGGGCGGAATGTGAGTCTCAGCCGCTACGGCAAAGAACTGATGAAGGATGTGGATGAAATCCTGGGAGCATATCTTCGTCTGGAAGAGCGGGCGGCAGGACTTCGGACGGAAGAGAAAACGGTGCGGATCGGCAGTGTGTATCCTCTGGCACCGGGGACGATCCCACATATGCTGAAAGAGTTTGGGGCAACATTTCCGTTTATCATTTACAACCGGATGACACCGGAGATCGCAGAAGGACTTTTGGATGGAAAATATGATATCGGCTTCTGTTCGGATCTTCTGAAATCGGATGAAATCGAGTATTATCCGATTCGGGATTCGTATATCGCGGTAGTGGTTCCGAAGGGGCATCCGCTTGAAAATAGAGAACAGATCAGTCTGAAAGAGACAGCCGGATACCCTCAGATCATGTTTTCCAAGACCAGCGGTTTTCGTACTTTGCAGGAGCAGATTTTTGCAGAAGAAGGAATTAAGGTAAAGCCGGTGTGTGCTGCAGAAGAGATTGAAGTTATCACAGGACTTGTGGAGAATGGGTTCGGGATTTCCGTATTGCCGTATATGGATATCGTGCGGTTGCACAATGTGGTGACGATTCCGGTGAAGACTTCAGGGTGGAATTCTAAATTTTACATTGCGAGAAGAAAGTATGGAATCCGTTCAGAGCAGGAGGATGCATTTTTCCGGTATTGGAAGAAAGAACATCATTAAAATTCATTAAGAATCCTTGCGCTTACAGAGAAAAAAAGTCTATAATCTGTTTTAGAAATATTGTTGCGAAAATCAAATGGGAGGTTACACAGGATGATAGAACAGATTGTAGAGTATAATAAGAAATTCGTGGAAAATAAAGGCTATGAGCCGTACCTGACCAGCAAGTACCCGAACAAGAAGCTTGCCGTGCTGACCTGTATGGATACCCGTCTGACGGAGCTCCTTCCGGCAGCGTTGGGGCTGAAAAACGGAGATGCAAAGATTATCAAGAATGCAGGCGGAGTTATTACCCATCCATACGGAAGTGTGGTCAGAAGCCTTCTGGTTGCGATTCTGGAGCTTGGTGTGGAGCAGGTTATGGTCATCGGACACACTGACTGCGGCGTGCAGGGAATGGATGGAAATGAGCTGTTAGAAGAACTGGTAGAACGCGGAATCGACAAAGAACATATCGATATCGTGAGACACAGTGGAATTGATCTGGAAAAATGGCTGGGTGGATTTGAATCTGTAGAGAAGTCGGTAGAAGAGACTGTGCATACACTGAAGGCACATCCGTTGATGCCGAAGGATATTGAGATCAAGGGATTCATTATGGATTCGGAAACCGGGGAGCTTACGGAAGTGTAAGGAAAACAAAGTTGTCCTTGTAGGTCTTTGATATGAGATTTTCAAGGGTAAACGGAAATAGCCGCCAACTACTGCAATAGTTGACGGCTGTCATATAAATAGCTGTTACTATATAGGGGAGCCGCTTGCGGTTTCCCTTCTTTTCATTTAATATAGCGCATTTAGGAGATAGATTCAGATTATTGAAACTTGTAAGATCTTAAAATTTCATCAATCCAAAGTCTATCGTCAGATTTTCATAAATCCCAACCTTAACAACTATTAAAAAGTCTTGCACTTTTGAAATAAAAAAGTCTATAATCTGTTTAGTGAGATCACAGGAGGATAAGGATAAAAATGGATGATTTAAAATCATTTACCTATGTTTTAGCGGTTGCAGAGTGCAAAAGCATTTCAAAAGCTGCCGAACTTTTATATATTTCACAACCATCACTCAGCAGATTTATATCCAGTCTGGAACAGGAACTGGGAATTTTACTTTTCGAGCGGAAATCGAATGGAATCAGTCTGACTGAGGCTGGAGAAATCTATGTTGAGTATGGAAAAGAAATCAAACGTTTGAACAGCACAATGGAACATAAACTAAAGGAGCTTCAACTATCCGAAGAACAGGAAATACATGTATGTATGTCTCTAAGTGCCAGTCTTTTGTTAGCAATGGAAGTTCAGGATAAGATCAGTAAAAAATATACCGGTTGTAAGGCAACATTTTCAAATGTCATGGCAAAGGAAATTATAACAGGTTTAAAAAACAGGACATACGATCTTGCACTTGGACCTGATATAAGTGAAAAAGATTCGTCAATCGTATTTGATCTTATTGTAGAAGATTATATGTTGCTTGCAGTTCCCAAAAAGTATAAGATGCTTCAGAAAGCAGAAAAAAGAGAAGGCGAAAAATATCTATGGATGGATATTTCAAGAATGCCGGACGAGTTTATCATACAGGATGAATCCTGTCATGTCAGACAGGAGATTGATCAGATATTTGAAGAACAGGGCAAAGAATTAAAACCAAAAATGATCGTAAACAGTTCGATGCTTGCGATGCAGACACTTGAGCGGGGAATGGGATGCTGTTTTATTTCAGAAGTGTTTCTTCCGTATTTAACGAATACAGAAAATATTGATCTTTTTTGTATTGGGAAAAACAAGATTAAAAAAACAAAAACAGGAATTATGTATTTGAAAAATAAAATTCTTTCCAGACAGGAAAAGTATTGTATAGCTGTTTTGAAAGAAAAAATCAAAGAGGGAGAAATGTAGGGGCATAGCATGAAGCTATGCCCCTATTTTTCTTTGGCATTGGTGAAAAGAGTACCGGATGATTATAATAAGGTTAACGTGATGAACCGGTAAACATCATACAAGAGAAGAATGAGAGTTTTGGGAAAAGCGCATTCCGAAAAGCTTATTGTATACGGAGGAAAAGAAAGATGAGTATGGCTACAATAGGAGCGATCCTGACATTAATAGTTTTCGTTGCAGTTCTTGCAACGCCAAAATTACCAAACTGGTTTTGTTTTTTGATCATGGCACCGATCGTTGTATTTACAGGAACAATGGATGCAGATGGTGTATATGCCGTGTTAAGCAGTTCAAGTTTTCATCTGATGGCAATTATATGTATGTTTTCTGGAATGATTGCTGCAACAGGACTTGATATTGTAATGGGAAATGCTTTAGATAAATTAACCGGTAATGTAAGTGGAAAGAAAAAAGAAATGTTAATTTTTGCAATTCTTTATCTGGCATCAGGACTGGTATCATTTGTTCTGCAGAACAGTTATGTTGCAATGGCATTTTTACCGGTGATTTTCAGTATTGCCAAGAAAAATAAGATCAGTCATTCAAAAATGATTTTATTCGTAATCTATGCAAGTACTTTAGGTGGAGCTTGTACACTGATTGGAACACCGACAAATATTTATGCAAATACAGCACTTGAAGAAGCCGGACTTTCTCTTTTTGGTATGTTTGATTTTGCCTGGGTAGGCATCCCGATTTTTATTCTGGGTGGAATTTATATGATTGTGATGAACCGCTGGTGTCCGTCTTATGAGGAAACAGTGCCAAGTAATTCAGAGATAGAGGCAGCTACAGAAATTACACCTGAGATGAAAAAGAAACAGATGGTTGTAGGAATCAGTTTCCTTCTGTTTGTACTTGCTCTGATTTTGGATTCACTTACAGATATTACAGTGAACCCGAATTTTATCGGATATGCATTGATTGCAGTTTCTGTACTTACAACCGTTGTAAAACCAAAAGAAGTCATTACTTCATTCGGGGTAGATATGGTACTTTTCTGTGCAGGTATCAATTTGATCATTGCAGTTATGAAGAACAGCGGACTTGGAGAGGTGTTTGGATCCATCGTGTTGAGCATTCTTGGAGATACACATAATCTGTATCTGATCACAGCTGTACTGTTCCTTGGATCGGCAATTGCAACACAGTTTATGAACAATATGGCAACAGCAGGAGTGCTTGCCCCGATTGGGATTTCCATTGCAGAATCAATGGGAGCAAACCCACAGGCAATTGTTCTTGCAATTGCAATCGGAGCGGGATGCTCTTTCCTGACACCAATCGCATCAGGAACAAATCAGACATTAATGATCTTTACAAACTTAAAATTTACTGACTTTGCAAAATTTGGATGGCCATTGGTTATTATCAGCTTTATATGCTGTGTAGGAATTCTTCCATTGGTATTCCCGTTCTTTTAAAAGACAGAAAAGAGTTATGTATAACAAAGGGGGCAAAATTTTGTCCCCCGTTTCCAGTTTAAAATAAAGATAGATGAGGTGGCAGCATGAACACAGAATTAACTTATTCAACTCCGGAAGATGAAGGCGTATCATCAGAATATATTATTAATTTCCTGAATGAGATGGAAAAAAGAGAAGCAGAGATCCATGGGATCATGATCTTGAAAAACAATAAAGTTATATTTGAAGCATATAACGAACCGTACCGGAAAGAAATCCCGCATATTGTACATTCTTTTACAAAATGTTTTACAAATACAGCGGCAGGAATCGCTTATACAAAAGGACTTATAAAGCTGGAGGATAAGGTGCTTGATTATTTTCCGGAATACCGGGAGGGAGCAAATGAGTATCTTCAGAAGCTTACAATACGGAATTTACTTACGATGCGCAGTGGTCAGGAAAGAAGTATAGGTGGAAATGAATGGAGACCATTAAAGACCAGCTGGCTGGATGCATATTTTAAAGTACCGTTTGTAAAGGAGCCGGGAAGTGAATTTATGTATTCAAGTGGGAATTCCTATATTACGTCAGCGATTGTACAGCGTATTACAGGAAAAACATGCCATCAGTTGATCGAAGAAGAACTGGCACCGTACATTGGCCTGGAGAAGTTTAGCTGGGGAGAAAGTCCGGAAGGAATCTGTTCAGGTGGAAATGGTGTGAGTATTACAGTGGAAGGAATGGCCAGACTTGGGTTACTTTATCTGAATCAGGGGAAATGGGGAGAGAAACAATTATTAAGTGCTGATTGGGTGGATCTTGCACTCGGTAAAAAGGATCCACAACCAAGGAAAGCAGGAGAAAAAGACTATAATTTTCACTGGACACATACGGGTGATATCTGGTGTGCAGATGGAATGTTTGGACAGACCTGTGCGATTGTTCCGGAACAAAATATGGTAATCGCTATCACTGCGGCAGACAGTAATTACCTGGAGACGGAACTGATTCAAAAAGAAATTCTGAATCCGATGAAAGAAGAAAGAAATCTCTCTGAAAAGATGTGGAATGTATTAAAAAATAAAGGACTTAGAATGTCTCTGGAAAATAAAAACAGATCCGTCAGTAACAGACTGATTTCAGAAAACCGGAAAATGGAAATGGATACGGTTGAGAATGAGGACAGGATTGAAATGATATGTCTGGAATTTTCAGAAGATGAAGTAAGATTCTGGATGACAGATCACAGAGGGACACATTTTGTAAGAGCAGGACTCGACTGTTGGATACATGGGGAAACATCTATGACAGGAGGATATCTGCACCATCAGTATGAGATGGATAAAATGAAAATTGCCGCATGCGCTTACTGGAAGTCAGAAAATGTGCTGATGATGGAATGGCGCTATCCGGAGATGGCTTTTTTTGATCATGTGTCTTTTGAATGGAAAGAAGACAGGGTATATATGAAACGCTGGGTAAATATGAATTCACAGGCACTGGAAAGACCGGTTGTAACAGCAAAAATATGCAAATCTTAATAATTATTAAGAAAACCATAGGTGTTCCTGTAAGGTAAAAGCCCTATGATAAACACAACGAAGCAAATACAAATGCAAAAGGATGTTAAGGAGGAAGCACGAATGGAAATCAAGAAACCTGCAATTGCAGGAACATTAGAATCCAGTGACTGCCAGGTAACAGTAGAAGCCGGGGAAGGAAAAGTTGATTTTTCACTGGAAAGCGCAGTGATCAATCAGTATGGAAACCAGATTAAGAAAGTAGCTTATGAAACACTGGAAAATCTGGGAATCGATAATGTAAAGCTTACAATCGTAGATAAAGGAGCCCTTGACTGTACGATCAAAGCAAGAATCGAAGCAGCTGTTTACCGTTCGGTAGGACAGATCGAAGATTTACCGTGGGGAGGTGCGATCAGATAATGAATCCGAATAAAAAAAGACTTAGAAGAACCATGATGTTTTTAAATGCACAGAAACCGGGACTGATCAAGGATCCTTATATTTACAAACCGGATTCCATCATGCTTGACCTGGAAGATGCTGTTGCAGAGAACCAGAAAGACGCAGCCAGATTTTCTCTTTATCATGCACTTAAGACCATTAACTATAGAGGATGCGAACGGGTAGTCAGAATCAACGGACTGGATACACCTTACTGGAAAGAAGATATCCGCTGTGCAGTTGCAGGTGGATGCGATGCAATCCGTATTCCGAAGACAGAATCCGCACAGGATGTAAAAATTGTAGAAGCTGAAGTTATCCAGGCTGAAAAAGATTTTGGACGCGAAGAAGGAAGTGTCCTGATCATGGCAGCGATCGAGTCTGCACGTGGTGTAATGCGTGCGCTTGATATCTGCGAATCTTCAGAAAGACTTTTTGGTATCGCCCTTTCCGGTGGAGATTACACCAAAGACCTTCAGACACACATCACCGGAACCGGAATCGAGCTCATGGGAGCAAGACAGAACATGGTGATCGCAGCAAGAGCAGCTGGTGTACAGTGCTTTGATACAGTATACACAGATCTGGATGATATGGATGGCTTCCGTCAGGATGTTGAAAATATCCACCTGATGGGATTCGACGGAAAATCAATCATCAACCCAAGACAGATCAACATTGTTCATGAAATCTTTACACCAAAACAGAAAGACATCATTTTCGCAGAAAAAGTTGTCCGTGAAATTGATACAAAGAAAGCACAGGGAATCGGTGTATTTACAGTAGACGGTAAGATGATCGATATCGCTTTCTATGACGGAGCAAAGAGAACAATCGAGCTTGCAAAAGCTTCAGGTGTGTATAAGGGGGATTTATAAGATGATTAACGCAGTAGGTAGAGATATCCCGGAAGAGATTTTAAAAGCAACTGGTAAAGAAGTATTTCAGGGTGTTCATCATTTTGACGGACATGTTTATAAAAAACATGGACCGGAAGTCGAATGTGTGATCAATTCCAACGGAAGCAAGATGGTAGACAGCATCCATGATGTCCTTGTAAAATGTGGAATCAAAGACGGTATGACAGTCAGCTTCCATCACCATTTCCGTGAAGGGGATTACGTTGTAAATATGGTAATGAAAGAGATCCATGATATGGGGATCAAAGACATTACGATTTGCGCAAGTTCCCTTGGAAAAGCACATGATCCTCTGGTAGAGTATATTGAAGACGGAACCATTACAAATATCCAGTCATCCGGTGTGCGTGGAAAGATCGGAGAAGCTATTTCCAATGGTAAATTAAAAGGTCTTGCGATCATGCGTTCCCACGGCGGACGTGTACGTGCCCTGGTAACAGGTGAGACACAGATCGATATCGCATTTATCGGAACTCCGACCTGTGATGAGTACGGTAACTGCCGTGGTATCGGTGGAAAATCTGACTGTGGTGTACTTTCCTACGCAATGTCAGACGCTTTCCATGCAAACAAAGTCGTAGCAATCACAGACTGCATGGTTCCGTTTCCGAATTTTCCGGCACATATTTCAATGACAAAGGTAGACTATGTTGTAGAAGTAGACCAGATCGGTGATCCGAAGAAGATCGCAACAGGTGCAGCAAAACCGACCACAGATATGAGAAAGCTGATGATGGCTGATTACTGTACACAGTTCGTTGTAAATACACCGTATTTCAAAGATGGATTCTCTTATCAGACAGGTGTCGGCGGAGCTTCTATCGCATCTACTATTTCACTTGCAAAGGTAATGAAAGAAAGAAATATCCGCATGCGTTTTGGTGTGGGTGGTCTTACAAAGCCGATGTGTGACCTTCTGATCAACGGTCAGGTAGATGCACTTCTGGATACACAGGACTTTGACCTTGCAGCCGTAGAATCTGTAAAAGATCTGCATCATTTCCGGATCAGTGCAGGTGAGTATGCGAACCCGTTCAACAAGGGGGCAGTTGTCAATAAATTGGACTTCGTAATTCTTGCAGCTCTGGAAGTTGACGTACACTTCAACTGTAACGTTGTTGTAGATTCTAATGGTATGATCACAGGAGCGCAGGGTGGACATCCGGATACAGCAGCCGGAGCAAAATGTGCCATCGTTATCGCACCGCTTCTTCAGGGAAGAACACCGGCAATCTGTACAGACGTAACAACCGTCACAACACCGGGAGAAAGTGTAGACGTTGTCATCACAGATTATGGTATTGCAATCAATCCGAAGAGACAGGATCTGATCGAAGCAATGAAAGATGTAGACCTTCCATTTAAGACCATCGAAGAATTACGTGATATCGCTTACTCTATCGCGGGGGAACCACAGAAGGTACAGTTTGGAGATCGTGTTGTCGGTGTCATTGAAAGCCGTGACGGTACCATCATGGATGTTGTCCGTCAGATCAAGCCGTTTGAATTTGATGATTAAATTCTGATCGGAAAACTTACAGGTTATTGGCAATTGGATATAAAAGGAGAACCGTATGGGAAAGAATCAGGCAGTAGAGAAAGCAGAATACTTTGCAGAATCGATTGGCCGGATGGCGTATCAGGCGCTGCTTGAGGAAGTCTATACGGTTCCCAAACCGGGGCTTGTAGATCCGTATTCCTGTGGTGCCCACACTGATATGGATGTGCAGACCTTTGAAAGAAGTGCAGAGGCGTTGTATCCGTGGTTTGTTAGAATGGCATATCAGGGATATCAGCTGACCTGTACGCCGGAAGATCTTTTCCGTGAAATCCGTAAGACCGGAATGCTTGCGGAGGAAGCCATGTATCGGGCAACCGGACATGTGAATACACATAAAGGGATGATCTTTACCCTTGGAATATTCAGTGCGGCAGCGGGAAGATGTATCCAGGAAGACGAAACGGTTACTTTACAATCCATCCTTCGGATGGAGCAGAAGATGACTGCCAGGATCTTAAGAGCCGAAATTGAGATGTTGGGAAAGGAACCTGCGAAAAGTAACGGTGAGAAAAATCTCGTACAATACGGGACTACAGGGATTCGCGGGGAAGCGCTTGCCGGATACCCATCTGTTTTTCATATTGCGCTTCCGGTACTGGAGGATGGACTTTTGCGGGGAATGGAGTGGAACCGAATCAAATTACAGATCCTTTTTGCACTGATGAGCCGGGTGCAGGATTCCAACATTTTATCGAGAAAGAATCCGTCAGTACTCTATCAGGTACAGATGGAAGCAATGCAGTTTCTGGAGGAAGGCGGAGCCTACTCAGAAGATGCGTTAGACAAACTGATCCGCATGGATGCGGATTATATAAAGCGTGGTATCAGCGCGGGTGGGTGTGCCGATCTACTTGCCACCTCACTGTTTCTTGCGATGCTGTGCAATAAAATTCCAAACGAGAACGGGGCAATCCTGAACCTCTTTCCAGTTGTAAAATAGAGCGTATAATAACTGAGAACGGGAATCAAATTTTCTGCCATGAATATGGACTGCACCAGACTGGTGAGGAATAAAAAAGATGACTTTTCACAAATGAGTGGGTGAAAAGTCATCTTTTTCATTAGGAGAAGATTCAGGATGGAGCCTCTTCTTGATGAAAAGGTCGTTTACGGAACAAAACGGTATCCCAGTCCGCGGATCGTCAGGATATACGCCGGATTCTGTCTGTCGTCCTCGATCTTACCACGAAGCCGGTTGATGTAGACCATGATTGCATTGTCATCAACGGCAACAGTATTGCCCCAGACATGCTCATAGATCATGTCCTTGGTGAAAACCTGCTGCGGATGCTTCATAAAGAGCAGAAGAAGTGCAGACTCCTTGGAAGAAAGGATAAGTTCTTCGCCATTTTTGTAAAAACGCATGGTTGTGGTATCATAGCTGAATGGACCGCATTCCAGAGTATCGGAATTGTCGAGTACCAGATTCTTGTTGCGGCGGATCAGTGCTTTTACTTTAGCACCAAGTACAAGCGGTCGGAACGGCTTGGTGATATAATCATCCGCTCCAAGTGAAAGCCCGTACAGAGAATCATAGTCTTCATTACGTCCGCTGACGATCATAACCGGAGTACTGATCCCCTGATTGCGAAGCCTTTTGATAACTTCAAACCCTTCCATATCTCCCAGCATGATATCCATAAGGATCAGGTCAAATGTATGATTTTTCAGGATGGACAGCGCATCCATGCCACAGTTTACTGTTGTTGTTTCCAGCTCATTGCTGTGCATTACTTTTTCCAGCAGCTTACAGATTGCCGGATCATCATCTACGATCAGTATTTTGTCAGCCATTGAGGCAACCTCCCAAAAGTAAAAATTTCAATAAATTCTATACAACTTATAAAAAACATTATAATATTAGAAAGAGAACAAGTCAATTGATAACAAACCGGGGACGAGAATATATGAAGAAAAACAAAAAGACACTGATTGCTGCGATTCCACTTTTTTTAATCGTAATTCTTGTATTTGCAGGATTTGGTGTCTGGAAAAAGTACAGAGATACTTTGATGCAGAACCAGGAGGAACAGATGCTCCTGACAACCAGAATCCTGAGTGAAAATATGGCGATGTCCACAGAGGAATATGAGGAAAGTTTAAGCTTTCTTGCAAAAACAGCAGAGAACAGACCGCAGGATGAGGCAAAACAACTATATCGGGAATTTATAGACACACAGACCAGTTTTATCACGAATCTGTACCTGGAAGACGAACAGGGAAAGCTTTCAGAGAGTGTCAAGGATGTACAGATTGTAAGTTCACAGCTGCTCACTCAAAGCTCGGCAAAGAATAGCATTTATATGGAAAAAGATACAGGTGGGAAAATCTATAATGTATATAAGCGTGTTTTGAAGGATGGGAGAAAGATCTGTCTGATGATCGATGCGGAAAAATATTATCAGAAACTGATTTCGGGAATTCACATCGGAACGAATGGATACATTGTTGTCAAAGATGCAGAAGGAACGATCATCATGCATCCGAAGAAAGAACAATGGGGAATTCCGGTTATTGCAGGAAGGAAGAAAATGTATCCGGATCTGGATTACTCCAGTCTGGAGAAGATGATTGAGGATCAGAAGAAGAGAAAAGAAGGTATTTCTCATTATTATTCGTATTGGTGGACAAATGAAGAACGTCCGAGAGTACAGAAAATCAGTGCATATTCTCCGGTTCAGATCGGAGACAGCTTCTGGGTAGTCAGTGCGGTGATCGACTACGATGATCTGTACGAACCGATAGCTGAAGGTTTCTTGAAAATGGTATGTATTTTTGTTGGTATTTTGTTGGCTGCCGGTATTGCGGTTGTCTTATTTGGCAGAGTGATGCGTGATATGAGAAGAGCTGTGCGGGAGATCAATGATCTGAAAGAATTGAATGAGCAGTTGGAAAAAATGCATCGGAGTGAGCAGAGTATCGCGCATCAGCAAAGACTTCAGATCATGGGAACTATGACAGGTGGTATCGCACATGAATTCAATAATTTTCTGACTCCGATCATGGGATATGCAGAGCTTCTGATGATGGAACTTCCGGAAGGATCAGAAGAACAGGACAGTGCAAAAGAAATTTATGAGGCTTCGGAAAAAGCAAAGGATGTAGTGCGCCAGATTTCGTCCCTGAGTCGAAAGAATGTAGAGACCGTTTATAAAAATATTTCGATAAAGAAATTCATGACGCGTGCAGAAAGGATGATGGAATCTGTCTGTACGTCTCTAATCCATATGGAAAGTGAGTTTCGGGTAGATGATGAAATGATCCTTGGAAATGCGACACAGCTGAACCAGGTGCTTTTAAATGTCTGCGTTAATGCGGTGCATGCGATTGGAAAAAATCAAGGAAATATCAAAATATCCTGCCATTCAGAAGAAAAAGAAAAACTGGCTCAGGGAGTGATTGAAAAGCTTTCGGATGTATGGAAAAAGTATATCCATATCCAGGTGAAAGATAATGGGTGTGGAATGGATAAAGAGACGCTGCGTCAGATTTTTGATCCATTTTTCACAACGAAAAAAGGGGGAGAGGGTACCGGACTTGGACTGGCACTTGCGGAGCAGATTATTACTTCACATAAGGGATATATTTATGCAGAGAGCAAAAAAGGAGAAGGAAGTACCTTTCATATCTACCTTCCGGTACTGGATACAGAGCATATGCCACAGATTGTGCAGAATATTCCCAGAAAGGATTATCGGATCGTGGTGGCAGATGACAATGCAAAGGTATTGCAGCTGCTGAAAAAGAATTTTGAGAAGATCGGGATCCAGATTCAGACCTGTATGAAAAGAGAAGAACTGCAAAAATGTCTGGAACAGCAGGAGGCAGATGTGCTGGTAGTAGACGAAACGATGGAGGATTGCAGTGGAGTGGATTTCTGTATGTCGCTTGCAGGCAGATATCCGGACATGCTGAAGCTTATTATTATTGATGGAGTCAGCCGTGAGGTGGCAGAGGCCCGGCAGAAAGGAATCATTGACGGATATGTAGAAAAACCGGTATCGGATACCGCAATTCTCGAGGCAATTCGGAATCGTGCCAGCCAGCCGGTATAAGAAAAAAGACGCAGATATCTGTAAGGTGTAAGATAAGACAAACCCAACCTTAATACTTTTAAAGATTTACCTTAACAAAATGTAAGGAGGAATCTGTAAGAGTGTAAGGTTGGGTTTTTATAATGGAATCATCAAATAAATGGTACGAAAAAGTACCCGTACAAAAGGAAGGAGAAAATGCCATGAGTGAAGCAATGCTTGCCTTATTGGGATTTGCAACCATCATTATTGTGATTGCGTTGCTCTTAAGAAATGTAACGGTACCGGCTCTTGCATTTGTCAGTGTATCAACTGTAACAGGTGCGATCCTTGTAGCAACCGGAACATTTACGATTGAAGAAATGGGGGAATTTGTAACAGCCGGTGTAGCAGGAGTACATGGTACTGCAGCGCTGTTTATCTTCTCTGTACTTTTCTTTGGAATTATGACAGATGTAGGAATGTTCGACAAGATCATCAATGCATTGATGAAGAAAGTCGGAAGTAATGTAGTCGGTGTTGCCATGATGACCTGTATCATTGCTATGATCGGACATCTGGATGGAGGCGGTGCCTCTACATTCCTGATCACAATTCCGGCAATGCTCCCGGTTTACAAACGTCTGAATATGAGACCGACAACTCTGATGCTCATCTGTGTATCTGCAATGGGTGTTATGAACCTTCTGCCATGGGGCGGACCGACAATGCGTGCGGCTACTGTCCTTGGAATTGAACCAAATGCACTGTGGAAACAGATCATTCCAATGCAGGTTGTAGGTATTTTTATTGCACTTGGAACAGCATTTATCTGGGGAAATATCGAAAAGAAGAGAGGTGCAGGCACTTCTTCAGCAGAAAAGATCGAGTATGGCGGAATTGAAGATGAAGCCGTAACAGATGATGAAAAGAATGAGCTTGCAAGACCGAAACTCTTTGTATTCAATGTAATCGTAACACTGGTAGTGATCGTAAACCTGGTTCTTGCAAAGGTACCGTCTTACTATATCTTTATGGTAGGATGTGCAGTAGCACTTTTTGTAAACTACCCGGGTGCAAAAATGCAGGGTAAGATCATTAAATCCCATGCAGGTCCGGCACTTACCATGGCATCTACGATTCTTTGTGCAGGTGTATTCCTTGGAGTGATGCAGCAAACAGAGATCATGACTCATATGGCTAACGTACTTGCAAACGTAGTTCCACAGTCTATGGGAAGATTTTTACCGCTTATCGTAGGTCTGGTATCTGTACCGCTTACACTGATGTTTGATACCGATTCCTTCTTCTTCGGAATGCTTCCGGTACTGATCGGAATCGGAAACGAATTCGGTGTAAATCCGGCACATATTGCCATTGCAATGGTTGTTTGCCGTAACTGTGCAACTTTCATCAGCCCGGTTGTTCCTGCTACTTTCCTTGGAACCGGACTTGCCGGTGTGGAGATCAAAGATCACATCAAGAACAGTTTCTTCTGGATCTGGGGTGTAAGTATTATCTGTCTGATCTCAGGTATAATTCTTGGAGTTATCAAATTCTAGTTAGATAAATAAAAAGATCCTGTATTTCATGTGATTTGTACATGGAGTACGGGATTTTTTTGGATATGCATATAAAATGGTCTGATGATTGAAATGCAACGAAAGTGCTCGAAAATGTTATGCAGGGTATAAGATTTCAGGAAAATGTGATAGAGTTATTTTACTTCGATTTAGTTCTAAAATCGAAAAAGTATCTAATTAACCATAATCAGAAGGTATCTCATTTTCGGTGCTCAATTTTCGAGTAAACTCCCGACAATGAACAAAGCAAAAGAAAATATAGAAGTATGGGAGTTTGCCTTTACAAAGGATGACAGTATGTTAAAATATTTATAGTAGAAAAGTCAGATTTTCCTTTCTATATTTTTACAATGCAGAAAGGGGAATCATATGACAGAAGAAAAGAAACAATTAACAGAAAATCAGGATAGCTTTATAATGCATCCAACGGTAGATTTCTGCTTCAAAGAATTAATGGAGAATGCAAAAGTAAGACAGGGATTGATTGCGGCAATTCTAAAGAAAGATCCAGAAGAAATTCAGAAAACAAAGTTGATGCCAACAATTTTAAGGAAAGAATATCCGGAAGATAAATACGGGATTCTGGATGTAAGAGTTCTCTTGAAAAATGGAGAGCAGATGGATTTGGAAATGCAGGTGGTGCCATTTGAATTCTGGTTTCAGAGGAGCTTTTATTATCTGTCAAAGATGGTAACGGATCAAATGAAAACAGGGGATACTTATGATAGAATTAAACCGTGCATTCATGTTGGAATTTTGGACTTTAATTTCTTTGAAAATGATACCAGATGTTATCATGCGGGAATGTTCTGTGATAAAGAGACTGGAGAAGTGCTGACGGACTTGCTGCAGATTCATATTCTGGAATTGAAAAAGTTGCCACCGGAAAGTCAGAATGAAACTGGGATCATCCAGTGGATGCGATTTATGAGCGGAAAGAACAGAAAGGATTTTGCAAAGATGGCAGAGCAAAATGAATATATTAAAGAAGCTTATGAATGTCTGGAGAAGATGAGTGCAGATGAAAGAAAAAGAAGAGAATACGAAGAAAGACAAAAAATTTTGTGGGATCATAATTCGTTTATGAAAAGTGCAAAAATAATTGGGATGCGAGAAGGTCGTGAAGAAGGACGTGAGGAAGGACGTAAAGAAGGACGTAAAGAAGGGCGTAAAGAAGGGCGTAAAGAAGGGTACAGGGAAGCATTAGTTTCAATTGTTATAAAAAAATTGCAAAAAGGGATGTCAGCAGAGGAAATTGCAGATTTTCTGGAAGAGGATGTCTTGACGATACAGAGAATCTATGATATTGCCAATACCTATGCACCGGAATATGATATAGAAAAAATAGTACAAAAGTTGGGAAACACATCGGGAATGAAACAAAAGTAAGAAAAGAGTAAGTCAAATCAGATAGATGAGTGATTTGACTTACTCTTTTTTCGCATGTAATTAGTTGTTGTTCACTTATAAAGTAAAAACACCATATGAGGATGCCCTAAGGCATATGCCTTAGTACGAGGAATGTTTTACTTCAAAATTTTCCGCAAAATACAAGTAATAATTCCCACCACGCAGAATGGAAAATATGCCGGGTAAAGGGAACCAAATACCAGGATACCGCCTCTGATACCGGTCAGCAACTGAACATCAGCAGGAATTGCAGCTGCGGCTAGACTGAAGAGGTAGGACAGAACATATACTAGGACAAAATAAGTAAGTCCGCGTCCGGTTCCGTGTCGGATGCCACTTAATGTGAAAAAGAACGTAGACAGCATCCAGATCAGCATAACCGCTCCGACAGTCAGATAAGCAATCAGAGTAAGATCTGGATTGGATGTCAGTGTATTGATATCTCCATAATCAGACAGCTGATTCCAGAATGAAAAAAAGGTAATCGCCAGGATGATGGCGGACATCAGAACCGGTGCCGGGCGAAGGATGAAAGTGGTCAGTTTCTCAGCGGCAGTACTTCCGGTGCGGGCAATATTCCGGATTGGAGCAGCCAGTTCTTCGGAAGAGGAATCGGGACGTCTGCGGGAATTTCTCCGTTCTGTCCGTCTGGCTGGTCTTTGGCGGTCATAATAAGAATCCTCTTCTTCATAATCATCGTCATAATCAGGAGCAAGCCTGTCTGTTTCATCGTAGTAGTCGTCAGTTTCATAATCGTTAAGGTAGTCTGTGTCGTCATAACGGTCGTCATAATCATCCTGCCCCACAGGGATCGACGGGAGATCGCCTGTATAAGTTACTTCAAAGTTGTCATCAAAATAGTCGTCTATATTTTTTTTATTATTCATAAAACAAATACACCCTCCTTGTGCATAAGTGTATGGTAACTGTTTTGACAGTCTGTGTCAAATAAATAATGAGATGATTGTGAAATCTGAAAAATTGAAAATGGGTTAATGTAGCAAAGATGGAAAGAGAAAGAGTGGTAGGGGACATCATTCTATGGTAGAATAAATCTGTATGAAAAAATAAATGAGGACAGAAAAATATGGCAATCAATATAGCAACAAAAGCAATCCTGAAAATCCTGTCTTTTGGAGGGATTGATGTAGAAGTATCAAGGCAGCTTGCGGATCTGAAAAGACTGGATCCGATGAAAATTTTTTATAAAAAAATGGATCTGCAGGTATATAACGGCGATTATGAAGTTCCGATCCGGGTATTTTTCCCGGATGAAGCATCGTGTCTGGAAAAAGATCAGATCAAGGGACGAAAGATCATGCTTTTCCTTCACGGAGGAGGATGGGCGACTGAGCATGTGGAAAATTATGAGAGAGTATGTTCCCGGATGGCACAGGCGACGGGGCAGACTGTAGCAGCAGTAGAATATCGCCTGGCGCCGGAGCACAAGTTCCCGACCGGGCTTATGGACTGTTATGCCGTGGCAAGAGCATTGTATACGCATCCGGATACAAAGCCGGAGGATATTACTCTGATTGGAGACAGTGCAGGTGGCAATCTGGCAGCTGCATTGTCCATTATGGCACGGGACCGTGGCGAATTTATGCCAAAGAGACAGATTCTGATCTATCCGGCAGTCAATAATGATTATTCAGAGAAGAGTCTGTTCTCTTCTGTAAGGGAGAACGGGCAGGATTATCTTCTGACGGCAGGCAAATTAAAAGATTATATTAATCTTTATGCAGGTTCGGAAGAGGACAAGTTAAATCCATATTTTGCACCGATTCTGGAGAAAGATCTGTCAGGACAGCCGGATACACTGATCCTGACGTCAGAATTTGATCCGCTCCGGGATGAGGGAGAAGCGTATGGAAGACGTCTTGCAGAGGCAGGTAACCGGGTGGAAGTACACCGGATCAAGGATGCACTTCACGGATATTTTGCACTGGGAATCCGGAGTCTGCATGTACAGGAAAGTTTTGAATATATCAATCATTTTCTGGAGGGGGAATAGAAAATGCCGCAGACAAATGTAAAGCACTGGAGAAGGCTGGACAATGCAGCGAAGCTTTTTCCGGCGGCGAGCAGTAAAAGGGATACCCGTGTATTCCGGTTCTACTGTGAATTGAAAGAGGATATACAGCAGGAGATCCTGCAGAAGGCGGTAGACAGGACACTGGAAAAATATCCGATCTTTCTGTCCGTGCTGCGAAAGGGACTGTTCTGGCATTATCTGGAACAGAGTAATAAAAGACCGGTTGTAAGAGAAGAGTATAAGGAGCCGTGCAGCAGCCTTTATATCCGTGATAAGAGAGATCTGCTTTTTGAAGTGACTTATTACAAAAAGAGAATCAATTTTGAGGTCTTTCATGTGCTGACGGACGGAACCGGTGCCAGTGAATTTGTACGGGAGCTGGTGAAAAATTATCTGTATCTGGCACATCATGAGGATGGACTGGAGGATGTGGTTCTGTCAGAGTATTCGGAGAGCCTTTTCGATCAGGAAGCAGATGGATTTGAAAGATATTATTCCCACCAGGCAGACCGCAAAAAGGAGAAAAAACCGGCAGCGCATCAGCTTCGCGGAAACCGGCGCGAGCTTGGAAGCCTGCAGACGACAGAGGCAGAAATTCCGGTCGAAGAACTGAGGCATCAGGCAAAGACTTATGGTGTATCGATGACGGTATTTCTGACTGCGGTATATCTGTGTGCGATTCACCGGACAATGACAAGACGGCAGGAAAGCAAGCCGGTTGTACTGATGGTTCCGGTAAATCTGCGTAATTTCTTTCCGACCAATACAATGCTCAATTTCTTCAACTGGATCGAACCGGGATATCATTTTCAGGGTGAAAAAGAAGAGTTCACAGATGTTGTGCAAAAAGTAAATGCATGCTTTAAAGAAGAACTGACAACGGAAAAGATGGAGAAGCGGATGAACGATTACTTCGCCTTGCAGGTGCATCCAATCCTGAAATTTGCGCCGCTGGAACTGAAAAATGTCTGTATCAATATCGGGGCGAGGACGGCAGAAAGTGATGTGACCGCTATTTTTTCCAACATGGGAATCATCCGGATGCCGGAAAGCTATGAGACGTATATCAGGTATTTTGGTGTTTATACAAGTACGCCGAAAGTAGAGCTTTGTATGTGTTCCTTCCGGGATAAGATTTATCTGGGATTTACGTCCAGATATGACTGTGATGCGATCAAGGACAACTTTTTCCAGATTCTGAAAGAGCAGGAAGTAAAGCCTGAGATCCTTGAAGTGGAGTATCCGGAAAGTGTGATGACAGAAGCGAAAGGAATGCAGATTTTCAAAATATTTACATTTCTTTGCATGATCGCGATTGTGGCGGCACTGGGAGTGGATTATAGCATTGATACGAATTTCCATCTGTCACTGTTTGTGTGCGGCGGTGCGTTCAGTATGTGGTTGGCGCTCGCAGTCGGTTTCTTCAAGCGGTACAATCTGCTGAAGAATGCCATGTGGCAGCTGATCATTGTGACAGTCGGCTGTATTATCTGGGACTGGCTGACCGGCTGGCATGGCTGGTCGATTGACTTTGTGCTTCCGGGAGTCAGTGGCTTGATTATGATTTCGATGCTGATCATATCGAGGGTGTATTACCGTCAGGCGAAGGACTATCTGGTGTACTTTGTGATGGCGGCGCTTTACGGAATGATCTTACCATTTATCTTTTTGCTGACTGGTAAGGTACGAATTGTATTTCCGTCTGTGATTTCAATTGGGATGGGCGTGCTGATGCTGATCGGACTGGTGCTTTTCAAGGGAAAAGAAATGCGTCAGGAAATGGAAAAGAATTTACATGTATAAATCGGTGGTGCCGCAAAATTATCTGGATTGATGATTTTGCGGCACCATATTTTTTGCATTTAAATATCTGACGAGTGCGGTGATCTGGATCAGAAGTTCTTCCTGATGCTTTGCATCGAGTTCTTTAAATAAAGAAAGAACTTGGAATTCAAAACGAAGCAAAGAAACAGAAGGATCCGGTTCACCAATTTCCAAAGCTTCATCTGCAGAGATGCCATACAGATTGGCAAGGGTTGCGAAAGTGGAGAGATCCGGCTCGGCAACGTTATTCTCATAACCGGACAGAGATTTTCTGTGGATACCGGTCAATTCCATCACTTGTTTCTGGGTATATTCTTTATTCTCACGGGCGTTTTTCAGAATTTTACCAATATCTTTCATGAAAATGTTCCCCCTTCAAACATAGTATAAGTTCATTATAAATGGTCAGAGCAGGAAAAAGCAATGACAATTTATTTTGATTTTTTATCGAGATAGTCTGCGAGAGATTGAAACTGAATCAAAAGCTCTTCCTGGTGGCTGGTGTCAAATTTTTGGAAAAGAGTAAGCATTTTTCATTCGCAGCGCGAAAGGGAAAAATGCGAGGGGGGGGGTAGAAGTCTTAATTCCTAATACTTCATCCGCAGAAAGTTGATATAAGCGGAGTAATCTGGCAAATGTGTCAAGATCTGGTTCTGCTACACTGTTCTCATAGCCGGACAGAGTCTTGCGGTTGATACCGGTCAGTTCTATTACTTTCTTCTGAGTATAAAAATTATCTTCACGTGCTGTCCGGAGAATTTCTCCTATATGTTCCATGGGCGATCGTCCTTTCGAAGATTTCATATATAATATAAGTGAAGTGGTATGTACTATTGCTATTATATAAGAAATAGACGTTAAAAAGAGTAGAATTCTTAGAAAAAGTACTAATAAATCAAAAAGTCTTAAAATTAAAGATACACATGTGCTATCATATTCAAACTTTAATCTCTAAACTTTAATTTTTCCGCCTATGATCTCTAACGAAATAGGAATTGTGAGACTTGCGGCGCCATATTTTTTGTATGCAAAAATCTGACAAGTGCGGTGATTTGAATCAGGAGTTCTTCCTGATGTTTGGGGTCAAGTTCAAAGAAAGAACCTGGAATTCACATTGAGGCAGAGAGTCGGAAGAAGCTTTTCCACCAATATCTAATACTTCATCGGCAGAAATACCATAGAGATTGGCAAGAGTCGCAAAGGTTGATAGATTTGGCTCGGCAACGTTGTTCTCTTAACCAGAAAGCGATTTCCTGTGGATGCCGGTTAATTCCATTACTTGTTTTGGGTATATTTTTTATTCTCACGGGCATATTTCAGAATCTTGCCAATGTCTTTCATGAAAACGGTTTCCTTTCAAATTTACTCCTTTCTTATTATAAAGCACAAAGATAAGAAGACGCAATTTTGAAAACTGTGGTTTTTTATCGAATTATGTATCAAGGAATTACCTATTATTAAATATTAAAACCTATTATTAAAAGACTGAAAAATATGGATTATAACATTAAAAATCGCAAAATTAGCGGAACTGTTAATAAAACGATATTTTTTCGGGAGGGGGAAGAAAAGGAAAAACAAAATCTTAAAAAATACGTTAAAAAGATGTAGAAGTCTTAGAAAAGGTAAGAATGATATTGACTTCTTAAAAATTAAGACTTATAATAACCAAGATAGGATACGTATGCAAAAAAGCATATCACTTTTTAAAATCAGAAAGAGAGGAAATTAGAGATGAAAAAGAGAAGAGTACTTCATCAGGCATGTGCGTTCTCTGTCGCAGTAATGCTCGTTGGAGTAAATGCTGTACCAGTTGTTGCAGCTGATAATGCTCCTGCTGCATATACTAATGCAGATGAGACATGGAAGGGAAAAGCTTGGGCTATTATTACAGTTGATTCCGAAAAAGGATCTTTTGAAGATGGCACTAATACCAATAATGCTGGACATTTGGAAGATAGTAACTATGCAATTAGTTATTTCCCGACTGTTATTCCAAAGGATGGCTATACATGGACAGGATGGGATATTACAGAACCAGACGGTGTTGTAAATCACTTAAATACTGAGTTTGTTGGCGCTAAGTCATGCATGGTTGCTCCAAAGGACGGAGAATTTAAAGTAGTAGCTACATTTAAAAAGGATGCTCCGGCAGAAAAGGAAACTACTACTTTAGTAACCTTTAATAATAGTTTTGATGGAAATGCAACACTTGTTTCAGGAAATCCAGCAGATCAGTTTACATTTTGGAATAAGGATTCAGCAGTATATGATATTCCTAAATATAATGTAAAAGATGGATATGAAATAACTGGATGGACAGTAACAGGTTCAGAGACAACTACTTGGTCAAAAGATAAGACAACTTTTACATTAAGTGATGTTAATGCAGCATATTCTGATAATGGAGAAAAAGTTGAAGGGTTTGCAACCGTAGTCCCTGTTGTATCTAAAAAAGAGGAATCTAAAAAAGTAGTTGTTAACGCAACGGTCAAAGTTGATCCTAACAAAGGTTACTTTGAAGTGTACGGAGACAAAGAACCTTATGAGACTACAAATGAGAATCTTCAGGATGATGGTTGCAAACTGGGCTATCTTCCAAAAGTAGTAGCAAAAGATGGTTATACATGGACAGGTTGGAAAGTAAAAGATGAAGGAGGTAATGTTGTATACTCTAACATTACAACAGATACTTTTGAACTTATGTTTGATTGTACAAAATCTCAAAATTATACTGTAGAAGCTACTTTTGAAGAGAATAAAGCTGAAGAAAAAACAGTAGAAGTTTATTTCAATATTATTGATTCAGAAAAAGGATCATTCCCGGATTATGCACCATCAACAGTTGTTTCTTTCAAAGGTATTGCTGCAGACACAGACCAGCAGTTTGAAATTCCGGCAGTAAAAGCAAATGATGGATACAAGTTTACTGGATGGAAAGTTGAAGGCGCTGAAACACAGAATTGGGATGCAGATGCTAAAACATTTGGTGTGACAGGACTTGCACATTTCCCAGAAGGATCTAATGTTGGTTATGTAACAATTACACCTGAATTTGAAAAAGTTGAAGAAACACCGGCTGTAGCAGTAGCAAATGCATATGTTGTAATTGATTCAACAGAAGGATCATTCGAAGGATATGAAGGAGCAACACAACTTGATAACGAAAACCTTCAGGATAGCAAATACAACCTTGAATTCCTTCCGACAGTAGTAGCAAATGAAGGATATACATTTAAAGGCTGGAAAGTAACAAACAAAGCCGGCGAAGAAATCTACAACCTTGATGCAAATGCAACATCAATTTCATTCCCATACGGAGTAGCTGATGACTACACAGTAACAGCTGTTCTTGAAAAGAATGAAGAAGAAGTAGCAGTAGCAAATGCAACAGTTGTAATCGATTCAGTAGCAGGATCATTCGAAGGATACGAAGGAGCAACAGAACTTCATAACGAAAACCTTCAGGAAGCAGAATACAACCTTGGATTCCTTCCGACAGTAGTGGCAAATGAAAGATATGCATTCAAAGGCTGGAAAGGAACAAACAAAGCCGGCGAAGAAATCTACAACGTTGATGCGAATGCAACATCAATCGCATTCCCATACGGAGTAGCTGATGACTACACAGTAACAGCTGTTCTTGAAAAGAATGAAACTCCGGTTGATCCGGATCAGCCATCAGTTGATCCTTCAAAACCAAGTACTCCAGAAGAAAAACCGGGTACTTCAATTGAAGAGAACAAGAAAGATGACAAAACATCTACAACAGTAGCAAAAGATGACAAAAAGACAAACAAGAAGGAATCTGCTAAGAAAGCAAATGAGCAGAAATCTGATACAGTTCAGACTGGTGATCATAGCAACGTATTCGTATACGTAGCAACACTTCTTATTGCAGGTGCTGCAGCAGTTGTAGCATTCTTCAGAAGAAGAAACGCATAATCTGGTCTTAGCAATAAGCACAGATGATGTGAATTTAATCAGGTGGCTGTGAGTTCTCTCACAGCTACCTGAAGTTTATAAAGGATATTTCTATATGAATAAGCATACGAATCCAACTATCGTAAAAAGACCAAAGAAAACTCATCGTGACCGCGGGACACAGATAGGTTCTGTTCTTGTCATACTTCTTGCATGTGTGGTGATTGGTGGAGGTATTTATTTTGTACGGCAAGAATTGAGTGGGGGAAAGAATACCACACAAAAAGTTGGCGATACAATTACCATCACACCACAGAAGTTAGACAAGAAGCAGTTAAAAGCATTAATTGACAACACAGAATCTATTAATACAGAGACCTATACCGATGAATCCGTAAATGAGCTGAAAGCAGCTGTAGAGAAGGGAAATACACTTTTACGTGGGGTTCCCGGACAGGATGCAATCGAAGAAACGTATATGG
This sequence comes from Coprococcus sp. AM100_B19A, assembly GCF_027662015.1. Lineage (NCBI taxonomy): Bacteria > Bacillati > Bacillota > Clostridia > Lachnospirales > Lachnospiraceae > Coprococcus > Coprococcus sp. AM100_B19A. The sequence goes on from NZ_JAQDKN010000003.1 coordinate 134,400, forward strand.
AAATTGTTAACGCGATCCAGGGGTTGACCAAAAAAGACACGCAGTAATGCGTGTCTTTTTTGGTTCTATATTGAAGTAATGGAAGAACAATTAACCAACTGTTCTATATTTTTTATCTACTACGTTAAGAAGTTCATATCCGTCTTCTGTTACGAGAACGAGGTCTTCGATACGTACACCGTATTTGCCTTCGATGTAGATTCCCGGTTCGATCGAGAAGATCATACCCGGTTCAGCTACGTTCTTGTTGATCGGGCTTACATCACCGTATTCATGGTCTTCCTGGCCGATGAAATGTCCAAGACGAATCTTCCAGTATTCGCCGTATCCTGCTTCGCCGATGAGATCTCTTGCCTGCGCATCGATATCACAGAAACGTACGCCTGGTTTGATGATGGCTTCTGCTTTCTCAACCGCTGTACGAACAAGGTCATGGATTGCAGCCTGTTCTTCGTCTACGCTCTTGCAGTAGAAGGTTCTTGTCATATCTGAGCAATAACCGTTCCAGATGCATCCCATATCGATCAGAACGCATTCTCCGGCTTTCAGAGTTCTTGTCTCGCTTGGTGAGTGATGTTGGTCAGCAGCGTTAGCACCGAAGCATACGATTGTATCAAAGCTGAGTCCTGTTGCGCCTTCTTTGTAGTATTCTGCTTCAATGAAATCAGCAATCTGTTTTTCTGTCATGCCTTCTTTAATGTAGGCAGCAGCTCTTTCCATAACCATGTCATTGATTACAGATGCCTGTCTCATGATCTTGATTTCTTCTTCATTCTTAACAGCACGAACACCGTCTACACAGTCAGATCCCCATACCGTTTTCAGTTCCGGGCAGCGTTCCTGAAGCGGGATCAGGAAACGAGCAGGAAATGTTTTGTCGATACCGATTACGCCCTTGGTATCGATATGTTCTGTCAGAACTCCAATCTGATCATCCATATCACTGAACCATACTTCTTCAAATCCTGTATCAGATACATAATACAGATAGTTCAAGAACATGGTGTGCTTTCCGTTTGTACGAAGCAACAGAGCGTACAATCTTTCCCCCGGATGTACCATGATGCCCGTTAAAAAGCGGATGCTGAGCGGATCAGATACAAGTAACTGATCGATTCCTTTTTTTTCCATTTTTTGCAATACGCGTTCCAGTCTTTCGTTCATTGCTATAATTCTCCTCTCTTAAATACACTACACCAATCATAGCACATTACAGGCAAAATATGAAGAGAAAGCTGCCATCTATTTTTTTAAATATGTCTTACGAACAGTGCAGGATCTTCTTTGCATTTTCTACGCGTTCTCTCGAAGGTGGATTGATCCCTTTGAGTGGATAATCAAGTCCCAGCTCTTTCCATTTGTAGGCACCAAGTGTGTGGTAAGGCAGGATTTCTACTCTTTCTACATTATCAAGTGTCTGGATAAAATCATTTAACCGGTTTAAGTATTCATCATAGTCGCTGCGCTCCGGTACGAGCACATGGCGGATCCAGACAGGTTTTTTGATATCGGAGAGAAAACGGATCATATCCAGAATGTTTTTATTCGTTTTTCCGGTCAGTTCTTTGTGAGCTTTTTCATCGATATGTTTGATATCAACAAGAAGAAGATCGGTATACTGCATCAGCTCCTGAAATTTGGAGAAAAATGGTTCTTCTCTGGTAAAAGGACCACCTGCAGTATCAATCGTTGTGTGAATACCTTTTGCCTTTGCTTTTTTGAAAAGATCCAGCAGAAAATCAATCTGTAGGAGGGGTTCTCCGCCGCTTACGGTGATTCCACCGCCATTTTTCCAGTAAGTGCGGTAACGCAGAGCCTGCGCAAGAAGCTCATCGGCACTGCGCCAGGTGGCGCCGTTTTTATCTGTCATATTCCAGGTGTCAGGGTTATGGCAGAACTGACATCTCAGTGGACATCCCTGAACAAATATAATAAAACGTACCCCAGGCCCGTCAACAGAACCAAAGCTTTCTGTAGAGTGAATAAGTCCTTTGATTTGAGTCATATGAAAATCTCCTTTTTCATTGTGTGATTGGAAAACTGCGGATCAGGCAGAGTCTTTTAAATGCCTTAGTATGCAGGAAAAGTTGCCAGCAGCATCTCTGTATGTGCCGAAAGTCATGCACTTTAAAATGCATGACTTCCAGCATAACGATATGTTTGGCAAAAGAGTGTAAGTTCGGTAATTACATACGATCGTGGCAGGTTCTTGCGATCACATCGAGCTGTTGTTCGCGTGTAAGGTCGATGAACTTAACCGCATATCCTGATACACGGATCGTAAAGTTTGCGTATTCTTCTTTTTCCGGATGTTCCATAGCGTCAAGAAGTTTTTCTGTTCCGAATACGTTGACGTTCAGATGGTGAGCACCCTGAGAGAAGTATCCGTCCATAACATTTACCAGGTTGTTAATGCGTTCCTCCGGAGTATGTCCGATTGCATTCGGGTTGATGGTCTGGGTGTTAGAGATTCCGTCAAGTGCCCATTCGTAAGGCAGCTTGGCAACGGAGTTCAGGGAAGCAAGAAGTCCGTTCTGTTCAGCACCGTAGCTTGGGTTTGCTCCAGGTGAAAGCGGTGCGCCTGCTTTTCTTCCATCCGGAAGAGCACCGGTAGCTTTTCCATATACAACGTTTGAGGTAATGGTAAGGATAGAAGTTGTCGGTTCGGATTCACGGTAGGTGTGATGCTTTTTCAGTTTCTTCATAAATGTCTGAAGAAGCCATACTGCGATATCATCTGCGCGGTCATCATCATTTCCGTATTTCGGGAAATCACCGGTTGTCTCGAAATCTACAACGAGTCCGTTTTCGTCACGGATTGTTTTCACTTTTGCATATTTGATCGCACTTAAGGAGTCAACTACATGAGAGAATCCTGCGATACCTGTTGCAAATGTACGACGTACATCGGTATCGATCAGTGCCATCTGAGATGCTTCATAGTAGTATTTGTCATGCATGTACTGGATCAGGTTCAGTACGTTTACATACAGTCCGGCGAGCCAGTCCATCATCTTGTCGTATTTAGCCATTACTTCATCATAATCAAGGTATTCAGAAGTGATCGGTGTGTAAGCCGGTCCTACCTGATCTTTTGACTTGCAGTCGACACCACCGTTGATCGCGTAAAGAAGGCATTTTGCAAGGTTTGCTCTTGCTCCGAAAAACTGCATTTCTTTACCAGTCTGTGTTGCAGATACGCAGCAGCAGATAGAATAGTCATCGCCCCATACCGGACGCATTGCATCATCATTTTCATACTGGATAGAACTTGTTTCAATAGAAATATGTGAAGCGTAGTCCTTGAAGTTCTTCGGAAGACGTTCTGTGTAAAGTACAGTCAGGTTCGGTTCCGGAGAAGGTCCCATGTTTTCCAGGGTGTGCAGGAAACGGTAGTCTGTCTTTGTTACCATAGAACGTCCGTCCTGTCCCATTCCGCCGACTTCCAGTGTAGCCCAGACCGGGTCACCGGAGAAGAGCTGGTTGTAAGATGGGATACGTGCGAACTTAACCATACGGAATTTCATTGTCATATGGTCAACTAATTCCTGAGCTTCTTCTTCGGTAAGGATTCCTGCTTCCATATCTCTCTTGATGTAGATATCAAGGAAGGTAGATACACGTCCGACACTCATGGCAGCTCCGTTCTGAGTCTTGATTGCTGCAAGGTATCCGAAGTACAGCCACTGGAATGCTTCTTTTGCATTTTTTGCTGGCTCGGAAATGTCGAATCCGTAGACAGCAGCCATTTCTTTCATACCCTTGAGGGCACGGATCTGTTCTGCAAGTTCTTCCCGCTGACGGATGACATTGTCACGCATGGATCCGTATCCGCAGTTTGCGAGATCGTCCTGCTTCATAGCGATCAGGAGATCGATTCCGTAGAGGGCAACACGGCGGTAATCGCCGACGATACGTCCTCTTCCGTAAGTATCCGGAAGACCGGTAAGGATTTTTGCGTGACGTGCTTTTTTCATTTCCGGTGTGTAGGCATCAAATACTGCCTGGTTATGTGTTTTATGATAATCTGTAAAGATTTTATGGAATTTCGGGTTTGGTTCATATCCGTAAGTTTTGCATGCTTCCTCAGCCATTTTGATTCCACCGAACGGCATAAATGCACGTTTCAGAGGTTTGTCAGTCTGAAGACCCACAACCTGTTCTTTATCTTTCAGTTCTTCGCAGATATAACCTGGACCGTAAGCGGTAAGAGAAGATACCACTTCTGTTTCCATATCCAGAACGCCGCCTTTTGCACGTTCTTCTTTCTGGAGTTCCTGAAGCTTGCCCCAGAGCTGGTTTGTTGCTTCGGTCGGATCTGCAAGGAATGAAGAATCTCCCTCGTAAGGTGTGTAGTTGTTCTGGATAAAATCACGAACGTTGATTTCTTCTTTCCAGAGTCTTCCTTCAAATCCCTGCCATTGTTCTTTCTGCATCATTTGGTTATTCCTCCTTCTTGTGGGTGAGCCATAGTACCTATGACCTGGTTATTATACACTGTGTTGCTGCGGTTTATGCCCGGAAAGTTCTGGCAAATTCCAGACATATGAAAAGGTTCAGCCAGAAGAACCGATGGATGTTTACGCCTTTTATATAGCCCTGATTTATGATAATCTTATAAAAATGCGTAAAAAAAGCCGGCATCTGAGCTGAATCGCCCAGACGGTCGGCTAAATAATCAAATCCTCATATTTCCCTGTGGTTCATTCCACTTCCGTCAGTCATATGAGCAACTTTAATTTAACAAATTGCTATATAAATGTCAATGACAAATTTGTTTTTTTGAAAAAACATAATAATGATGTGAATGTCAATAAGTATAAATACCGAGAAAAGTTTAACATTTATCAAGAAATCTCTCAATCGAATTGAGGCATGTACCTGGAATAGAACATAAAAAATGTTAAAAAAATATCAAGCATCTATTGAATTCTGTTTTTTAGAGGATTATAATAAAAACATCAGGTGATTTACAAAATAAAGGAGGATTTTTATCATGGCAAGAAAAGTTGTTTTAGCAGGAGCATGTCGTACAGCAATCGGTGTAATGGGCGGACAGTTTGCAAATACATCGGCTGTAGAACTTGGAACGATCGTAATCAAAGAAGCTCTCAAAAGAGCGGGCGTTTCTCCGGATCAGATTGACGAAGTGTATATGGGAAATGTTATCCAGGCAGGCAACGGACAGAACCCGGCACGTCAGGCAGCTGTATATGCAGGAATCCCGAATGAAGTACCGGCAACAACTATCAACGTACTTTGTGGATCCGGTCTTCACTGTGTAAACCTTGCAGCGAAGCTGATCGCAGCTGGAGATGCAGATATTATCGTTGCAGGTGGTATGGAAAATATGACAATGGCTCCGTACATGTTGAGAAACGGACGTTATGGATATCGTATGGGAAATGCGACAATCGAAGATGCTATGATCAAGGATGGTCTGACCGACGCATTCCATAATTATCACATGGGAATCACAGCAGAAAATATCTGCGAACAGTGGGGACTTACAAGAGAAGAACTGGATGAATTTGCAGCATGGTCTCAGAACAAATGTGAAAAAGCAATGGCAGAAGGTAAATTTAAAGACGAGATTGTTCCGGTCGAAGTGAAGAAGAAAAAAGAAACGATTCTTGTAGATACAGATGAAGGTCCTCGTAAAGGAATCACAAAAGAAGGTCTTGCAAAACTTCGTCCTGCATTTAAGAAAGACGGTATGGTTACAGCAGGTAACGCATCCGGAATCAATGATGGTGCAGCTGCACTTATCGTTATGAGCGAAGAAAAAGCAAAAGAGCTTGGCGTAACACCTATGGCAACATGGATCGGCGGAGAACTCGCAGGATGTGATCCGGCAATCATGGGAATCGGACCGGTTTATTCAACACGTAAGGTTATGAAGAAGCTGGGAATGGAGATCGGAGATTTTGATCTGATCGAAGCAAACGAAGCATTTGCAGCACAGTCTGTAGCTGTTGGAAAAGATCTTGGATTTGACCTTAGTAAGCTGAATGTCAATGGTGGAGCAATTGCTCTCGGACATCCGGTTGGCTGCTCAGGTGCAAGAATCCTTGTAAGCTTGTTGTATGAGATGCAGAAAGAAGATGTACATACAGGACTTGCAACACTTTGTGTTGGTGGCGGAATGGGATGCTCTGCTGTAGTTAAAAGAGATTAGGGATAGAAAAAAAGGGTGGATACTTTTTAAGTGTCTGCTCTTTTTTGAATGATTTAGGTTGTGTTGACAAATTCGGAAAAAGATAATGCGTCTATTCTAGTTGTGCAAACCATTCCGATGAACCCCCTAAAGCGAAAATCGTGTTCAGCAGAGGCTTCCACGATTTTTGAGTTTCATCTCCATTGCACAAAAGACGAATAGACGCATTATCTTTTGCCCAATTTGTCCCTCGAAGCTATTGACATTATTAAATAAAAGCGTAGTAACTAAAAAAGTCTGGCGAGGTGTGCCAGACTTTTTTCTACGATGAGATATATGCGTTTTGCATGTTTTAGGGTTTTGGAAAAAATTAATATACCAGAGGTTTTTCTTCGCCGTTTAATACACGGAGAGCGCCTTGAGCGAGGGCGAGGAGTTCATCTTCACCCGGGTAGACGGTGATTGGGGCGATGAAGCCGACTTTTTCCTTGATCTCGGATGTTACATAATCGCTGTATGCGATACCACCGGTGAGAAGGATCTGGTCTACTTTTCCGTTAAGTACGGCTGCCATGGCGCCGACTTCTTTGGCAACCTGGTAAGTGAATGCGTGGAATACACCGGCTGCTTCTTCGTCACCCTTTTCAAAGGCACGTTCTGCAACGTCGCGCATGTTGTTGGTTCCAAGGTATCCGTTGAGACCGCCTTTCCCGTTGATCTTTTTATATACTTCAGCCTGTGTGTACTGACCGGAGAAACACATTTTTACGAGTGCGCCTGCTGGTACACCGCCGGAACGTTCCGGTGAGAAAGGTCCGTCTCCGTCAAGTGTGTTGTTGACATCGACAACTTTGCCATTTTTATGAGCACCGACAGATACACCGCCGCCCATATGTACAACGACCAGGTTCAGGGAGTCATAAGATACACTCTGTTCTTTGGCGTAGCGTTTGGCAACTGCTTTCTGGTTCAGTGCGTGGAAGATACTGATACGCGGAAGTTCCGGGATTCCGGAATATCTTGCAACAGGTTCCATCTCATCGACAACAACCGGGTCAACAATGTAAGAAGGAACTCCGATCTCATCACCGATTTCGCGGGCAAGGATGCCTCCAAGGTTCGATGCATGCTGTCCTTGCACACCTGCTTTTAAGTCAGCAAGAAGTGCGTCAGATACTGGATAGGTTCCACCTGGGATCGGTTTTAAAAGTCCGCCTCGTCCTACTACAACATTCAGAGATTTGATGTCGAAGCTGTTCTTTGCGAGAATATCTACGATCAGTTCTTTACGGAAATCTTTCTGGTCAACGATGGTTGCATATTTTGCAATCTCTTCGGTGGAATGACGGAGTGTTTCTTCGAATAACAAAGTTTCGTCTTCGTACACACCGATCTTGGTAGAAGTAGATCCCGGGTTGATTACTAAAATTTTATAGCTCATAAAAAGATCCTCCTTAGTCTGTGATCGATCCTGCGATTACGGTCGCAAGAGCGATAGAATTCAGTTTTGTCTGGAAATCATCAGAACGTGATGTAAGTACAACCGGAGCGCTTGTTCCGACAAGTACGTTACCGATCTTGACCTTTGCAGTGCGGACAAGAATCTTATATGTGATATTTCCTGCATCGATATTCGGGAAGAGGAGAATATCAGCATGTCCGGCTACTGGATTAGTCACACCTTTGTGAACAGCTGCTTCCGGATCGATCGCAAGATCCATGGAAAGTGGTCCGTAGATCTGGCATCCTTTGAAATCGCCACCCTCGTACATCTTGGTGAGATTATCGGCATCGACTGTTGGCTGCATCTTTGGATTCACTGTCTCAACTGCACACAGAGGAGCAACCTTCGGGCATTCGATGCCACATGCATGTGCGACTTCTACTGCATTGTTGATGATATTGACTTTATCTGCAAGGGTTGGATATGTATTGAAAGCTACGTCTGTGAAGAACAGAAGACGGTTGATGCCTTCAATCTCAAATACACATACATGGGAAAGCATCTTTCCGGTACGAAGTCCGACTTCTTTATTCAATACGCTCTTTAAGAATGTCTTTGTTTCAAGCAATCCTTTTAAAAGGATATCAGCTTTGCCGTTGTGTACAAGCTCAACAGCCTTTAATGCAGCTGCTTCGGTATCAGGCTCATTGATGATCTCGAAATCTGTCAGATCCATATCAATAGAAGCGGCAATCTCGCGGATTTTGGCTTCATCACCGACAAGGATGGCTGTTGCGATATTTTGCTCTTTTGCAGCTTTGACAGCCTGCAGTACCGGCTCATCCTGTGCGTTGGAAACAGAGACTTTCTTTAAGGTTTTTTGATTTGCTTTTGAGATTAATTCTTCAAAACTTTTGCTCATTTTCACACCTTCTCATTCATAATTTAATTATAGTATTCTGGTTGAATATTTTTTAACAATCTTAAGTGTAGCACCATATCTGGGAAAGGTCAATATAAAAGTGGTGTGTTGGAAATGACGAATAATGCAGATGTATTGTAAAAAAATGTTGGTGAAAATGTTAAAAGAAAATTAAATGATAAAAAATGATTGATAAATATTTGACAGAACGGGAAATGGGTAGTATATTAAAAAAAGAGGACAAAAAAGTCCCTTGCGAAAATCTTAAAAACGGAAAGTAAAACAGCTTATATTTAATAAGAAGTGATACTTACCATTAAGATGTAAAAGGAGGAAAAAGTGATGGCAAAGAAAATCGTGTTAGCAGGTGCGTGTCGTACAGCAATCGGAAGTATGGGTGGAGCTCTTTCTACAACTCCGGCACCGGAATTAGGATCTATCGTTATCAAAGAAGCTTTAAATAGAGCAGGTGTTGCTCCGGAACAGGTTGATCATGTATATATGGGTTGTGTAATCCAGGCAGGTCTTGGACAGAACGTTGCACGTCAGGCTTCTTTAAAAGCAGGTCTTCCGGTCGAGACACCGGCAGTTACGGTTAACGTTGTTTGCGGATCCGGACTTAACTGTGTGAACATGGCTGCACAGATGATCCAGGCAGGAGATGCTGATATCGTTGTAGCAGGCGGTATGGAAAATATGTCTATGGCTCCATATGCACTGAAAAACGCACGTTATGGATACAGAATGGGAAATGCACCGATGATCGATACAATGGTAAATGACGCACTTTGGGATGCATTCAATGACTATCACATGGGAATCACTGCTGAGAATGTAGCAGAACAGTGGGGACTCACAAGAGAACAGCTTGATGAATTTGCAGCAGCAAGCCAGCAGAAAGCCTGCGCAGCAATCGAAGCAGGAAAATTCAAAGATGAGATTGTTCCTGTAGAAGTGAAGAAGAAAAAAGAAACCATCGTAGTTGATACAGATGAAGGACCGCGTCCGGGAACAACAGCAGAAGGAATCGCAAGACTTCGTCCGGCATTCAAAAAAGATGGTATTGTAACAGCAGCAAATGCTTCCAGCATCAATGACGGAGCAGCAGCAATCGTTGTTATGAGTGAAGAAAAAGCAAAAGAGCTCGGCGTTACACCGATGGCAACATGGGTAGCAGGAGCACTCGGTGGAGTAGATCCATCTATCATGGGTGTCGGACCGGTTGCAGCTACGAATAAAGTAATGGCTAAGACAGGGCTTTCTGTAGATGATATGGATCTGATCGAAGCAAACGAAGCTTTCGCAGCACAGTCACTTGCAGTAGCACATGATCTGAAATTCGACATGGATAAAGTAAATGTAAACGGTGGAGCAATTGCTCTCGGACATCCAGTAGGAGCTTCAGGATGCCGTATCCTTGTTACACTTCTTCATGAGATGCAGAAACGTGATGCAAAGAAAGGTCTTGCAACACTTTGTATCGGTGGCGGAATGGGATGCGCTACAATCGTAGAACGTGATTAATAAACCAGATCAAAAGGAGATGTTGATGATGGAATTTATTACATATGAAGTAGAAGGACAGGTTGGAATTATTACCATTAACCGTCCAAAGGCACTGAACGCACTGAACAGTGCAGTTCTTGATGAACTTGATGCAACGATCGACGGTGTTGATCTTGATGCAGTCAGATGCCTGATCCTTACAGGAGCAGGAGAAAAATCTTTTGTAGCCGGTGCAGATATCGCTGAGATGAGTACTCTTACAAAAGAAGAGGGAGAAGCTTTTGGAAAGAAAGGAAATGATATTTTCCGTAAGATCGAAACACTTCCGATTCCGGTAATCGCAGCAGTTAATGGATTCGCTCTTGGTGGCGGATGTGAAATCTCCATGAGCTGTGATATCCGTATCTGTTCAGACAATGCAGTATTCGGACAGCCGGAGGTTGGCCTTGGAATTACACCTGGATTTGGTGGAACACAGAGACTTGCAAGACTTGTCGGACCTGGTATGGCAAAGCAGATGATCTACACTGCAAGAAATATCAAAGCTGACGAAGCTTACAGAATCGGTCTTGTAAATGCCGTATATCCGCAGGAAGAACTGATGCCGGCAGCAAAGAAGATGGCAGCAGGCATTGCAAAGAATGCACCGATCGCAGTAAGACACTGCAAACAGGCAATCAATGAAGGTCTTGAAAAGGGAATGGATGAGGCAATCGTAGTAGAAGAAAAACTCTTCGGCGGATGCTTTGAATCCTACGACCAGAAAGAAGGAATGGCAGCATTCCTTGAAAAGAGAAAAGTAGAAGCTTTCCTTAATAAATAAGTTCGTTTAATAAAGGGGAGAATTAACTCTCCCCTGGAAAATTAAATTTATAAAATGGAGGTAATTTCAATGAAAGTAGGAATTATTGGCGCAGGAACAATGGGACAGGGCATTGCAAAGGCATTTGCTCAGGTAGATGGATATGAAGTAGCACTCTGTGACATCAAACAGGAATGGGCAGAAGGCGGAAAAGCTAAAATCGCTAAAGGCTATGACAGACTTGTTCAGAAAGGAAAATTAACTCAGGAAGCAGTTGATGCAATTCTTGCAAAAATTACTCCGGGACTCAAAGAAGATCTCTGCGCAGATTGTGATCTGATCGTAGAAGCAGCATTTGAGAACATGGAAGTTAAGAAAACTACATTCAGTGAACTTGATAAGATCGCAAAACCTGAATGCATTTTTGCATCAAATACCTCCAGCCTTTCTATCACAGAAATCGGCAACGGACTTACCCGTCCAATGATCGGTATGCATTTCTTCAACCCGGCAGACCGTATGAAATTAGTAGAAGTGATCGCAGGCGTAAATACACCGGCTGAAACTGTAGATGCAATCAAGAAGATCGCAGAAGAAATCGGAAAGACACCTGTACAGGTTAATGAAGCAGCAGGTTTCGTAGTAAATCGTATCCTTGTTCCGATGATCAATGAAGCAGCTTTCATCAAGATGGAAGGTGTATCTGACATCGCAGGAATCGATGCAGCAATGAAGCTTGGTGCAAACCATCCAATGGGACCTCTGGAGCTTGGTGATTTCATCGGACTTGATATCTGCCTTGCTATCATGGATGTACTTTATGCAGAAACAGGCGACAGCAAATATCGTGCATGCCCGCTGCTTCGTAAGATGGTCCGTGGTGGAAACCTTGGAGTTAAGAGCGGAAAAGGATTCTATGTATACAATGCAGACCGCACAAAAACTCCGGTTGATGCACAGTAATGGATGTTCTAAATAAAGACATGGAGGAAGAATAAATGGATTTCGGATTAGATAAGAAACACGAAATGGCGAGAACTCTGTTTAAAGAATTCGCAGAAAACGAAGTAAAACCACTTGCACAGGAAGTGGACGAGACAGAAGTTTTCCCAAGAGCAACAGTTGAAAAAATGGCGAAATATGGATTTCTTGGTATTCCGGTACCGAAGGAATACGAGGGACAGGGATGTGATCCACTGACATACGTAATGTGTGTAGAAGAACTTGCAAAGGTTTGTGCCACAACATCTGTAATCGTATCTGCGCATACCTCTCTTTGTATAGACCCGATCCTGACATACGGAACACCGGAGCAGAAAGCAAAATACGTTCCGGATCTTGCATCAGGAAGAAAGCTTGGAGCTTTCGGCCTTACAGAACCTGGGGCAGGTACAGATGCACAGGGACAGCAGACTAAGGCTGTTCTTGACGGAGATGAATGGGTATTAAACGGATCAAAATGCTTTATCACAAACGGTAAAGAAGCAGATGTTTACATCATTATCGCCGTAACAGGTATTGTTGAAAAACGTGGCAGAAAGATGAAAGAGATTTCTGCATTCATCGTAGAGAAAGACACTCCGGGATTCACATTCGGAACCAAAGAGAAGAAGATGGGTATCCGTGGATCTTCAACATACGAGCTTATTTTTGAAGACTGCCGTATTCCAAAAGAAAATCTCCTTGGAGCACAGGGCAAGGGCTTTGGCATCGCCATGCATACTCTGGATGGCGGACGTATCGGTATTGCCGCTCAGGCACTTGGAATCGCTGAAGGTGCACTTGACAGAACAATCGCATATGTAAAAGAAAGAAAACAGTTCGGACGCACGATTGGCCAGTTCCAGAATACACAGTTCCAGCTTGCAGATATGGCTACAAAGGTAGAGGCTGCAAAGATGATGGTATACAAAGCTGCCATGGCAAAAGCTACAAAGAAAGTTTACTCTGTCGAAGCTGCACAGGCTAAGCTTTATGCAGCAGAAGTAGCGATGGAAGTTACCACAAAGGCTGTTCAGTTACATGGTGGATACGGATATATCAGAGAATACGATGTAGAACGTATGATGCGTGACGCAAAGATTACAGAAATCTACGAAGGAACTTCAGAAGTTCAGCGTATGGTTATTTCTGGAAACTTATTGAAATAGGAGGTACGAATCGTGAAGATAGTTGTTTGTATAAAACAGGTACCGGATACAAAAGGCGGAGTTCAGTTTAATCCGGACGGTACACTTAACAGAGCTGCAATGCTTGCAATTATGAACCCGGATGACAAAGCAGGTCTTGAGGCCGCACTTAGATTAAAAGACCAGTATGGAGCAGAAGTAACTGTACTTACAATGGGACTTCCAAAAGCAGCCGATGTGCTTCGTGAAGCACTTGCAATGGGAGCTGATAAGGCAATTCTTGTAACAGACAGAGTACTTGGAGGAGCTGATACATGGGCTACATCAAGCACCATCGCAGCAGCACTCCGTAAACTCGATTATGACCTGATCATCACAGGACGTCAGGCAATCGATGGTGATACAGCACAGGTTGGACCGCAGATTTCCGAACATCTGGACATCCCGGTAATCTCTTATGCACAGGATATCAAAGTAGAAGGCGACAGTGTGATCGTACAGCGTCAGTTCGAAGACAGATATCATGTACTGAAAGCAAAAATGCCTTGCCTTATCACTGCACTTTCAGAATTAAATGAACCACGTTATATGACACCAGGCGGAATCTTCGATGCTTGTGATGCTGAGATCACAACATGGGGAAGAGCAGATCTTACTACCCTGGATGATGCAAATATCGGTCTTGCAGGATCACCTACAAAGATTGCGAAAGCATCTGACAAAGTAAGAAAAGGGGCAGGAGAAAAAGTTACTCTTGATCCGGAAGAAGCAGTATCTTACCTGATGGGAAAATTAACAGAGAAACATATCATTTAATAAGAAGGAAAAGTGGTGAATATCATGAACTTAGAAGAATATAAGGGAGTATATGTCTTTGCTGAACAGGTAGACAACAAACTGAGCGGAATCGCATTTGAACTTCTTGGAAAAGCAAAAGACCTTGCAGCAGACTTAAATGCAGAAGTAGCAGCCGTTCTGATCGGTTCTGACGTAAAAGGACTTGCAGATGAGCTTGCAGCATACGGAGCAGATAAAGTAATCGTAGTAGATGATCCGGAACTGAAAGAATATAGAACAGAGCCATACGCACATGCACTGGCATCTGTTATCGAAAAATATAAACCGGAGATCATGTTAGTCGGCGCAACTGCAATCGGACGTGATCTTGGTCCTAGAGTATCCGCAAGAGTACAGACAGGTCTTACAGCAGACTGTACACAGCTTGAGATCGGTGATTTCCCGATCAACCCGGTAGCAGGAAAAGAGCAGAAGCACAATCAGCTTCTTATGACTCGTCCGGCATTTGGTGGAAACACGATCGCTACCATCGCCTGCCCGGATAATCGTCCGCAGATGGCAACCGTTCGTCCTGGTGTTATGCAGAAGATCGCTAAGATCGAAGGTGCAAAGGCAAATGTAGAAGAGTTTAATCCAGGATTTACACCGGATAATAAATACGTTGAAATCATGGAAGTTGTCAAATCAGTATCTGAGACAGTTGATATCATGGATGCCAAGATTCTTGTATCCGGTGGACGTGGAGTCGGAAGTGCAGAAAACTTTAAGATCCTGGAAGATCTTGCAGAAGCACTCGGCGGAGAAGTAAGCTGCTCACGTGCAGTTGTAGATAATGGCTGGAAACCAAAAGATCTTCAGGTAGGACAGACAGGAAAGACAGTTCGTCCTCAGGTATATTTTGCAATCGGTATTTCCGGAGCGATCCAGCATGTAGCAGGTATGGAAGAATCTGATCTGATCATTGCAATCAACAAAGATGAGACAGCTCCGATCTTTGATGTAGCTGACTATGGTATCGTTGGAGATCTGAATAAGATCGTACCAGAACTTACCAAACAGATCAAAGAAGCAGTTGCTGCTAAAAAATAAAGAATAGCTGGTAAAACAAAGATGGTGTCGCAAAGAAGCGGCACCATTTTTTTGTATACAAATCGAATAGAAGTTAGCCTGCTCTATTTTCGTGCGGAAAGCTTGTGCGTCTGGGGGATATTATGGTATACTTTATAAGATATAGACTTTGTAGTTATAGCTTAAGTAGGAGTGTGAATAAATGGCACAAAGAATTAAAAGCAGACGAAGGAAGGCTGTAGAAAAGCAGGCGGTTCATTATTTTGATTACAGTCTTCTGGCGATTATTATATTTCTGATGTGTTTTGGACTGGTAATGCTATACAGTATCAGTTCCTATGAAGCACGAACGGAATACGGAGATGGGATGTACTTCCTGAAAAGGCAGGGTCTCATCGGACTTGGAAGTATTGTTGCGATGATGTGGGTTTCTCGCCTGGATTATCATATGTTTTCCAAATATGCAGCAATGAGCTATTGGGGATCCATGCTTCTTCTTGCACTTGTTAAATTTACACCACTTGGTATTGAGGTAAATGGTGCACGAAGATGGTTCCGGCTTCCGGCTAACCAGTCATTCCAGCCGGCAGAGATTATGAAGATCGCTGTGATCATATTTATCCCATACCTGATCTGCAGAATGGGGAATAAAGTACACACCCTGAAAGGATCGTTGGGAGTTGTGGAGTGGGGAGGTTTGGCAGCACTGGGAGTTTATGTGCTGACTGATAATCTAAGCTCTGCGATCATTGTAATGGGAATTTCCTGCTGTATCCTTTTTGTCGTACATAAGAAGCAGAAGATTTTTCTGTGGATTGCAGGCGGCGGGTTGGCTGTTTTTGTGGCGGGATCATATATCCTCGGAAGACTTCTTGAGAACAGCACCAGCTTCCGACTCAGACGTATCATTGCCTGGCTGAACCCGGAAAAATATGCGTCAACGATTTCTTTCCAGACGGTACAGGGACTATATGCGATCGGATCAGGTGGCTTTTTCGGGAAAGGACTGGGAAATGGTGTGCAAAAGACGGTAATACCGGAAGTGCAGAACGACATGATCCTGTCAGCAATCTGTGAAGAGCTTGGGGTGTTTGGAGCGATCATTATCCTGGTTTTGTTCGGTCTTTTGATCTACAGACTGCTTTTTATTGCACAGAACGCACCTGATCTGTATGGAGCACTGATCATGACAGGGATTATGTCACATATCGCGATCCAGGTAATTCTCAATGTTATGGTAGTTACGAACATGATGCCGAATACCGGAATTACATTGCCTTTTATCAGTTATGGTGGTACATCCATCCTGTTCCTGATGATAGAGATGGGAATGGCACTTGGAATTTCCAGAAGAATTAAACTGGAAGGGTAAAAAAAGCTTTTTTTTCAAAGAAAAGTGTGATATGATGTTATAAGTGGTAATGAAAACCACGTATAATGGATGCAAATGACACGTTTCGGAGGTTTGGATTATGAGTTATAAAGTGATTGTGGACAGCTGTGGAGAATTGACAGCAGAGATGAAAGCTTCAGGTCGGTTTGAGACAGCATCACTGGGACTGGAGGTTGGAGATTGTCATATAATTGATGATGAATCTTTCAATCAGGCTGAATTTTTGAAGAACGTAGCTGAATGCCCGACATGTCCAAAGTCAAGTTGTCCGTCTCCGGAGACGTTTATGGAAGGATATCACTGTGATGCGGAGCATGTATATGCTGTTACGTTGTCTTCTGAACTGAGCGGTTCTTATAACAGTGCCGTACTGGGCAAGAATTTATATGAAGAAGAATATGGTGAGAAAGATATTTATGTGTTCAACTCAAAATCTGCATCAGTAGGACAGACGCTCATCGGGATGAAGATTGCGCAGTGTGAAGAGCGGGGCATGACATTTAAGGAAGTGGTAGCTGCTGTAGAAACATATATTGAAGAGCAGCACACATATTTTGTTCTTGAGACGCTTGAGACTCTTCGTAAGAATGGAAGACTTACAGGATTAAAAGCAATTGCGGCAACAGTACTGAATATTAAGCCGGTGATGGGGGCTACTCCGAAGGGAGAGATTTGTCAGTTGGGTCAGGCGCGCGGAATTAAAAAAGCACTTAAGAATATGGTGGATTGTGTGATCGCAGATCTGAAAGATCCGGAGAGCAAGGTACTTGCAATTTCGCATTGTAACTGCCCGCAGAGAGCACAGGATGTGAAGAAGATGCTGGAAGAACGTGTGAAATTAAAAGATATTATTATTCTGGATACCAGAGGTGTCAGCAGCATGTATGCGAATGATGGCGGAGTAATTATTGCAGTATAGCTTGTATCAATCGTAAAAGTGTGATAAAATATACTGGTTAGATGATTGCAAAGGAGACTTGCAGATATGAGTCAGAAAAAAGTAGATTATTATAAACAGGCAAAAGCGAATAGAAAGCGTGAAGAAAAAAAGAAAAACTTGCGAAAAGCTTTTGATTATACGATCCTTGGGCTGATTGCACTTGCAATCGTTGTCTGGATTGGATGGTCCGCTTATGATATGTATGAATCAAAGCAGCCAAGAGCAGTAGCAGAAGTTGATTATTCTGCTGTAAGTGATTATGTCCAGTCACTTAACACTGCTGAGTAGATGAAAAGAAGAAAGTGGAGAGATGGTTCCATTGTGGAACGGTTTCTCCACTTTTTTTATGCACTGTGTGGGGAATGGAGTATAAAACGCTCCACTTTTCACCACAAAATGAATGAAAAATGGGAAAAAATATGATTTATCGGACTTTTTTCAGAATGGATAAATTCGAAAAAGTGCTTGAAAAGGGCGGAAAAGTGGGGTACAATGGATACAAGTGGTAGAAAGTGGAGCGAAGTGGAGCAAAGTGGCATGGAAAGTGGCAGACCACTTTGAAAGAAGGTGATCCTATGTTGACTGGAGAATTTAATCATAGTATTGATTCAAAAGGCAGGCTGATTATTCCTTCCAAATTACGAGAGAGTCTGGGAGAACATTTCGTAATTACGAAAGGGATGGACGGCTGCTTATTTCTGTATCCGGACAACGAATGGAAAGCCTTTGAAGAGAAGCTTAGAACCTTACCGCTTACAAACAAAAAAGCCAGAGACTTTAAGCGTTTCTTTCTTGGAAGTGCTACGGAAGGAGAACTTGACAAACAAGGGAGAGTTTTGATATCTTCTTCTCTTCGCGCTTATGCAGATCTTGAAAAAGAGGTTGTTCTAGCAGGTGTGCTGGACAAGGTCGAGATCTGGAGTAAAGAGGCGTGGGAAGCGCGTACAGCTGATGTTGAGGAAAATATCGAGGACATTGCAAGTGACATGGAAGATTTGGGACTTAGCATCTAAATAGATCTTTTAATTAGGAGGACACCATGGCATTTAAGCATAAATCAGTATTACTGGATGAGACAATCGAAGGACTGAACATCAAGCCGGACGGTATTTATGTTGATGGCACACTTGGAGGAGGCGGACATGCATACGAAGTATGTCGGCGTTTAAACAACAAGGGGAGTTTTATAGGAATAGACCAGGATGCAGCGGCGATTGAAGCGGCAGGCACCCGATTAAGCGACTTCGGGGAGAGAGTTACAATAATCAGGAGCAATTATTGTGATATGAAGTCGAGGCTCCATGAAAAAGGGATTGACAAGGTCGATGGAATCGTACTCGATCTGGGCGTATCATCTTATCAGTTAGATACGGCAGATCGTGGTTTTTCCTATCGTGTAGATGCGCCTTTGGATATGAGGATGGACACACGCCAGACTTTATCTGCAAAGGAGATTGTCAATGGCTACAGTGAGATGGACCTTTTTCGGATTATTCGCGACTATGGTGAGGACAAATTTGCGAAGAATATAGCAAAACATATTGTTATGGCAAGAGAGAAAGGTCCTATTGAAACAACCGGGCAGCTGGCAGAGATTATCAGACAGTCTATACCGATGAAGTTTCAGAAGATGTCGGGGCATCCGGCAAAAAGAACCTTTCAGGCAATCCGGATTGAATGTAACCGGGAACTGGAGGTGCTCAGGGATTCACTTGACGATATGATTGATATTTTAAATCCGGGAGGAAGGATATGCATCATCACGTTCCATTCCCTGGAGGACAGAATTGTCAAAGGAATTTTTAAAAAGAATGAGAATCCATGCACGTGTCCGAGTACTTTTCCGGTATGTGTGTGTGGAAAAGTTTCCAAAGGAAAAGTCATTACGAAAAAACCGATTCTTCCAAGTGAAGAAGAGATGGAAGTGAACAGTCGTTCTAAGAGTGCGAAGCTGCGTATCTTTGAGCGCGTATAGAATTTGAAAGGGTGGTGCTGTATGGCAAAATACAGTCATAGAATACAGGCAGACAGACGTACAGTAACAAGCCGAGGAATGTACATATACGGAAATACAGTTCGCCAGGCAGAAGTCATGCCACAGCGACAAGAGAAACCAAGAAAAGAACATAAAAAGAAAAAACTGGACAGACAGATTTTGAAAAATCGAAGAAAAGCAATGCGGATGAATCCTGCATATGTGATGTTTCTTTCAATTGCGGCAGTGGCAGCACTTGTAGTCTGTGTATGGTATCTGCAGGTACGTGCAGAGCTTACAAGCCGGACAGAGCATATTACCGAGCTGCAGCAGGAACTGGCAGATGCAAAAGAAGAGAATACAACTAGATATAACGTAGTAATGGATTCTGTGAATCTGGAAGAAGTAAGAGACCGTGCAATTAATGATCTGGGTATGGGATATGCGACTTCGGATCAGATTATTGAATATCAGAACCCGGTTAATGATTATGTAAAACAGTACGAAAGTATTCCGAAAAGCGGAGTGCTTGGACAGACAACAGATAAATAGGTTTATGAACAAAGGTGAATAACATGTCAAAAAGAAGAAAAAGAAAGCCTTCCGTTCTGAGGCATAAATTCACGATTGGAATGCAGAAAAAGCTGGTAATGCTCTTTATAGCGATATTACTGGCTTTTGTTATTCTTGTCGGAAGAATTACCTATATCAATGCCTCGTCAGGAGAAGATTATACCAAGACAGTACTGGATCAGCAGCAGTATATGAGTCGGTCGATTCCGTTCAAGCGTGGAGATATTGTAGACACAAACGGCACAAAGCTTGCGACAAGTGAGCGTGTATACAATGTGATTCTGGATGCAAAGGTCTTACTTTCAGACGAGACAAAAAAAGCTGAAAACATAGCAGCTACGAAAAAAGCGCTGAAAAGTTATTTTCAGATCAAGGCATCGGCAGTGGATGCAATTATCGCGGACAGTCCGGACAGTCGGTACAATATTCTGAAAAAAGGAATTTCCTACGATGATGCGAAGGCATTTGAAGCGGCAGAGAAGAAAAATTCCAAGATCAAAGGAGTCTGGCTGGAAGAGGATTATGTCAGAAAATATCCATATAATACACTTGCCTGCGATGTCCTGGGATTCAGCGTATCAGGGAATGTGGGAGCAAGCGGACTGGAAGCATCCTATAATTCAACGTTGAATGGAACAGATGGACGCAGATATGGTTATCAGAATGAAGACTCGGCAATTGAAAACACGGTGAAAGAGCCGATAAATGGAAATACGATCGTAACAACGATTGATGCGAACCTGCAGTCTATCGTGGAAAAGCATCTGGAAGAGTTTAACCAGGCGCACACAGATGAAGCGCAGGAGGGGATGGGATTTAAAAACGGAGCTGTGATCATGATGAACCCGAATACCGGAGAAGTTCTGGCAATGGCTTCCTCACCTACCTATGATCTGAATAATCCGAGAGATCTATCCAAGTATTATACAGAGGAAGAAATAACCGGAATGAGCAGTGACGATAAGATCGATGCTCTGAATGAACTCTGGAGAAACTTCTGCGTGAGCGATACTTTTGAGCCGGGATCTACGATCAAACCATTTACGGTTGCAACAGGTCTGGAGATTGGTGCACTGAAAGGCGATGAGACCTATTACTGCGGTGGTTCCCTTCAGATCGATGAATGGGAGATTAAATGTATCTCTTATGATAATGGTGGACACGGGCAGCAGAATCTGACACAGGTTATGGAAAATTCATGTAACGTTGCCCTGATGCAGATTGGTCTGGCAATCGGACCGGAAGAATTCTGTAAGTACCAGAGTATTTTTGGATTCGGTCAGTATACGGGAATTGATCTTCCGGGTGAGGCGGTTGGTATTTTGCAGTCACCGGATGGAATGATCAAAACGGATCTTGCAACCAACTCTTTCGGACAGAATTTTAACGTAACTATGCTTCAACTTGCGACAGGATTTTGTTCTCTGATCAATGGTGGCGATTATTATGAACCGCATCTTGTAAAAGCCATTCAGGATGAGAACGGAAATGTGATCCAGACTATTGATCCGGTGTTGGAGAAGAAGACAATTTCTAAAGAAACTTCTGATAAACTGAAAAGTTATATGTACAGTGTTGTTCAGAACGGTAGTGGTAGATATGCACAGGTAGAAGGTTATGATATCGGTGGTAAGACCGGTACAGCGGAAAAATTGCCCCGTGGAGAGAATAAGAACGTGGTATCCTTTATCGGATATGCACCGCAGGAGAATCCGGAAATTATGATTTATGTAGTCATCGATGAACCGAATGCTCCAGATCAGTCAGCGACCAGCAACCTGATTTCACAGCTCGCTTCTGATATTATGGCAGAAGCATTTCCATATTTGAATATTACAAAGGCTCCGGCTGAGTAATTTGGGTATAACCCCGGAAGACAGATAATACAGTAATAGTAAGAATCTGTTTTTCGGGGTTTTTATGCGGAATAAGACTTATAATAAAAAGAAAATGCTGGTAGTATTTTTAAGCGCGCTTCTGATGATTTTTTTTCTGATCGCAAGACTGGTGTATCTGATGATATTTGATGCTGCGTATTATCAGCAGAAAGCAAAAACGTTGCACGAAAGGGAGAGGGAGATCAAGGCGGCAAGGGGAGAGATCATTGACAGAAATGGCAAAGTCCTTGCGACCAATAAAGCGGTGTGTACCATATCTGTTATCCATAGTCAGATAACAGATCCGGAGAGAGTGATCCAGGTTCTTGCCGATGAGCTGGGAATAGAGAAAGAAATGATTCGGAAAAGAGTCGAAAAAGTTTCTTCTAGAGAAAAAATAAAGACAAATGTGGAGAAAGAGACCGGGGACCGGATTCGTGCATATGAACTGGACGGTGTGAAGGTAGATGAGGATTTTAAACGGTACTATCCGTATGGCAATCTGGCTTCAAAGGTTCTTGGATTTACCGGTGGAGACAATCAGGGAATCATTGGACTGGAAGTAAAGTATGAAAATTATCTGAAAGGTGTGAACGGAATGATTCTGACAACAACTGATGCCAGAGGAATTGAGCTTGCGGATACGCTGGAAGACAGAGTAGAACCGGTTTCCGGAGACACTCTGCAGGTAAGCCTGGACTATAATATCCAGGAATATGCACAGCAGGCTGCGGAAAAAGTAATGGAAGAAAAACAGGCAGATGCAGTTGTGATTTTGATCCTGAATCCAAAAACAGGGGAAATCTATGCCTGCGTCAATGCTCCAGAGTTTGATCTGAATGCCCCGTTTACATTACCGGAGGGAACAGATGCCGCTTTGAATGATGAAGAAAAACAGGCAATGCTGAATCAGATGTGGCGGAACAGGAGTATCAATGATACTTATGAACCAGGATCGATCTTTAAGGTATTTACTGCTTCGGCGGCGTTGGAAGAGGGAGTGGTCAAAGAAGAAGATACTTTTTACTGTCCTGGATACAAGCTTGTGGAAGACCGCCGGATCCGGTGTGCGAGGACGACTGGACATGGATCCGAGACGTTTGTACAGGGGGTGCAGAATTCCTGTAATCCGGTTTTTATTGAAGTAGGGATGCGGCTTGGAACAGAGAATTTTTATAAATATTTTGAAAAATTCGGATTGATGGGGAAGACAGGTGTAGATCTTCCGGGAGAGGCTGCAACGATCATGCACAAGAAGGAAAATGTAGGGCAGGTAGAGCTGGCAACGATGTCGTTTGGACAGTCTTTTCAGGTGACACCGATGCAGATGGCAACAACAGTATGTTCTCTGGTGAATGAGGGAAAAAGGATCACTCCTCATTTTGGCATCGCCGTTTATGATGCGGAAAGTGGAGAGAAAGAAGAAACGATTTCTTATGGAAAAAGAAAACGGATTCTTTCTAAAGAAACGTCAGAAAAGATGAGAAAGATACTGGAAACGGTTGTGTCCGAGGGAGGAGGAAAAAAAGCACAGATCGAAGGATACCGGATCGGAGGAAAGACAGCGACCAGCCAGACGCTGCCAAGAAGTGCGAACCGTTATATAGGATCTTTTATCGGATTTGCACCTGCAGATGATCCGCAGGTAGCAGCAATGGCAATTATTTACAATCCACAGGGTATCTATTATGGCGGGACGATAGCAGCTCCGGTTGTGCGCGATATTTTCGACAATATTCTTCCCTATCTTGGAATCGAACGGGAAGAAAACCCGTGAAGCAGTTGAAAAAACAGGGCAGATACATTATACTAAAGCGTAGAATCTGTGCCTTTAAGGTAAGGGTTGATTTTGAAAACAAAAGAAAGACAGAGGTGTATTATGGATTTTACAATGGTCATACCGGTGCTGATCGCGTTTGTTCTCAGTGTGGCAGCAGGACCGGTGGTAATTCCTGTTTTAAGAAGACTCAAGATGGATCAGACAGAGAGAGAAGACGGGGTGAAGTCGCATCTTAAAAAAGCCGGAACGCCGACGATGGGAGGCGTGATGATCTTGTTTGCGATTGCGGTCACTTCGCTGATCTATGTAAGAGAGTATCCGAAGGTGATTCCGGTACTTTTTGTAACGATTGGATTCGGACTGGTCGGGTTTCTGGATGATTATCTGAAAGTTGTTCTTCACAGATCAGATGGACTGATGCCGATGCAGAAGATGGCACTCCAGATCGTGATTACAGCGATTTTTGCATTTTACATCGTGAAAGTGGCAAAGATACCGCTTACCATGCTGATACCGTTTTCAGGTGGGAAATATCTGAACATCGGCTGGTTTGCCATTCCGGTACTTTTTATTGCAGTGATCGGTACCGTCAATGGTGTGAATTTTACAGATGGACTGGACGGGCTTGCATCCAGTGTAACAGTTCTTGTGGCAACCTTCTTTACAGTTGTTGCGATCGGAACAAAGAGTGGGATCGAACCGATTACCTGTGCAGTGGTAGGTGCGCTGCTGGGATTCTTATTATTCAACGTTTATCCGGCAAGCGTATTTATGGGCGACACCGGATCACTGGCTCTTGGGGGATTTGTTGCTTCGACAGCATACATGCTCCAGATGCCATTATTCATTATCATCGTAGGATTGATCTATCTGGTAGAAGTTTTATCAGTTATGATCCAGGTAACATATTTTAAGAAAACAGGCGGAAAGCGTTTCTTTAAAATGGCGCCGATCCACCATCATTTTGAGCTGTGTGGATGGAGCGAGACACGGGTGGTTGCAGTTTTTTCAATTGTAACTGCAATTCTGTGCCTGGTTGCACTGCTGGCATTATAGGAGGCTTACAAAAATGGATTTACAAGGAAAGAAAGTGTTGGTATTCGGTGCGGGGATCAGTGGGATCGGATCCTGCGGATTGCTGGAAAAAGAAGGGGCAGAGGTAATTCTGTATGATGGAAATGATAAAAAAGATGCCGAGGCAATGAAAGCACAGCTTGGTGAGGGAAGCAAAGTCCGCGTTGTTCTCGGAGCTTTTCCGGAAGAGGAGATGGAAAGTCTTGATCTGGTTGTAATGAGTCCGGGGGTGCCGACTGATCTGCCGGTTGTTCTGACTATGAAAGAAAAAGGAATTCCTGTCTGGGGCGAGATTGAGCTTGCCTATGTATGTGGAAAAGGAGATGTGCTTGGAATTACCGGAACCAATGGGAAAACGACAACAACCTCTCTTTTAGGCGAGATTATGAAAAATGCCCGTGACAGCGTTTTTGTTGTGGGAAATATCGGTACACCATATACGAATGCCGCAGCAGATACCAGAGAAGATTCTGTGATCGTGGCAGAGCTTTCAAGCTTCCAGCTGGAGAGTATTCATACCTTCCATCCAAAGGTAAGCGCAGTTCTTAATATCACACCGGATCATCTGAACCGCCATCATACGATGGAAGCATATATTCGTGCAAAGATGAATATTGCGAAGAATCAGACACCAGAAGATATCTGTGTTCTCAATTATGAAGATGAAGAGACAAGAAAGATGGCAGATGAATTTCAGGCAAGTGTTCTATTTTTCAGCAGTAAGCATAAACTGGAACAGGGCATTTATCTTGACGGAGAAGACATTGTATACAAACCGGAAAAGGAGAAAGAAGGAACGGTCATCTGCAAGACCGGCGAATTACAGATCCTTGGCGTCCACAATTATGAGAATGTTATGGCAGCGGTTGCAATGGCAGCGGCTTACGGTGTAGATCTGGATGTGATCCGTAAGTCTGTACTTGCATTTAAGGGGGTTGAGCATCGTATTGAATATGTGGCAGAGAAGAACGGGGTTGTCTATTACAATGACTCTAAAGGAACGAATCCGGATGCGGCGATCAAGGGAATCCAGGCAATGAACCGCCCGACGATCCTGATTGGTGGTGGATATGATAAACAGTCCGATTTCCATGAATGGATCCAGAGCTTTGATGGAAAAGTCCGCTATCTGGTACTGATCGGTGCTACAAAAGAGCAGATTCAGAAAGAAGCAGCAGAGTGCGGATTTCATGACTGTATTTTAAAAGATACTTTCGAAGAAGCACTCGATACCTGTGTGGAGCTTGCAAGACCCGGAGATGCAGTTCTGCTGTCACCGGCATGTGCAAGCTGGGGAATGTTCCCGAACTATGAAGTGCGTGGGGAAGAATTCAAAAAATACGTGAATGCATTATAAAAGAAATAAAATAATTTCATATAATCTGTATCAAAGGGCGTGAAACAAAGTGGAGGAAAAAGGGAAAAAGGGGCGTATGGATTACACGCTTCTGTTGATTGTTGTTCTCCTGGTTGTGATTGGACTGGTGATCTTATACAGTACCAGTGCATATAACGGGCAGGTGAAATTTCATGATTCCTTTTACTATCTGAAAAAGCAGGCGTTTGCGACGGTGCTTGGAATTGTACTGATGCTGTTCGTGGCAGGGATGGATTACCACATCTGGCAGAGACTGGCAGTATTTGGTTATCTGGCAGCAGTTGCACTTTCGGTTGCGGTCATGTTGTTTGGCAGAGAAATTAACGGGTCCAAAAGATGGTTAGCTTTGGGCCCGTTTTCTTTTCAGCCATCAGAATTTGCGAAAGTTGCACTGATTCTTTTTCTGGCGGATCTTGTGACGAAGAACGTAAAAAAAATCGGAAAAATGTGGACACTTTGCAGGATTATGTTCTGGATCCTTCCAATCGTGGGACTTGTGGGAGCGAGTAATTTAAGCACGGCGATCATTATTCTGGGAATCGGTGTGATCCTGATCTTTGTTGCAAGCCCGAAGTATGCGCAATTTGCCTTGATGGGAATCGCAGGCGCCTGCTTTATGGGGATTTTTCTTGCCCTTGAAAGCTATCGGCTGGAACGGCTTGCTATCTGGAGAAATCCGGAAAAATATGAAAAGGGTTATCAGACCCTGCAGGGGCTTTACGCGATTGGATCCGGAGGAGTATTCGGAGTCGGGATCGGAAACAGTGTACAGAAGCTGGGATTTGTACCTGAGGCACAGAATGATATGATCTTTTCAATTATTTGTGAAGAGCTTGGACTCGCGGGTGCTGGGATTATCGTTTTTCTGTTTCTGCTTCTGATCTGGCGCTTTTTCCTGATCGCATCCGGAAGCAGGGATCTTTTTGGTGCGCTGATCGCGACCGGAGCGATGGCACATATGATGATTCAGGTTATTTTAAATATTGCAGTTGTGACGAACACAATTCCGAATACGGGGATTACACTTCCTTTTATCAGTTATGGAGGAACATCGGTGATGTTTCTTTTAATTGAAATGGGACTTGTGCTAAGTGTGTCACAAGTGGTAGACTAAACAGGAGATATACAAATGACGGAAGGAGGAAGATGCCTGATGGGATGATACAGAAAGAAAGGAAAAAGAGAATCATAAAGCAGACTGCCATGAAAGCCATTCTGGTCATTATTTTGGTTTGCATAGCTATGATTACGTTTCTTTTACTCTTTCAAGTGCGGAAAATCGAAGTATCAGGAAATCAGTATCTTAGCAGACAGGAGATTGCAGACTGGGTGCAGGATGATAATTGGTCTTCCAATTCTCTGTATGTGATGATCAGGAACCACCTGATGAATCACGAGCTGCTTCCGGCAATGGAAGAGGCAAATGTGACGATGAAGAATCCGTGGACTGTGAAGGTGACGATCAAAGAGAAGCGTGTGGCCGGTTATATCGTGTCAGGTGATGAATGTATTTATTTTGACAAGGATGGTATCGTACTTGCAAAGACAAAGGAGCTGTGGGATGGAATCCCGTGCATTGAAGGGCTGGAAGTAAAGAAAGTACAGCTTTACAAAGAACTTCCGGTCAGCAAGGCGAACAAAAAAGCATTTGGGAACCTTCTGGATATGACGATGACACTGAAAAAATGTGATCTCGCGCCGGATAAGATTGTTTGTTCCGGTTCAGATCTGTATCTTTTTTTTGGAAACAAATGTGTCAATGTCGGGCACACGAATCTGGAAGAACGGATCATGCAGATATCGCCGATCCTTGAGAAGCTGGGAGATCAGGGAGGAACCCTGTATCTGGAAAATTTTAACACAGATAATATTACAATTACCTTCGAAAAAGATGTGATTCCGGACCTTGGAACATAATCTGTGTCAAGTGGATAAAAAAATAGGAAAATATACAAAATTCTATTGATATTTTTCGGAAAAAAATATATTATAGTCTTATGTATAACTAAGCGCATATTGACATTTAGGGTGTATAATATAATAAGGTGACGAAGGAGGAGAAACTCTTGTTAGAAATTAAAACAAATGAATCAGAAGCAGCAGCTAAAATAATTGTAGTCGGTGTAGGTGGCGGCGGAAACAATGCAGTCAACCGCATGATCGATGAACAGATTGCAGGTGTTGAATTTATCGCAATCAATACAGATAAACAGGCTCTTCAGTTATGTAAAGCTCCGACTCTTATGCAGATCGGAGACAAGCTTACAAAGGGTCTTGGTGCAGGGGCTAAACCGGAGATCGGTGAAAAAGCAGCTGAGGAAAGTGCCGAAGAGATCCAGTCAGCACTCAAGGGAGCTGATATGGTATTTGTTACCTGTGGTATGGGTGGCGGAACAGGAACAGGAGCAACTCCTGTTGTTGCGCGTATTGCCAAAGAGCAGGGAGCACTTACTGTTGGCGTTGTAACCAAGCCTTTCAAATTCGAATCCAAGACAAGAATGAACAACGCTCTTGCCGGAATCGAAAAATTAAAAGAAAATGTAGATACACTTATCGTTATTCCGAATGATAAGCTTCTTGAAATTGTAGACAGAAGAACAACTATGCCGGAAGCACTTAAGAAAGCTGATGAAGTTCTTCAGCAGGGTATCCAGGGTATCACAGACCTGATCAATGTACCTTCACTGATCAACCTTGACTTTGCCGATGTACAGACAGTTATGACAGATAAAGGAATTGCTCATATTGGTATCGGACAGGGCAAAGGTGATGACAAGGCTCTTGAAGCAGTTAAGCAGGCAGTTGCCAGTCCTCTGCTTGAGACAACCATCGCAGGTGCATCTCACGTTATCATCAACATTTCAGGTGACATCACTCTTATGGATGCGAGTGATGCAGCAGAATATGTACAGGATCTTGCAGGTGAAGATGCAAACATCATCTTCGGTGCAATGTATGATGATTCCAAGTCAGATGAAGCAACTATCACAGTTATCGCAACAGGTCTTCACAATGTAGGTGGAACACAGAGCAAGCTTCAGTCAAGACTGGAACATAAAGCAGCTATGATGAACGGTGGATCTGGAATGGGAGCAAGCAATATTTCACGTCCACAGTTTAATCCGGGAGAATACAGCAATGTAGAAAGACCGGTATACGGAGGCAGACCGGTACAGCAGCAGACTACACAGGTACCACCGCTTCAGAGTGCAAGAACTCCACAGAGCAAGGTGAAAGAGCAGTCTATCAAGATTCCGGATTTCTTCAAGAAATAAGAATGAAATAACAGGGAAGCAGTAAGAAATTACTGTTTCCCTGTTTTTTATAGTTTACTGTTCATAGCGTACCATTTCGCGTCGCAGTCTCTGCATAATTTTCTTTTCAAGTCTTGATATGTAAGACTGGGAGATTCCAAGAAGATCGGCCACTTCTTTCTGCGTTTTTTCTTCCCCGTCGGGGGTTCCGAGTCCGAATCGCATCTGCACGATTACCCGTTCCCTGTTTGAAAGCCGTCCGATGGCTTTCCCAAGAAGTTTGTGTTCTGCTTCGGTTTCCATATCACGATAAATGGTATCTTCTTCAGTTCCAAGAATATCGGAGAGAAGAAGCTCATTTCCATCCCAGTCAACATTGAGCGGTTCATCGATGGAGACCTCCAGTTTGGTCTTGTTATTCCGGCGCAGATACATGAGAATCTCATTTTCAATACAACGGGAGGCATAGGTGGCAAGTTTGATATTTTTCTCTGGATTGAAGGTATTGATTGCTTTGATCAGTCCAATTGTGCCGATGGAGATCAGGTCTTCTACACCTACACCGGTGTTGTCAAATTTTTTCGCTATATATACAACCAGACGCAGGTTATGTTCAATAAGAAGCTTTTTTCCTTCTTCATCCTGCCCGCCTCCGAGAAGGGAAATTGCATGACCTTCTTCTTCACTGCTAAGTGGGAGCGGCAGGATATCTGTCCCTCCTATGTAATGGATTTCCTGCTTTTCCGGGAAGAAAACACTGCGGAAAGAGGGAATCATTTTCAATTTAAAACAATCTGAAACAGCAACTTTTATCATCATTATAATCCTCCTAACAATCTTCAGGATGCAATAGCATTTCATATTTTCCGTTTCCAAAATTCTTCTGTTCGGAAATACCGATCAGTGGAGATTGAATCAAAAATTCAGATTCTCCTGTTATTCTCATCTTCTTGACAGAAAAAACAGGAAGAATACTGGTCGTCTTCTGTATAGTCCGGTACGGGATGTACCGGAGTCTTCCAGGTGAGATTTGGGAAGAAATCTTCTGACAGGCGTCTTTGCTGATAATATGAACCGGCTTTCCGGTCAGTGGATCAGAAAGATGATTACCACTGTCCAGAAAGGCTTTCAGATGAAAATCTTTTCCATTTACAGTTAAAATCACATCAAAACTATGATCTTGTGATTTCCATAGTTTCTTTAGAAACAAAAGTCCATGATATAAAAGAAAAAAACCACAGATGCCAAGGGTGAAAAGAAAAGATATGATCCGGAAAAATTTTCCAAAATAAAGACGGAGCCAACTCATGATACCTCCAAGAAGAAAGCTTGCAAGATAGAGCAGAATCCATGCTTTGAAAAAAACGGGAAATGTCCGGATTTTCAATCCGATCACTGTCATACAGGAATTTACCAGGAAAAACAGCAGGATATAGCGGGTCCATACCGGGCATGGAAAAAATAAAATGGCACAGGTCAGTAGTGAACCGGTAAAGGAACCGGCAAGAAGACTTCCATAAGTGGCAGAACATGGAAATACTTTTTTTACTGCCAGAAGAATCAGAAAATCCATCATCATATTTTCCAGAAACAATACATCCAGATATACTTCATACTGCATAGTCTTATCCTTCTTTCTCTTTAGCTGCTAAATAGATTTGGTACTTAAGCATGCTTTATTATAGAAAAGATGTGTTTCAGATTTTGTCAGAAGATGGGAAAAACAGAATAATTTTATTCGACATGCTGAAATGCTGGATTTTTTTAAAGAATTGTCGAAAAAGACAGAAAAAGACCGGCGTTCCATGTCGGAAGCCGGTCTCTGGAAAGATAAGATCGGTATTTATCTGTCGTCACGATCCCATTTGTCAGCAAGATTCTGGATCTGTGACTCGAATTTTGCAAGATCTTTGTTTGCAAGACCTTCATTTTTAAGCACAACATCCATGAGGTGTTTGGCTGCCGCAACCACGCGGTTGAATGCAGTAAGAGCACGTGCTTTGGCCGGCTTTTCAACTGCTTTTTTCGGAAGCCTGATACCTTCAGAAAGGATGGTATCGGTTGCGAGATCAACACAGCCTCCGGAGTATGGTGCAAATGCCGGAATGCCGAAACGGTCTGTGATGGTAGCAGCGAAAGAATCTGTAACCGAATCCTCTCCATGTACAACAAAGATGTGGGATGGTTTCTCTTTGAATCCATCAATCCAGTTCAGAAGACCATTCATATCGGCATGTCCGCTGATCCCTGCAAGGACTTCAATACGGGCATTAACCTCTACATTTTCGCCAAAGAGCCGGACTGATTCCGGTTTGCTTTCGACAAGCTTGCGGCCAAGAGTGCCAACTGCCTGATAGCCTACGAAGAGGATCGTGCATTCTTTTCTCCAGAGGTTGTGTTTCAGATGATGGCGGATACGGCCGGCTTCACACATTCCGGAAGCAGAGATGATTACTTTTGGTTTGTCATTGAAGTTGATCATTTTAGATTCTTCACTGGTGATCGTGGTTTTCAGTCCCTGGAAAAGAAGAGGGTTGATTCCTTTACTTATCAGAGCCATTGCATCCTCATCAAAGCAGGACTGTACATTTTTCTGGAAAACGTTGGTTGCTTCGATCGCCAGAGGACTGTCTACATAAACCTCAAAATTCTGATATTCCGGCAAAAGATTATTTTCTTTGATCTCACGGATAAAGTATAAAAGCTCCTGGGTTCTTCCTACTGCGAAAGATGGAATGACTACATTTCCACCTTTGGCAAAGGTTTCGCGCAGGACTCTGGTAAGATCCTTAATATAATCCGGTTTTACAGTAGAATGGACCCGGTTTCCGTAGGTGGATTCGATGACAAGATAATCGGCTGCATCCACATGCTGCGGATCTTTGATGATCGGCTGGTCAATATTTCCGACATCTCCGGAAAATACGATTTTTTTGCTTACACCGTCTTCTGTGATCCAGACTTCAATGCAGGAAGAACCAAGCAGATGACCGACATCTGTGAAGCGGAGTTCGATTCCTTCACAGAGCTGGATCGTCTGGTTATAATCGATCGGCGCAAGAAGTGCGACTGCATTCATG
Organism: Coprococcus sp. AM100_B19A; assembly: GCF_027662015.1. Taxonomy (NCBI): domain Bacteria; kingdom Bacillati; phylum Bacillota; class Clostridia; order Lachnospirales; family Lachnospiraceae; genus Coprococcus; species Coprococcus sp. AM100_B19A. The sequence goes on from NZ_JAQDKN010000003.1 coordinate 166,550, forward strand.
GCGTCCTGTACAGTATAAAGTGGTTCGTAAAGCGGAGCACCGGAACGAAGTGCCTTTCGGTTCCGCCATTCTGCTTCGGATTCCTGGATATGTGCACTGTCACGGAGCATAATGCTGCACAGATCAGAGGTGGCGAATGTACAGATGATTTCTCCTTTAAAACCATTTTTTACAAGCAGAGGAATCTTGCCGGAATGGTCAATGTGTGCATGCGTTAAGAGGATATAGTCGATCATGGAAGGATTGATCGGGATTTCCTGATTCTCATACAGATCAGGTCCCTGTTCCAGTCCACAGTCTATTAGAATATGTTTTCCACATGCTTCAAGATAATGGCAGCTTCCAGTTACTTCATGGGCGGCACCGATAAAAGTAAGTTTCATATACTCAACCCCTTTGCGTAAAAATTATTTTAGTATATTATACTATAATTTAAAGAAAAATGATAGAAAATCAGACAATATTACTAAAATGTATATCCTTTCAGAAGAGTGCGAAAAAAGTCAAGGAGCGATATTTTTAATATTTTAGTGGGAATCGAATAAATAAAAACAGTTTTGAGAAAAATTTATACCAGTAAAGATTTGGAGGTTTATTGAGATGGTACTTAATAAAGTAGAAATCTGTGGTGTAAATACAGCAAAGCTTCCCCTGCTTAGCGACGGGGAAAAAGAGGTGCTTTTTGAGAAGATCAAAGCGGGGGATGAGGAGGCAAAAGAACAGTATATCAAAGGAAATCTGCGTCTGGTACTCAGTGTGATCAAACGCTTTTCGGGAAGCAGTGAAAATCCGGATGATCTGTTTCAGATCGGGTGCATCGGACTGATCAAGGCAATCAATAATTTCAATCCGGAGCTGGAAGTAAAATTTTCAACTTATGCGGTACCGATGATCATTGGAGAAATCCGGCGGTTCATTCGGGACAATAATTCGATCCGTGTTAGCAGGTCACTTCGTGATACGGCATATAAAGCCATTTACGCGAAAGAAAATTATGTCAAAGTAAACCAGAAAGAACCTACTGTTCAGGAAATTGCAGAGGAAATCGGGATCGCAAAGGAAGAGATCGTCTATGCGCTGGATGCGATCCAGATGCCGGTCAGCTTAAATGAGCCGGTATATAATGACAATGGAGATGCTATGTATGTGATGGACCAGATCAGTGACAAAAGGAACAAAGAAGACAGATGGGTGGAGAAGCTGTCCCTTCAGGCGGCAATGGACCGACTCGGAAAAAGGGAGAAGCATATTATCAGACTTCGTTTTTTTGAAGGAAAAACGCAGATGGAGGTAGCAGAAGAAATCGGAATCTCACAGGCACAGGTAAGCCGCCTGGAAAAGAATGCACTCAGGGCTATGCGACAATATCTGCGAAGTGAATAGAAAAATAGAGATTTCCAGTTGAAATTTGTCAAGGTTCATACTATTATAATCATAGAACAGAAGAACAGGAGAACAGCAATGTATAAAGCGTGTATTTTTGACTTGGATGGAACTTTGACAAATACGCTGGATTCGCTGACTTATTCAACGAATAAGACGTTAGAAGAAATGGGACTTGAGACGATTACCAAAGACCAGTGCCGAAGCTTCGTTGGGGATGGAGCCAGATGCCTTATGGAACGTGCACTTCGTGCGTCCGGAGACACAGAGCTTAAGAGGATTGAAGAAGGTATGGAAGTGTACAGCAGAATCTTTGGAGAAAATTGTATGTACCATGTACGTCCTTATGATGGCGTTGTTCAGATGTTAGATTCACTGAAGAAGAAGGGAATAAAGATTGCAGTATTTTCCAACAAACCACATTTGCAGGCGATCGATGTAGTGGAAAGTACATTTGGAAAAGGATATTTTGACCATATTCAGGGGCAGTCGGGTGAATTTCCGAAGAAACCGGATCCGGAAGGGCTTCTGTGGATACTTGATAAATTAGGGGTATCACCGGAAGAAGGAATATACATAGGAGACTCGGATGTAGATATGAAGACAGGGAAAGCTGCCGGTATGTTTACAGTCGGAGCAGAATGGGGATTCCGGACCAAAGAACTTCTTGTGGAGACAGGAGCAGATGCAACAATTGCACATGCTGAAGAATTGCTTAACTATTTATAGTTCAGATGAGAAAATTTTTCTGTGAGAAAGATAAGGGAGGGTTGCCTGTATGTATGAGTATGATGAAGAATGTCTGCAGACATTCCTGAATATGCAGTCACAGCTTTTTGATGAGCCGGTTGCAGAGACACTGGAAGAGGCAGAAGCGTTTTTGGAAGACTGTATGGCGGTTGTTGTAGATTCTATCAAGGATGTGAGAGATTATCTGGATGAAAGCGGAGCGGACATCAGTGGTATGAGTGATGAAGAGCTGGAAGAGGCTTCAGAAGTATTCGCACTTCCGAACGGACAGTATCTGATCGTGGAAGGTTAATAAAAGGAAAAGAGCTGCGGCATCAGTTGGTTGCCGCAGCTTTTTTGAGCGCATCACGGATGGTGTTGAGAAGAAGCTGAGAAGTATAGGGACTGTCACTTGAAAGTGTAAGATGATCAAGGGACTGGGATTTACAGATCTGGTCAGCCAGATTCTCAAGAGATGGCTGAAGAAGAGGATACATGGCAGTTACCGTCTCACTTAGATTGGAAATGCGGATGGAATTGATAGAGGTGTCAGAGACAGAAACTTCCAGTTCCAGATCTTCATTTCCGAGTGTAAAAGAAGAGGTATAAACGCCGGGAGTATATTTTTTGTCGGATACAGAGGAATGCCGGTCTCCGGAGAACATAAAGAATAAAAGGCAGAGGATGAGAATACCTAAAGTGGCAAAAATAACAGTATAGATAATTTCTTTCATGTGAAGTACGATGATTTTTGTTTTGGAATTCATAAAGAACCTCCTTAGGCAGTATGGAATTTCGGCAGGTTATGCCGCTTAATAAACTATATGAAAAGAAAAAATAGTTTATGCATGAGAAATGCGTGACAAAAGAGAAAGGATTTAGTAGAATCAGGAAAGAGAAAAAGCAGAGGTGAATAGAATGTTTATAATTGCAGGACTTGGAAACCCGGATGAAAAGTATCAGGGGACAAGACATAATGTTGGATTTGATGTGGTGGACCGCCTGGCGGAGAAATACCAGATAGCAGTCGATACTAAAAAACACCGTGCCCTCATCGGAAAAGGAGTGATCGAGGGACAGAAAGTGCTTCTTGTGAAGCCGCAGACTTATATGAACCTGAGTGGAGAGAGTATCCGTAGTCTGGTGGAATATTACAAGATCGATCCGGAAGAAGAACTTCTTGTAATTTATGATGATATCAGTCTGGAAGTCGGACAACTCAGGATCCGCAGAAAAGGAAGTGCCGGTGGACATAACGGAATCAAAAATATCATTGCCAATCTTGGAACCAGTGTGTTTCCACGGATCAAGGTAGGTGTGGGAGAAAAACCGAAAGGATATGATCTTGCTGATTATGTTCTTGGAAAATTTTCCAAAGAGGACCGTGTACTTATGGAAGAAGGATATGATCTTGCCTGTGAAGCTTCTGCTCTGATCATGCAGGGAGCAATCGATCAGGCAATGAACGAATATAACCAGAAAAAGAAAGAATAAGAGGAGGCAAAAAGCGATGCATGCACTTACGGCTCCTTTATCTGAACTGGCAGAGATTGAAGAAATCTGTGAAGAGCGTGGACGGGAACCGGGCATGCTGCTTCTTTCCGGGTGTGTGACATCACAGAAAACGCATTTGATGTATGCGCTTGGAAAAGGTTATGGGCATACATTGATCGTTCTTTCCAGTGAAGATAAAGCAAAAAAATTATACGAAGAATATCGTTTTTTAAATGAAAATACCAGCTATTATCCGGCAAAGGATCTCCTTTTTTATCAGGCAGATATCCACGGAAAACAGCTGGTCAAACAGCGGATGGAAACCTTGCAGATGATGATGGAGGCAAAAAGCCAGGTTACGGTCATTACAACGATTGACGGATTCATGGATGAACTGCCATCGGAAGCAGAAATAAAAGGGGACATTCTGACCATTTCCAATGGGGAGGCGCTGGAATTTGAATCGCTGAAGGAGAAGATCATAAAACTTGGATATGACAGGGAAGCCCAGGTGGATGGTCCGGGGCAGTTTGCAGTTCGTGGTGGAATCATTGATATTTACCCACTTACCGAGGAATTGCCGATCCGTATTGAATTCTGGGGAGATGAAGTGGATTCAATACGGACTTTTGACGTGGACAGCCAGAGATCTGTAGAGAATCTGGAACAGATCGTTATTTATCCGGCAGATGACAGACTGGGAAGTGACCGGAAAGTTTCTTTTATCAACTACTTTGATCCGAAGGACACACTGGTGTTCCTGGATGAACCAGCAAGGCTTCTGGAAAAAGGGCGTCTGGCAGAAAATGAAGTGGAAAAAGCGAGAGAGAACCGTGCAGAAGAAATGGAAAGGACCGGGGAAATGGAAGAAGCTCCGGAATTTTTTACGACTGATGAAATTATAAAATTTCTGAACAAATTCTGTATGATCGGGATGTGTGCTCTGGAAATGAAATGTAAGCCATTTTTTGTGAAAAAGCGGTTTGGGATCCAGGCAAAAAGCGTTAACCCGTATAATAGCAGCTTTGAGATGCTGACACAGGATCTCAAAAGACTGAAAAGGAACGGATACCGGGCGGTTCTGATTTCTGGGTCCAGAACAAGGGCAAAACGTCTGGCAGAGGATCTACGTGATTATGATCTGAGCAGTTTTTACAGTGAGGATCAGGAACGTGAAGTGAATCCAGGGGAGATCATGGTATGCTACGGGCATATAGAAGTCGGATACGAGTACCCGATGATTAAATTTATTGTCATATCTGAGTCAGATATTTTTGGCAAGACAAAGAAGAAAAAGAAACGAAAAAGTTATGATGGACAGAAAATAAGCAGCTTTTCGGATCTGAAACCGGGAGACTATGTAGTGCATGAGAATCATGGACTTGGAATCTACCGGGGAATTGAAAAGATAGAAGTTGATAAGGTGACAAAGGATTATATGAAGATTTCGTATGCTGATGGTGGAAATCTTTATATTCTTGCCACACAGCTTGACCAGATCCAGAAGTATGCCAGTGCAGATGCTAAAAAGCCGAAACTTAACAAACTTGGAGGACAGGAATGGCATCGCACGAAGAGCAAGGTAAAGACAGCAGTCTGGCAGATCGCCAAAGATCTGGTGGAACTCTATGCAGTACGGCAGTCCAAAGAAGGATTTGTCTATGAAAAGGACACGGTCTGGCAGAAAGAATTTGAAGAAATGTTTCCGTTTGAGGAAACGGAGGATCAACAGCTTGCAATCGAGGCAACAAAACGGGATATGGAAAGTCCAAAGATCATGGATCGTCTGATCTGTGGGGATGTGGGATTTGGAAAGACAGAGATTGCAATCCGGGCAGCATTCAAGGCAGTGCAGGAGAACAAGCAGGTTGTCTATCTGGTCCCTACTACGATTCTTGCACAGCAGCATTACAACACTTTTGTGCAACGGATGAAAGAATTTCCGGTAAGGGTGGATCTGTTATGCCGTTTCCGCACACCTGCACAACAGAAAAAAACGATCGAAGATTTGAAAAAGGGACAGGTTGATATCATCATCGGAACCCACCGGGTATTGAGTAAGGATGTGGCATTTAAAGATCTGGGACTTCTGATCATTGATGAGGAACAGCGTTTTGGAGTACAGCATAAAGAAAAGATCAAAAAGCTGAAGGAAAATATTGATGTTCTGACACTTACGGCAACACCGATTCCCCGAACGCTTCATATGAGTCTGATCGGGATCCGTGACATGAGTGTGCTGGAAGAAGCACCAGTTGACCGGATGCCGATCCAGACCTATGTGATGGAGGAGAATGATGAGATGGTCCGGGAGGCAATCGAAAGAGAAATTTCCCGCCAGGGACAGGTGTACTATGTCTATAACCGTGTCCAGGATATAGCTGAAATGGCAGCGAAGATCCAGAAACTTGTGCCGGATGCAAATGTGGCATATGCACACGGGCAGATGCGGGAACACAAGTTAGAAGATATTATGTACGATTTCATCAATGGAGAAATTGATGTTCTGGTATCGACGACGATCATCGAGACCGGTCTTGACATTTCCAATGCCAATACCATGATCATCCATGATGCAGATCGGATGGGGCTCTCCCAGCTTTATCAGCTACGTGGAAGAGTTGGAAGATCGAACCGTATGGCATATGCATTTCTTTTGTACAGAAGAGACAAAATGCTCCGGGAGGTTGCAGAAAAACGTCTTTCGGCAATTCGTGAGTTTACAGATCTTGGATCTGGTGTAAAAATCGCCATGCGGGATCTGGAAATCCGTGGGGCAGGAAACCTGCTTGGGGAGGAACAGCATGGACATATGGATGCAGTGGGATACGATCTTTACTGTAAGATGTTAAGTGAGGCAGTCCGTCACCTGAAGGGAGAGATCCCGGAAGAAACCTATGCGACAACCGTGGATCTGAATATTGATGCTTATATTCCGGCATCTTATATTCCGAATGAGTATCAGAAACTGGATATCTATAAACGGATCGCAGCAATTGAGACAGAAGAAGAACAGGAAGATATGCTAGAAGAACTGATTGACCGTTTCGGCGATCCGCCACGCAAGGTGCAGCAGCTTCTGATGATCGCGCAGCTGAAGGCGAAAGCACATGCGGCTTATGTAATTTCGGTAGAGCAAAAAGGCGATGAATACAAATTTACCATGTATGAGAAGGCAAGGGTAAATGTAGCAAAGATTCCGGAACTGCTGGCAAAATATAAGGGAGAACTGACATTTAAGACAGATGCAGAAAATCCATATTTTATTTATTGTAAACTTCGGAAAAATAAAAAAGAAAAAGCAGAGCACATTCTTGAAAATGTAGGAAAAATTGTCGAAGATATACAGGGACTTGTCGAAGAATAATGTGTATTTTTTATGAAAAAGATTGCCAGTAAGGTAAAAAAAAGATATACTATACGAGTGCATAGTGAAGAAGTGTGTACAATGGAGAGAAGATCAAGGAGGAAATTTTATAAATGAAAAAAAGAGTGGTTGCCTGTATACTGGCAGTTGCCTGCATTGCATCTTTAAACGGATGTGGAAGCAAGTTTAACGGACAGGATACAGTGGTAGAAGTCGGAGATGAGAAAGTGACTGCAGATGTGGCGAACTTTTTTGCAAGATATCAGCAGGCGCAGTTTGAAACAACATATAGCAGTTATCTGGGAGATGATTTTTGGGGAAAAGAAGTTACAGACGGAAAGACTTACGAAGAGAATTATAAGGATTCAATCATGGATTCTCTGGAAGAAATGTATATTCTGGATGAGCACAAGGATGATTATAAAGTTTCGCTAAGTGATGATGAGGAAAAAAGCATCGAGGATGCTGCGAAGAAATTTACTGACAGCAATGACAGTTCTGCAAAAGATGCAGTATCGGGCGATGAAAAGACGGTAAAGAAAGTACTGGAACTTCTGACACTTCAGAAGAAGATGGAAACTGCCATGACTGCGGATGTAGATACGAATGTATCCGATGAGGAAGCAGCACAGAAGAAAATGCAGTATGTGCTGTTCTCTACAAAGACAACGGGCAGTGATGGAAAATCGACAGATATGTCAGATGACGAAAAAGCAGAAGTGAAAAAGAAAGCAGAAGATTTCCAGAAAGATGCGGCTTCGGCAGAAGATTTTTCTGTATTTGCAACAGCAGTAGGTGCATCAGCCACCGATCTGACATTTGACTCGGATACGACATCGCCAAACGAAGATCTGATCAAAGCTGCTGATAAGTTAAAAGAAGGCGAAGTAACAGACGTGATCGAAGCAGACAATGGCTATTATGTTGCAAAAGTAGTCAGCCTTCTTGACCGTGATGCAACGGATACCAAGAAAGAGTCCATTGTATCACAGAGAAAGAGTGACCAGTATCAGTCAATTTGTAAGAAATGGAAAAAGAAAACGGATATTAAAGTACATAAAAAAGTATGGAATACGATCAGTTTTGCTGATCAGGGCGTAACGGTTAAGAGCACGACCGAAGATACAGATACATCTTCAGACTCTTCATCAAAATAAGCGTCTGACTTAACAACAGGAAAGTACGACAGGAGGAGAGATTAGGATGGAATCAATAGGTATAGTATTGAAGGATATCATGGGAAACAGTGCGGTATTTATAGCAGGAAAAGAAGCCGTGATTGTTTCGGCGGTATCAATTGTTATATCAGTTTTCATTGGAATTTTAGGTTTGAAGCTGATCCGTGTCTGGAATGCAGTGATTGGATTTGTTGCAGGGGCATTGCTTGGATTTGCCGTGACATATCTTATGGGACTGGAAGTTGTTCCGGTACTGATCGCAGCCGGAGTTGCGGGTTTGGTTTTTGCAATACTGAACAGTGTATTTAAGAAATTCGGAGCTTTCTGGGTATGCTTTCTGGGAATGGCTGGCACAGTGCTTGCGATTACAAATGCGGGAAACTGGATCATGCTGGCAGTCTGCGGAGCAGTCGGACTGATTTTCGCAATCCTTGCGATGATCTGGTTTGAACCGTTTGTGATTATTGCGACGGCATTAGCAGGCGGTTTTGGAGCAGGAATGATGATCTATGATCTGGCAGGTCTGAAAAATGTGATTTTCATGTGGATCATTTCGATTGGGATTACATTTATCGGAATCGTGATTCAGTTTATCATGAAGTCAAGTGAGATTAACAAGAAGCAGGTTCGAAGAGCAAATGCGATCAAGAAAGAAACATCAAAAGAAGAAGAAATAGAGATGGCAAGAACCATGCTGATCGATCTGGATGATGATGATGATGACGAGGATGAAGAATAGATAAGATGGATGAGAGGATGTATCAGAATGTGATACATCCTCTTTTGTATCTGATCAGGAATGGCTGGAAGAAACCGGTATTTCTTGCAGCGTTATAAAAAAAGAGGTATAATAAAAATAGTATCAACGATATAAGATCTGGAGATGAAAATATGAAGATAGATATGCATTGTCATGTAAGAGAAGGATCAATTGACAGCAAAGTGCCGATTGAAGAATTTATTAAAAAGCTGCAGTCTAAAGGCATTGGCGGAATGCTGGTTACAGATCATGACACCTATAATGGATATCGGCACTGGAAGAATACGATCAAAGGGAGAAAATACAAAGATTTTGTCGTATTGAAAGGAATAGAGTATGATACACTGGATGCGGGGCACATTCTGATCATTATGCCACAGGGAGTAAAGATGCGCCTTCTGGAGCTGAGAGGGCTTCCGCTTTCGCTGCTGATTGATTTTGTGCATCACAATGGAGGAATCTGTGGACCGGCACATCCGTGTGGGGAAAAGTATCTGAGTTTTACGAATACGAAAAGATGGCAGAAATCTCCGGAGTTGATTGAAAAATTTGATTTTATAGAGACTTTCAATGCATGTGAGCCACCACAGTCCAATGAAGGGGCGAAGTATCTTGCTGAAAAATATGGAAAACCGGGAACCGGAGGAAGTGATGCGCATAAGCTGGACTGCGTCGGCATGGGGTATACGGAATTTCCGGTACGGATTGAGACAGAGCTGGATCTGATCCGGCAGATCAGGGAAAAAGGAGAGATCCAGTCCGGTGGGGAGTATTACACGAAGACGACAAAAGACAAAATTGGAAAATTCAATAAACTTCTGATCTTTTCTTTCTGGTTTTATAACCGGGGTGGTGCACTTCTGAAAAAGCACACACGCAAAAAGAAGATCAATAAAGAACAGCCACTTGATGCAATCGATCCAATCGAGATTCCGTATCTGGACAAGATCAAGAGGAAACATTAGTGAGTGGCAAAATTTACTTTTGATACTCACATCATAATTTTAAAGATAAAAAATCCATCTGATTTCTTTTTTTAAAAGAAAACCAGATGGATTTTTTACAACCTGTTATTTTTTGAGAGACATTTCCTTCAGTTTGTTTCTAAGATCTTCAAAGGATTCTTTGTAGTTGCGGCTCTGCATTTTCGGGAAAGCTTTCATGATACGCTTCTGCATATGAGAAGTTGCTTTGACATTTTCCAGGTAGCTTCTGCGAAGAAGAGCAATCCGTTCTTTTACTTCGTCAGAAACATCGGCAAGGGTGTCTGAAATTGCTTCCTGTTTTTCGGAAATAGCAGATTTAAATTCTTCCTGCTTCTCAGATACAGTATCTTTGAACTCTTCCTGTTTTTCCATAGCTGTAATGGTACGCTTGTAGATTGATTCACCAAGCTTGTCGGAAATCTGATGAAGTTCGTCTGCAATGGCCTGCATTTTTTCAAGACGTTTGTTGAGCTTAAGGATACCGGATGCTGTTACATAGAGATCGGCAAGTCCGGCAATCACCAGAATACATACAAGAATGATACCGACAAGGAAAGGAATGTGTGAGAGCAGTGTGTCAATCAGTGGATGGAATACATCTACGATGAAAACACAGAACACTCCCCAGATCAGAGAAAACAAAAGGCACACATATCCATTCAGATTGAGCGGCATATTAGAATAATCCCACCATTTGTTATGGAAAACCTTTTCGAGAATGAACCCGGTCAGCCATTCGATTGCAGTAACAAGAATAGCACTTCCGAGATATAGCAGGAGCAGGTTGGAACGAAGCGGTGTCAGAAAATGAATGACTGCAACCACGCCGAAACCGTATACCGGACAGATCGGGCCATTTAAGAATCCACGGTTGACAAAACGACGTTCTTTAAAAGCGGCAAACGCAACTTCTGTACACCAGCCTAAAAAGGCATATATAAAGAAGCACTGAAATAAATAATATAGATGCTGTGCAGTCATAAAAAACCTCCTTGAGTCTGCTGCAAAAAAATATGTAATCCTTTATATTATATACAGAAAGGAAAGATGTGTAAACGGAAAAATGTGCTATACTGAAAACATGACATGGAAGGAGCTGGTAAAATGCTGGAAGAAATGATGCCAAGATGGGTTCCGACAGAAAATGTAAATGGATTTGAAATCTGTCCCGGACTGTATCGTGATGAGGGTGCGACTGCATTTCAGTCGGCAGTTAATTTTACAGTGCATTCAAAAGGGGCTGTGACATGTGAACTTCTTCTGTTTCACAGAAAGGAACCGGAACCTTATGCGGTGATCCCATTCCCGGAAAACTGCCGGATCGGGGATGTATTTTCCATGATGGTATTCGGACTGGATATTGAAGAATTTGAATATGCGTACAGGCTGGACGGACCGTGGAAACCAAAGGAAGGTCTGCTGTTTGATAAAAAGCATATTTTACTGGATCCGTATGCAAAGGCAGTTACCGGACAGAGTGTATGGGGAAAAGCACTAAATACAGGGGGATATCGTGCCAGAGTAGTCCGGAATAATTTCTTCTGGGGCAGTGAAAAGCCGGATAAGATCCCGATGGAAAAACTGACCATCTATGAGATGCATGTCAGGGGATTCACGAAGATGGACAAAAGTGTCCGTCATCCTGGAACCTTTGCCGGAATCAAAGAAAAAATTCCTTATCTGAAAACACTGGGGATTAATGCGGTGGAGCTAATGCCGATCTTTGAATTTGATGAACTGCAGGGGAGCCGTGAGGTTGATGGAAAGAAACTGATTGATTACTGGGGGTATAATACAGTCAGCTTTTTTGCGCCGAATACGAGCTATGCAGCATCAACGGAATACAACCGGGAAGGAGTAGAATTAAAAGAACTGATCCGGGAACTGCATGATAACCAGATTGAAGTAATCCTGGATGTGGTGTTTAACCATACGGCAGAAGGAAATGAATGCGGACCGTTTATTTCGTTTAAAGGATTTGACAATCAGATTTATTATATGTTGACACCCGATGGAAAATATTATAATTTCAGTGGCTGTGGAAATACTGTGAATTGTAATCATCCGGTGGTGATCAAAATGATCCAGGATTGTCTGCGATACTGGGTGGCAGAGTACCGGGTGGACGGCTTCCGGTTTGATCTTGCCTCGATCCTGGGAAGAAATGAGGATGGGTCACCGATGGAAAATCCACCACTCGTAAAGAATCTTGCCTATGATTCGCTGCTTGCAGACACAAAGCTGATCGCGGAGGCGTGGGATGCCGGCGGACTTTATCAGGTCGGAAGTTTTCCGGCATTCCGCAGATGGTCAGAATGGAACGGAAGATACCGGGATGACGTGCGGGAATATTTAAAAGGGGGACTTTGGGCAGCAGGAGCAGCGCTTCAGAGAATTGCCGGTTCTCCGGACATCTATGATACCAGAATCCGCGGAAAACATGCTTCTGTGAATTTCCTGACCTGCCATGATGGATTTACCCTGTATGATCTTTATTCGTATAACCAGAAGCATAATGAGGCTAATGGATGGGGAAATCTTGATGGAAGTGACGATAACCGGAGCTGGAACTGTGGGGCAGAGGGGGACACCGATCAGGTTATGGTTGTTGAACTGCGCCACCGGATGATGAAAAATGCTTTTGCGGTCCTGCTTTGCAGCAGAGGGACACCGATGTTCCTTGCAGGTGATGAGTTTGGCAATACTCAGTTCGGGAATAATAATGCCTACTGTCAGGATAACGAGATTTCCTGGCTGGACTGGACAAGAAAAGAAAAGTTTCAGGATGTATTTGATTTTTGTGCTTATATGACGGCATTTCGGAAACGGCATCCGTCGATCACAGGAGATGCAGGGGCGAGCAGTCTTGGATTTCCGGAGATCAGCTTTCACGGTGAAGTGCCGTGGAAACTGGATTTTTCCAGACCGGAGATCCGGACGGCGGCAGTCATGTTTGCCGGATATGATAATAAAATGGCAAAAGAAGACTGTGTGTATCTTCTGATGAATCCATACTGGGAAGGTGTCTGGGTAGAACTTCCACAACTTCCGGGCGGATATAGTTGGCATGTGGCGGCAAATACTGGAGATAAAAAGCAGGAAATTTATCAGAATCCGGTACGGATTTCGGAGGAAAGAATTCTTGTGGGACCGAGAAGTGTGATCGTTCTGGAGGCAGATCAACAATAAAATACTATTGACAAGCGGGTACTCTTCCTTTATAGTAAGGGTACTCGTCTTTTATATTCTCTTTTCTGACCTGAAAAGGCAGAAGGAGAAACTTTTATGAAATATATAAAGAATCATTTTGCCGGAATACTAAGTGTGATTCTGGCGGTAGTATCATTGTCGGGCAGCAGTATGCCTGTCGTATCTGCAAACTCAGCAGAGAGAATCGCAAAGAAAGAAACGATTGTAAAACTTGATGAAAAATTAGGAGCAGAGCCGGGAAAAGTGCTTGAGGAGTTAAAAAACCACGAAAAGGACGGTTATTATCTGGGAACGCCTTACAGCGGATATCCTCTGACAGCAGAGAACTGCATGCGTCCGAACGGAGCCTACGGTGGAAATGGGGCAATGAACTGTACCGGGTTTGTCGCTTATGTTCTGGAAAAATGTGGAGCGGATCTGTCAGGAATTGACAAAGGAAGTCTCCGTGGCGGCAAGGTCAATGCGAGCAACTGGTTTCATTGGATGACAGACAATGCCGTGGAATCCTATCATTACAACACCATTGAGGAGCTGCTTGCGGGCGGAAAAGCGCAAAAAGGAGATGTGATCTATTTTGAGCCGGTTTCCTGGGAGGAAGAAGATGCAGACTGCCATATCGGATTTTTCTGGGGAGATAATAGCAACGATAACCGGTTCTGGCATTCGGCATCTATCCCGTCGAGTGGCAATCAGATTTCACAGCTTGTGGCAAAATCCAGATCAACGATATATCTTTTTAAGACAACCCATAACGGAAGCCTGGAGATCATGAAGAGCTCTGCAAGGTCAGAGATTACGGCTGATAATCAGCTCTACTCACTGGAAGGGGCAGAGTATACCGTCTGTAAAAGTGGGACATCCGAGGCAGTCTGCGTAATCCGGACAGACAAGAAAGGATACGGGAAGGCAGAAAATCTGCCGGAGGGTTCCTATGACATCAAAGAGACTAAAGCACCGAAAGGTTATGTACTGGACACAAAGCTGCGGCAGATCACGGTGAATGCCGGACAGACCGTGACCTATGAGTGTCAGGATGAACCGGAAAAGACAAAGGTGGAAATCCTGATCCGGAAGCAGGATGCGGAAACAGGGAAAGGGCAGGCGCAGGCAGGACTTTCTCTTGCGGGAGCAGAATTTCATGTGGCATTTTTTGATAGCATTTTTGACAATCAAAATGAGATCGGTGTGAAGGTGCCGCTCAGGAGTTGGAAGCTGAAGTCGGATGCGGATGGTGTGGTCCGGATGGATGAGGCGCACCTGATCAGCGGGGATCCGTTTTTTGAAAATAACGAGCTTCCGCTTGGAACGATTACGGTATGGGAGATGCATGCGCCGGAAGGGTATCTGGTGGACACCGTTACACATTGTATCAGGACTGGAACGGAGCAAAATGGAAGCTATAAAGCCCTGAAAATATGGAATCCAGTGGAAATAAAGGAAAAGCTCATCCGTGGGGACTTAAAGCTGGTGAAAGCGGCAGATAAAACTTTGAAAAGACTGGCGGATATCCCATTTCGGATCACATCGCAGGCAACTGGGGAGAGCCATGTGATCCTGACGGACAAAAACGGGGAGGCTTCGACCGGTGCGTACTGGAATCCACATACCGTCAACACGAATGAGGGGAAGACAAGTGAAGATGGGATCTGGTTTGGGGAAGGAACTCCGGATAATACAAGAGGAGCGCTTCCTTACGGAACGTATCTGGTGGAAGAACTGTCTTGTAAAAATAATGAAGACCGGATGCTGATTCCTGCGTTTGAGGTGGAAGTAACAAAGGAAATGCGAGTAATTGATCTGGGGACACTGACAAATGATGAACATCCCGTACCGGAGATCGGGACAAGAGCATCTGACCGGGAAACGGGAACGCATAACGGGAAACGGACAGAACAGGTAACGGTCATAGATCAGGTAAAATGGAAAAATCTGGAGATTGGAAAAGAATATGTAGTTAAAGGCACATTAATGGATAAGGAGACCAAAAAGCCGGTTCTTCAGGATGGAAAAGAAGTGACCGCAGAGAAAAAGCTGATCCCGGATACAGATTTCGGAGAAATTCAGATGGAATTTACGTTTGATGCAACGAAGCTTAAAGGAGAACAGGTTGTTGTATTTGAGGAAGTGTATCTGGAGGAAAAGCTGGTTGCAGCGCACGCAGATCTGGAGGACGAAGGACAGAGTGTAACCTATAAAAAGGAAAAGCCGGCAGAAGAGGAAAAACCGGAAAGTCCGGAAAAGCCAAAGGAAACTGAGAAAGCAAAGACGGTTGCAACCGGAGATGGATCTTATGTAAAGATTCTGATATTTCTGATCGGTGTTATTCTGACCGGGGCACTGCTCCTGTGTTTTCTTCTGAGCCGGATGTGTGGACGAAAGTGGAAACGCAGATAAGGATGGCATTGCACTTGAAAGGTTCTTATGCTATAATCGCTAAATAGGAAAATACTTTAGCAGATTGCTGAAGTGAATCAGAAAGAATAAGAAGGGTGGAGAACCATGAATTTACTTTATAAGAGTACAAGAGATGCAGAAAAGACAGTAACAGCTTCCCAGGCAATCTTAAAAGGGCTGGCAGATGACGGCGGATTATTTGTACCGGTTTCGATTCCGAAGCTTCCGGTGTCGCTTGGTGAGCTCAAAGAGATGACCTATCAGGAAATCGCATATACAGTTATGAAGGAATTCCTGACAGACTTTACAGAAGAAGAGCTGAAGAGCTGTATCGCAAAGGCTTACGACAGTAAGTTTGATACCGAAGAGATTGCACCGCTTGCGAAGGTGGAGGATGCTTATTATCTGGAACTGTTCCACGGAGCAACGATCGCATTCAAAGATATGGCACTTTCCATTCTTCCGCACCTTCTGACTACTTCTGCAAAGAAGAATCAGGTGAAGAATGAGATTGTCATTCTGACTGCAACATCCGGGGATACAGGAAAAGCTGCACTTGCAGGATTTGCAGATGTAGAAGGAACCAAGATCATCGTATTCTATCCGAAGAACGGAGTCAGCCGAGTACAGGAGCTGCAGATGGTAACACAGAAAGGAGACAATACTTCTGTTGTTGCGATCCACGGTAACTTTGACAACGCACAGAGCGGTGTGAAGGCAATGTTCGAGAACAAAGAGCTGGAAAAAGAGTTAAATGAAGCAGGCTACCAGTTCTCATCTGCCAACTCCATCAATATCGGACGTCTGGTTCCGCAGGTTGTATATTATGTATATGCTTATGCGAAGCTTCTTCAGAATGAAGAGATTGCGGAAGATGAAGAGATCAATGTAGTTGTACCGACCGGTAACTTTGGAAATATTCTGGCTGCATACTACGCAAAGAATATGGGAATCCCGATTGCAAAGCTGATCTGTGCATCCAATGAGAACAAAGTTCTCTATGACTTTTTCCAGACAGGAACTTATGACCGTAACCGTGAATTTGTTCTTACAACATCTCCGTCCATGGATATTCTGATCTCCAGCAACTTAGAGCGTCTGATCTACAAGATCTCAGGAGAAGATGCAAGAAAAGATACGGATCTTATGACTGAGCTGAAGACAAAGGGAAGTTACGCGATTACAGGTGAGATGAAAGCAAACCTGGCTGATTTTGCGGCAGGATATGCGACAGAAGAGCAGGTCGCAAAGACAATCCATGATATATACGAAGATACCGGTTATGTAATGGATACCCATACGGCGGTAGCTGCAACGGTGTATAAAGCTTACAGAGAAGACAGTAAAGATGACAGAAAGACAGTAATAGCATCCACAGCAAGTCCATACAAATTTGCAGGAAGCGTTATGTCAGCGATCGATCCGAAGTATAAAGGACAGGATGATTTCAAACTGATCGAGGAGCTTCAGAAAGTATCCGGTACAGAGATTCCGAATGCCATCAAAGAGATCATGAATGCCGAGATCCGTCACAATACGGAATGTGATGTGGATCAGATGGAGCAGACCGTTAAGAATATTCTTGGCGTAAAATAGACAGGAGAAGGCAAAAGAATGAACGGAATGGAAGGAATTTTCGGTATCATTGGTATTGGGGCGGGCTTGTACAGCCTGTATGCATGGTTTCAACTTAAATTCAAAGGAATCATCAATACATCAATTCTTGTACCAAAAGATACGAATATAAAGAAGTGTAAGGATAAGGAAGCATACAGGGCAGCAGCAGGACCGAAACTTCTTGTGCTTGCGGTTGTGCTGATCCTGTACGGCGCAGAAGATCTGTATAATACTTACGTGCAGAGTACAGGAAAATTATTCTGGGTGATGTTAGTACTGGTACTTGCGGTACTGGTATGGTTTGCATGGACAGTCAAAAAGCTGAATGCAAAGTATTTTTAAAATCAGATCACAAAATAAAGGAAAAGGGAAGGTGCAGACAAAAAGAGCTGCACCTTCTTATTTCATTTGGCGGAAAAATTTGTTACAATAAAAGTATTGCATGGCAGAGAAAATGTGATGGGGATAAAAGAAAATGTCATGCGAAAGATGAAATGCCGGAAGATTCCGATCCGTTTCAGGATGGAACCGTATTAAAAGAAGCATTTGACAGACTGAATAAATATGTAGTAGGGTAGATGAGATTGGATGGAAAATGTATTTGAGATATTAAAAGATTTACCAAAGCCGGGGGATTACGTTCTTTTGACAGTGGCAAAAGGATCCGCAGCCGGAGAAAAAGCAATTTTGGCAGAGAAAAAAATAATCTGGGAAAGTAAAGAAAACGGTTTCTTTTCAGCACATTTTTCAGAAGCAGGTGACTTGAAAAAATGTGGACTTTATGAAATCAGAGAGCAGCAGGTGTTTTGTGATATAATTGGAGGGCAGGAGCATCTGGTCATTTGTGGCGGTGGCCACGTATCGGTGCCGGTGATCAAAATCGGGATTATGCTTGGATGGAAAGTCACGGTTCTTGAAGATCGTCCGCAGTTTGCCGATCATGCCAGAAATGCGGGTGCAACGGAAGTGATCTGCCAGCCGTTTGAAGATGCCCTGGATCAGATCGAAGGAGACAAGGATACGTATTTTGTTGTACTGACCAGAGGTCACAGATATGATCAGGTTTGTCTGGAGAAGATCGTTGGGAAGGAACATGCTTATATCGGAATGATCGGAAGCCGGCGAAGAAGTGCGATGGTAAAGCAAAATCTGATTGAAAAAGGATGCAGCCAGGAAGTAATCGGCGAGATAAAAAGTCCGATTGGTCTGAACATCGGTGCTGAGACACCGGAGGAGATCGGTGTGGCGATCATGGCGGAAATCATCGAAGTAAAGAATCAGAACAAGAGAGTCTGCGGTTATCCGGAAGACTTGCTGGAAGCAATCCTGGATATCGTTCATCCGGGAAAGAAGATGCTTGCAACGATCATTACAAGAAAGGGTTCTGCACCAAGAAATGTGGGATCCAAGATGCTGATCCTGGAAGACGGCAGCTGTGTTGGAACCATCGGAGGCGGCTGTATGGAGGCAGAGGTTTTAAGAAAAGCGAGAGTCATGATGCATGAAAATAATACAGGACTAAAGACAGAATATGTGGATATGACCGGAGATGATGCGGAGGAAGAAGGCATGGTCTGCGGCGGTACGATCGAGGTGTTACTGGAACCACTCTGGAATTAAGAAAGGATGGAAAAGGCTGTGAGAGATTCTTATGGACGAACAATTGAATATATGAGAATTTCAATCACAGACCGCTGTAATCTGCGATGCAGGTACTGCATGCCGGATGGCGCAAAGTGGATTCCTATGTCAGAAATCCTGACTTATGAGGAGATTGAACGAATCTGCAGGGAGGCTGTCCGGATCGGGATTACCAGGTTTAAGATTACCGGAGGGGAGCCTCTGGTCAGAAAAGGATGCGCAGATCTGATCCGGATGATCCGGCAGATTCCGGGCACAGAAGAAGTAACAATGACGACAAATGGGGTTCTTCTGGGTGAGAATCTGGAAGATCTTCTTGCAGCGGGGCTGGATGCGGTGAATATCAGTCTGGATACACTGATTCCGGAAAAATATCAGGAGATTACCGGGGCAGATGAACTGGAAAGAGTCAGAAAATCCATTTTCATGGCAGAAAAAAGCGAGATCCGGGTAAAGATCAACACGGTCCTGCAAAAAGGAGTCAATGATGAGGAATGGAAAAGTCTGGCAGAGTTGGCGAAAAAGAACAAGCTGGATGTCCGTTTTATTGAATTGATGCCGATTGGACAGGGAAGAGCAGAGAATGGCATTTCCGGTGCCTGGGTGCTTGGAAAACTGAAAGAAGCTTATGGAATAGAAGGAGAGTTTTATCCGTTAGAGGGACGGTTTGGGAACGGACCTGCTGTGTATTATCAACTGCCTGGTTTTCAGGGGAAAATCGGTCTGATCAGTGCATTGCATGGAAAATTCTGTGACAGATGTAACCGGATCCGGATGACATCAACCGGAAAGTTAAAAGCGTGTCTGTGCTATGCAGATACTATCTCCGTTTTTGAGGCAGCAAGACACGGATCGGAAGAAGAAATCCGGAAATGTCTCGAACAGGCGATCCGTGGAAAACCGAAGATGCATCATTTTGAGGAGCAGAATTTTATTACAGAACAGAAAAATATGTCACAGATCGGAGGATAAACATAAAAATGGGAAGACTGAAGGGAATCTGCATCAGTGAAAAGAGAGGAACCGAAAAACATGAGGTTCGTGAAGCCATGGTCAAAATGGACTGGGGGATTGAAGGAGATGCGCACGGTGGAAAATGGCATCGTCAGATCAGTCTGCTTTCCGATGAAAAGATTCAGGAATTTCGTGCAAAAGGGGCAGAAGTTGCGTATGGTGCATTTGGTGAAAATCTGATCGTGGAAGGATTTGATTTTCGCGCGCTTCCGGTTGGAACAAGATTTCATATCGGAGATGTGGTACTTGAGATGACACAGATTGGAAAAGAATGCCACAGTCATTGTCAGATTTATAAGAGAATGGGTGACTGCATTATGCCAAGAGAGGGCGTCTTTGCAGAAGTCGTCACCGGAGGTCATATCAAGGTAGGAGATGAAGTTGTCATGGAACAGGTGAAAAGTGACCGTCCATTTTCAGCGGCAGTTATTACTTTAAGTGATAAAGGCTCTGTCGGAGAACGAGAAGACAAAAGCGGACCCATGATTGTCGAAATGTTGAAAGATGCCGGATATGATATTAAAGAAACGATTTTATTACCGGATGAGCAGAAAAAACTGGAAAAAGAGCTGATCAGACTAGCTGATCAGAGACAGCTTAATGTGATCTTCACCACCGGAGGAACAGGATTCTCCGAGCGGGACCGGACACCGGAGGCGACGGTAAATGTCTGTGACCGAATGGCAAACGGAATAGCAGAGGCAATCCGGAATTATTCGATGACGATCACAAAGCGTGCTATGTTCAGCAGAGCTGTATCAGGTATCCGAAAAAAAACGCTGATCATCAATCTCCCGGGAAGTCCCAAAGCAGTACAGGAAGCACTGGAGTTTCTGCTTCCTGAACTTGGGCATGGGCTTGGAATCCTCCGGGGAACAGAAGGCGAATGTGCCAGAAAATAAAGAGGTTAAAAATCATGAGTGGATTTACACATTTTAACGAAGATGGTAATGCAGTGATGGTAGATGTGGGGGAAAAGGCTGAGACAAAAAGAGAAGCACTTGCATCCGGGGTGATCCGCATGTCGGAAGAATGCTTTCAGAAAGTAAAGGAAGGCAGCATGAAAAAAGGAGATGTTCTTGGCGTAGCAAGAATTGCCGGGATCATGGGTGCAAAAAAGACAGCAGAACTGATTCCGCTGTGCCATCTGTTAAACCTTACCAAAGTCGAGATTGATTTTGAATATCTGGAAGAAGAGCATGGGATCCGGGCAATCTGCCACACGGCATGTACTGGCAGGACCGGTGTGGAAATGGAAGCACTGACTGGGGTAAATACCGCTCTTCTTACAATCTATGATATGTGCAAGGCGGTTGACCGGGGAATGGAGATCAGAGAAATCCATCTGCTTGAAAAGTCCGGTGGAAAAAGCGGGAAATGGGTACGTTAAACGTATTTTAATTTCTGGTAAAAAAAGTAAATATCTTCAACGATTAACAGTTGAAAAAACACGGCTGATGGTCTATAATAGGCTTTAGAAAACCTGGAATGTTCGAGACTTCCGTATTTTTGAACCTACAATACTTTAAACGGGATTCTTATATCTCTGTAATATGTCAGGCCCTCATTGCGCAGGGGAAGGCAGAAAAGCAGATGCGGTCGCCCACCTAGCGGAGTGCTAGGAGTCAAAAAACGGAAAACGGCATTTCGGGGGACTACAAAAGATAAAGGACAGTTGCGAGAGCAACTGTTTTTTTGGGTTTTCAAAGAAGTGAAAATGTGATAAACTATTTTGAAAAATGAAACTGCCGATAAGATAAATGGAGTTATTATATGATGAAAACGATAAACAAGATTCGGGAAATTACAGGGCAGGTGTCACAAAAGCATGTGGGAGCATACGCGGCCCAGTCTGCTTATTTTTTTGTGCTGAGTATGATCCCGATTATTTTGCTGCTTCTTGCTATCATACAATATACTCCGGTGACAAAAGCAGATGTTATGACTGCAGTGGTAAATTTGTTTCCGGAGACAAATATGCAGGATTTTATGGTTGGCATTGTAAATGAAGTATATAACCAGTCGAAGACGGTCATTCCGATCACTGCGATTGTAGCACTGTGGTCAGCAGGTAAAGGAGTACTTGCGGTTAGTACAGGACTGAACTGTGCATATGAGCTTCGTGAGACACGAAATTATGTATTTTTAAGAATCCGGGCATCCATCTATACGATCCTGTTCATTGCAGCAATTGTGATGGCTCTGGTACTTTCTGTGTTTGGTAATAATATCAGTATTTTTATATATCACAAAATTCCGTTTCTTGCGGAGACGACGGATATGATCATGCGTTTGAGAACAGTGATTTCATTTGTTGTTATGACTGGAATTTCGCTTCTGGTATATCACTTTTTGCCGAACCGAAAGCTTCCGTTCCGGGATTTGATTCTGGGATCTATTTTCTGTTCTCTGGGATGGCTGGTGATCTCGTTTGTTTTTTCAATGTATCTGACAATCTTCAAAGGATTTTCCGGTCTGTACGGAAGTATGACGGCGATCATTCTTGTGATGCTGTGGCTGTATTTTTGTATGTATGTGATGCTGCTGGGAGGGCTTATTAACTGTATCTGGGTAGATGCAAAGCGGGATATCCTGGAAAAGGATTAGTTCTGCAAAAAGCAGCATCCAGGTTCCGGAATATGATTTTGCGTAGATAAACGGTGAATCTATCGGATAAAACCGCTTGACATAAAAAAATCATATGTTACAATAATTAAGTATATGACATATCATAAAAGCAATGACCGTGTAAGTAGTGAACTGTTTTCCGACAGAGAAGGAGAATCCCCGGCTGTAAGTTCTCCCCGGTTCAGGCAGGAAACGAATTTCCCACGTGAGCTGCGTTTTTGAAAATAAAGTAGAAAACGACGTCCCTGCACGTTACGCAGTCCGAGTGCCTGTTATTCAAATAGCAGGAAACAGGGTGGTACCGCGATTTATCTCGTCCCTTTTTAGGGGCGATTTTTTTATATATTAGGAAAGTGTTCTTTCCTAATATATAAAAACGCTCCGCGAGGATGTGCACTGCGGCGTATAAGGAAGATGTCACAAGCGATCGCCGCAGGTGCCAGAATGTGCCAAGGCACATTCTTTTTTCTTCCACAGGAAATTTTATTTCCTGTTATAGTCGCAAATGAATAGCCAAAACAAGTTTTAAGGAGGATATCATGAAAGAAAGACTTGAGAGCATCAAACAGGAAGCCATTAAGCAGATCCAGGCTTCTGATGTACCGGAGAAATTAAATGATGTACGTGTCAAATTCCTTGGTAAAAAAGGAGAACTGACAGCCGTATTAAAAGGAATGAAAGATGTAGCTCCGGAAGAACGTCCGAAGGTAGGACAGCTTGTGAATGAGACAAGAGCTGCTATCGAAGAACTTCTTGATGAGACAAAGAAGAAAATGGATGCTGCAATCCGTGAAGAAAAATTAAAACAGGAAGTTATTGACGTAACACTTCCTTCCAAGAAAAATACAGTAGGTCATCGTCATCCGAATACGATCGCTCTGGAAGAAGTAGAGCGTATCTTCATCGGTATGGGATACGAAGTTGTGGAAGGACCGGAAGTAGAATATGACCTTTACAACTTTGAAAAACTGAATATTCCTGCAGATCATCCGGCAAAAGATGAACAGGATACATTCTATATCAACAAAGACATCGTGCTTCGTACCCAGACATCACCGGTTCAGGCACGTGTGATGGAACAGGGCAAGCTCCCGATCCGTATGATCGCACCGGGACGAGTATTCCGTTCTGACGAAGTGGATGCAACCCATTCACCATCCTTCCATCAGATCGAAGGACTGGTAATCGATAAAAATATTTCCTTTGCTGACTTAAAGGGAACTCTGGAAGTATTTGCAAAAGAACTTTTCGGACCGGATACCAAGACAAAATTCCGTCCGCATCATTTCCCATTCACAGAGCCAAGTGCAGAAGTAGACGTATCATGCTTCAAGTGTGGCGGAAAAGGCTGCCGTTTCTGTAAAGGATCAGGATGGATTGAAATCCTCGGCTGTGGTATGGTTCACCCACACGTACTCGAAATGTGCGGAATCGATCCGGAAGAATACACTGGATTTGCATTCGGAGTAGGACTTGAAAGGATCGCCCTTCTCAAATACGAGATCGACGACATGCGCCTCCTCTACGAGAACGATATCAGATTCCTGAAACAGTTCTAGTGAGCACGACAAAATCAGAGAGCAGTGCGAAGAGCTGCGGCAGCATCGAAAGATGCTGGATTTTGGAGACTGAATAAGAGAAATATATAAACAAATCAGAAGGAGATATAAAATGGATACTTCATTATCATGGATTAAAGCGTATGTTCCGGATCTTGACGTAACAGCGCAGGAATATACAGATGCAATGACTCTTTCCGGAACAAAAGTAGAAGGTTTTACAAAGCTGGATGCTGATCTGGACAAGATCGTAGTAGGACAGATTGAGAAAATTGAGAAACATCCGGACGCAGATAAACTGATCATCTGTCAGGTAAATGTAGGAACAGAGACCGTACAGATTGTTACAGGTGCTCCGAACGTAAAAGAAGGAGACAAGGTACCGGTTGTTCTGGATGGCGGACGCGTTGCGGGCGGACATGAGCCTGGGCAGAGAGTAGAAGGCGGAATCAAGATCAAAAAAGGAAAACTCCGTGGAGTCGACAGCTACGGAATGATGTGTTCCATCGAAGAACTTGGTTCAGACAGAAATATGTATCCGGAAGCACCGGAATATGGAATCTACATTTTTGATGATGACGCAGTTGTCGGAGAAAGTGCAGTAAAGGCACTCGGACTGGATGATGTCGTATTTGAATACGAGATCACCTCCAACCGTGTAGACTGCTTCAGCGTGGTTGGTATCGCAAGAGAAGTTGCAGCTACATTCCACAAAGAATTCAAGCCACCGGTTGTAACATCAACCGGAAATGATGAAGATGTCAATGATTACATCAAAGTAAAAGTAGAAAATACAGACCTTTGCCCACGTTACTGTGCAAGAGTCGTAAAAAATATCAAGATCGGACCTTCACCGAAATGGATGCAGAGAAGACTTTCTTCCGTAGGAATCCGTCCGATCAACAACCTTGTTGATATCACAAACTATGTAATGGAAGAATACGGACAGCCAATGCATGCTTATGATCTGGATACCATCGCAGGTCATCAGATCATCGTCCGCAATGCCCAAAAAGGAGAAAAATTCGTAACACTGGATGGTCAGGAAAGAGAAATGGATGATTCTGTTCTGATGATCTGTGATGGCGAAAAAGCGGTAGGTATTGCCGGAATCATGGGTGGCGAAAATTCCATGATCACTGACAATGTACAGACCATGTTATTTGAAGCTGCATGCTTCGATGGAACCAACATCCGTAAATCCAGCAAGAAAGTCGGACTTCGTACTGATGCATCCGGTAAATTTGAAAAGGGACTGGATCCGAATAATGCAGAGGATGCAATCAACCGTGCCTGCCAGCTGATCGAAGAAATGGGAGCCGGTGAAGTTGTCGGAGGAATGGTTGATGTATACAGCAAGAAAAAAGAACCTGTACGTGTACCATTTGATGCCGACAAGATCAATGCACTTCTCGGAACAGACATCCCGGAAGAAGATATGATTAAATATTTTGAAAAGATCGACCTGGAATATGATGCAGAAGCAAAAGAAGTGATCGCACCAACCTTCCGTCATGACTTATTCCGTATCGCCGATCTTGCGGAGGAAGTAGCAAGATTCTACGGATATGATAATATCCCGACTACACTGCCTACAGGTGAAGCTACAACTGGTAAGCTTTCTTTCAAGCTTCGTGTGGAAGAAGTAGCAAGAAATATTGCAGAATTCTGTGGATTCAGTCAGGGAATGACTTATTCATTTGAAAGCCCGAAGGTATTTGACAAGCTCCTCCTCGACAAGGATGATCCGATGCGTCAGGCAATCCAGATCATGAACCCGCTTGGAGAAGATTACAGTGTCATGCGTACAACATCTCTGAATGGTATGCTGACATCTCTTGCAACAAACTACAACAGAAGAAATAAAAATGTCCGTCTGTACGAGCTTGGAAATATTTATCTTCCAAAGGCACTTCCACTGACAGAACTGCCGGACGAAAGAATGCAGTTTACACTTGGAATGTACGGAGATGGAGACTTCTTCAGTATGAAAGGTGTTGTAGAAGAGTTCTTTGAAAAAGTCGGACTTCATAAGAAAGAAACCTATGATCCAAATGCAGGAAAGAACTTCCTTCATCCGGGACGTCAGGCAAACATCGTTTACGATGGAAAGGTTGTCGGATACATGGGTGAGGTTCATCCGGAAGTTGCTGATATCTATGGAATCGGTGAAAGAGCATACGTTGCTGTCATTGATATGCCACAGATCACAGAACTTGCAACATTTGACAGAAAATACGAAGGAATTGCAAAATACCCGGCAGTCAGCCGTGATATCAGTATGGTAATGCCAAAATCCATCCTGGTAGGACAGGTTGAAGAAGTGATCGAGAACAAGGGTGGCGCTTATCTGGAAAGCTATAAGCTGTTCGATATCTATGAAGGCGCTCAGATCAAGGCAGGCTTCAAGTCTGTTGCTTACTCTATCACATTCCGTGCAAAAGATAAGACTCTGGAAGAAGCTGACATTTCAGCTGCTATGAACCGTATCTTAAAGGCACTGGAGGAAATGGGTATCGAGCTTCGTAAGTAGGCGAAAAGAGGTCAAAAGAATGAAACGACAGGATTTTTATTTTGATTTACCGGAAGAGCTGATCGCGCAGGATCCGCTTGAAGACAGATCCAGTTCCAGACTGCTTGTTCTTGATAAAAAAACCGGTGCAACCAGTCATCACATTTTCCGTGAGATCAAAGATTATCTCAAACCGGGAGACTGCCTTGTGATCAATGATACCAAGGTTATCCCGGCAAGACTGATCGGTGAAAAAGAAGGAACCGGCGGAAAAGTCGAAGTTCTTCTTTTAAAACGAAAAGGAAATGATGTCTGGGAAACACTTGTAAAACCAGGAAAGAAGATGAAACCCGGAGCAAGAGTCAGCTTCGGGGACGGTCTTCTGAAAGGGGAAGTTCTGGAGGTTGTAGAGGAAGGAAACCGTCTGATCCATTTTGAATACGAAGGAATTTTTGAA
Source organism: Coprococcus sp. AM100_B19A (assembly GCF_027662015.1). NCBI lineage: Bacteria > Bacillati > Bacillota > Clostridia > Lachnospirales > Lachnospiraceae > Coprococcus > Coprococcus sp. AM100_B19A. Next base: position 193,479 of record NZ_JAQDKN010000003.1, read on the forward strand.
GAGATTCTGGATCAGCTTGGACAGATGCCGCTTCCGCCTTACATCACCCACCAGCTGGAGGACAAGAATCGTTACCAGACCGTGTATGCAAAGCATTCCGGATCTGCGGCTGCTCCGACGGCAGGACTGCATTTTACACCGGAGCTTCTGGAAGAAATCAAAGCAGAAGGTGTGGAGATTGCGCATGTAACGCTTCATGTCGGACTTGGAACTTTCCGTCCGGTAAAAGCGGATGATATTCTGGATCACCATATGCATTCGGAATTCTACCGGATCGAGGCATCTGAGGCAGAAAAGATCAACCGTGCAAAAGAGAGCGGACACCGGGTGATCTGCGTCGGAACGACAAGCTGCCGGACCGTAGAATCTGCGGCTGATGAAAACGGAAAGTTAAAAGAGTGCAGTGGATGGACAGAGATTTTCATCTATCCGGGCTATAAATTCAAGGTACTGGACTGCCTGATCACGAACTTCCATTTACCGGAGTCAACGCTGATCATGCTGGTAAGTGCGCTTGCCGGAAGAGAGCATGTGCTTGCGGCATATGAAGAAGCAGTTAAAGAGAGATATCGATTCTTCAGCTTTGGGGATGCGATGTTTATAGAATAGACGCAGAATCTGACAAATGTGAGGTTATGTCAGGGAACAGGAAATCATAAGATATTAACCGGAGAACGAGATTGTTCAAGTCATGTACAACTTTGAAAAATCTTGTTCTCCGTTTTTTGTATAGGTTGGAAACGATTGAGTTTAAAAATCTTATTGAATGAATGTCTATAGAGAATGTTGTTTTATCCGGCTGAGATAAACAGAATAGATTTGCCGATTCTGCAAAAATATAGTAAGATGGTGTAAGTGCCAAAAGCATGAATGGTATAGTAATGGAGAAATCTGGGCACATACTAAGACGAAAAGGTTATAAAAACAAGATTGCAAAAGGAGACAGAAGATGGACTACGCAGAATATATCAGAGAAAGAAACGAAAAAAATAACTTTGGGAAATAAAGTCAGGTGGATATTCGTAATTTGTTTTGCTTTTTGATTTGGTTAAAAAGCGGACAGAAATGCATTGAGAATTGAGGAGTAGCAGAAAATGGGCATATTTGAGGAGGCAGCAATTTTCCGGGGCGTCACGAAGGAGGACGCCAGACAGATGCTGAACTGTCTGAATCCGGTAGAAAAGACTTATAAAAAAGATGAAATCATTTACCATGCCGGGGATGAGGTTACTTCAATGGGCGTGGTTCTTTCCGGCAGCGTGTTCATTGAGAATGATGATATCTGGGGGAATCACAGCATTCTGGACCGGGCCGGAAGAGGCGAGATTTTTGCAGAAACATATGCAGCGATTCCGAGGCAGAAGCTGATGGTCAATGTAGTTGCGGCAGAAGAGGCAAGAATTTTGTTTCTTGATGTGGGAAGGATACTGAAAGTCTGTTCCAATTCGTGTGTGTTTCATCATACGTTAATTGAAAATCTGCTGAAGCTTTCCGCAGAGAAGAATCTCCGTCTGTCGAAACGGATTTTTCATATTTCATCAAAATCGATCCGGGGAAGACTGCTGTCGTATCTATCTTATCAGGCTATGGAAAACGGAAAGAAAGAATTTGATATCCCGTTCAACCGGCAGCAGCTTGCAGATTATCTGAATGTAGACAGGTCCGCGATGTCAAATGAGCTTGGGAAGATGCAGAAAGATAGGCTGATCGAAGTAGACAGGAAACATTTCCGTATTCTTGGCGAAACGGAAATATAAATGGATAAATAATGGAAATAAAACGGATACAGCAGTGAGAAACTGTATGTAGGTTAGGATAAAAGAAAACCATTGCAGGAGAGATGTGATTTAATCAGATCCTGTAATGGTTTTTTGTATACGATGAGTCAAGTATAAATTTGTGAAATTTATCTTTCTAGTCCGTGTATCCAGTCTGACTTTAGGAAATAAATCAGAAAAGCAATGGAACTGAGCGCCCAGGTCATCGGGTAAGCCCAGAAGATCATCTGAATGGACGGGATGAATTTTAAAATGATCACGATATAAGAAACGCGGATCAGACACCAGCATACCAGCATAACATACATCGGGACTGTGGATTTACCGGCTCCGCGCATGATTCCTGCCATACAGTGTGAAAAAGCAAGCAGGAAGTAGAAAAAGGTGTCCGTGTGTGCCTGCATGGCTCCGTAGTGGATAACCTCTGCGGTGGAACTGAAAGCAGACAGAAGCTGTGGAGCGGTAAAATGCACGCAGATACCGATCAGCTCAGAGATCGTAAGAGAGCAGATCACACCGAATACAGCGCCCTTTTTAGCACGGTCATATTCTTTTGCTCCCAGATTCTGACTGATAAAAGTAGTAAGTGCCAGAGCAAAACAGGTGATCGGAAGGAACCCAAATCCCTGGATCTTCATATAAGCCCCACATCCGGCAACCGCCATTTCCCCAAACTGGTTGATATTTGCCTGGACGAATACATTTGCCAGGGAAATGATCGAGTTCTGGAGTCCTGCTGGCAGACCATAAGAAATGATCTGGCGGAGCATATAGGAATCCAGATTGATCCGGTTCAGATGAAGCCGAAACTCCTCCGGACTGTGAAGCAGCTGTACCATACAGAGAATAGCACTTAAAAACTGTGAAATGACAGTTGCAAAAGCGGCAGCACCTACACCAAATCCAAGACCTGCGATCAGTACAAGGTCAAGAATGATATTCGTTACCGAAGAAACGATTAAGTAGATCAGAGGATGGGTACTGTCACCGACGGACTGCAGAATGCCGACAAAGAAGTTGTACATGACAAAGGCAAGTGAGCCGGTAAAGTAGATCCGGAAATAAGTAATTGAGTTTGGAAGTACCGCCTCCGGTGTTCCCATAAGTACCAGGATCTGTGGTGCGGCAATGATACCGACAATGGTAAGGATCACGCCGCAGATCAGTCCGAAGCCAACGGTTGTATGGATGGATTTTTGCAGATTCGGAATGTCTCTGGCACCGTAATATTTGGCGACGATGACACCGGATCCGATGGCGATTCCATTAAAAAGACCGACCATAAGAAAGATCAGATTACCGGAAGAGCTGACAGCGGCAAGCGCAGAGCTTCCAAGAAAATTTCCAACGATCAGAGAGTCGGCGGTGTTATATAGCTGCTGAAAAAGGTTTCCCCAAAAAAGCGGGATCGCAAAAGCAACGATACGCTTCCAGATGGAGCCTTCGGTCATCAGTTTGGCTGAAGATTTTGACATAGAATATTTCCCCCGTTTCTTAAGTCATTACTTTTAAGTATAAGGTGCGGCAGAGGGAAAGTCAATGAAAATGAGGTTCGGTAAAAATGCATGTTATCCTTCATGAAAACGCGAAAGAAACTGTTTTGTTCTCTCTTCACTTGGATTTTCAAACACCTGACGCGGATCACCCTGTTCAACGATGCGTCCGTCGTCCATAAAGATCACATGATCGGCAACGTCGCGTGCAAATGCCATCTCATGGGTTACAATGATCATCGTCGTATTCTGGTCGGCAAGCTCGCGGATAACTTTTAATACTTCTCCGGTCAGTTCCGGATCCAGTGCAGAAGTCGGCTCATCAAAACAGAGGATGTCCGGTTGCAGGGCAAGTGCCCTTGCAATAGCAACTCGCTGGCATTGTCCGCCGGAAAGCTGATGCGGATAATTGTCCATCCGGTTATCCAACCCCATCTGTGTCAGAAGAACCTTTGCCTGTACCTCGATGGCGGTCAGGATTTCACGTTTTCTTTCTTTAAAATCCGGCTGCTCTGCGGCGAGAAGTTTTTTGGCAAGCATTACATTTTCCAGAGCGGTATACTGCGGAAACAGATTAAAGTTCTGGAACACCAGACCAAAATGCAGTCGTTTTTTACGGATCACGGATTCCTGAGTGGTTGCCGGGACAGAGGCATCAAAAAGTGTTTCGCCATTTACCCGGATAATTCCGTTATCCGGATGTTCCAGAAAGTTCAGGCAACGGAGAAGCGTTGTCTTTCCACTTCCGGAAGATCCGATGATGGAAACAGCCTGTCCTTTTTCCAGGTTAAATCCAACGTCTTTTAAGACAGGAGTTTTATTAAAAGATTTACTGATATGTTCTACTTCTAAGATTGGCATAAATATGAATTCTCCTTATCTGAAATATTCCAGTTTCTTTTCAAGGCGTCCGAGAAGAACGGTCAGGATACCATTGAAAATAAGATAATAAACAGCGGTAAAGAACAGCGGCCAGATAGCACCGGAGATGCCATGTGAGCCTTTCATAAATGCCTGTCCTGCCCAGATGATCTCCTGCAGCGCGATAATACGTGCAAGAGAAGTATCTTTTACCAGGGTGATGATTTCATTTGACATCGGTGGTACAATGCGTTTGATCATCTGAAGGAGTGTGATCTTGAAAAAGATCTGATGCTTTGTCATGCCAAGTACAAGACCGGCTTCTTTCTGACCTTCCGGAACACCCTGGATTCCACCGCGGTAGATTTCTGAAAAATAACAGGCGTAATTGATGATAAAAGATACGGCTGCTGCAAGGAAACGCCCTGCTTCACCACCACCCCAGATCGGGTTATGTAAGACCAGCCCGGGGAAATAGTAGATGATCAGAAGCTGGATCATCAGCGGGGTACCACGGATCACCCAGACGGTCAGTCTCGCAAGCCAGCTAAGAGGCTTGAAATGAGACATGGAACCAAAGGCAATGACCAGTCCGAGAGGAAGGGCACCGACCAGCGTCACAATAAATAATTTTAAAGTTTGTAAAAAGCCGACATTTAGTGCGGACACTACGACCGGCATTTGTTTCATAATCAGATCCATAAAAAGTTCCTGCCTTAAATATTATTTCTGCTCAATGATGGCATCCTGAACCCCATAGGTTTCAGCGCATTTCTTCATAGAACCATCATTGTAGCTTGTCTTGAAGAATTCGTTCAGTTTGTCTGCAAGGTCGGAACCTTTGCGGAATCCAACACCATATTTTTCGGTAGTAAGCTCAACGGTATGAGTCAGATTTTCGTATCCGGTACCTTTTCCGACCATGGCACCGGCCATCAGAAGGTCGATGACTGCAGCATCAGAGGTTCCGGCTGCAACTTCCATCATGGCATCTGCCTGTGAAGAAACGGCAGTGTAGTCATATCCTTCTCCGCTTACAGCTTTTTCTCCGGCACTTCCGGATTCAACTGCAAAAGAAAGATCCTTAAGACTGTCTTTGTCCTGATATTTGTCTGCTTTATCAGAAGGAACGACCACTACCTGCGCATTGTTACAGTAAGCGGATGTGCATGCCATTGCGCTGGTTACTTCATCAGTAAGTGTCATACCGTTCCATACACAGTCGATTGTTTTTCCGTCAAGTTCCATAACTTTATTGTCCCAGTCAATTTCTACAAATTCGGCATCTACGCCAAGACTTTTTGCAAATGCTTTTGCCATGTCGGCGTCAAAACCAATCCATTCATCCTTATCGTTTTTGTAATCCATTGGCTCAAAATCTGTGATTCCGACTACAAGAGTTCCTTTATCCTGAATATATTCTATATCACTTTCGGATGAGCTTTTTGAGTTGTCGGATTTTTTTGTGTCAGAGGAAGAACCTCCGCATGCTGCAAGGGATAATACCATTGCTGAAGTAAGTGCAAGTGCTGTTATTTTTTTCATAATAATCTCTCCTCATATACTTTCAAAAAATGTCACGTCACTATATTATCAATCTACCACACTAAAGTCAACCAAAACTTGCTATTTACTTTCTTTTTTGATAAAGATACAATAAGAAATACAGGAATTACTGTAGAAAGAGTAGAACAGAGGAATATAAATATATGGAAACAAATGAGATTATTGTTCACCATGCGACGGAGAATAACCTGAAAAATGTATCTATCCGGATACCAAAGCATCAGATCACAGTATTTACCGGAGTATCAGGTTCCGGGAAATCTTCGCTGGTTCTGGATACTCTTGCGGCGCAGTCGCGCAGGGAATTAAACGATACTTTTCCAAGCTTTGTACAGCAGTATCTTCCAAAATACGGAAGACCGCATGTGGAACGGATCGAGAATCTTCCGGCAGCAATTGTGATCAATCAGAAAAAGCCGGCTCCGAATCAGCGGTCGACGGTTGGAACTTATACGGATACCTATACCCTTCTGAGGCTTTTATTTTCCAGAGTGGGACAGCCTTTTGTCGGTTATTCGGACAGCTTTTCATTCAATCATCCACAGGGATGCTGCCTGCGGTGTAACGGACTTGGGGAAGTGACAGATCTGGATGTACACAAGCTGGTAGATTTTGATAAATGTCTGAATGATGCCGGAGTGATCCATTATGTGGCATTTGAGCCGGGGCAGTGGAGATGGATCCGTTATGCAAACAGCGGATTGTTTGATCTGGATAAGAAGATTAAAGACTATTCCGAAGAAGAACTGGAACTGTTTTTGTATTCACCGCAGATACGTCTTAAAAACCCGCCAGAAGGCTGGCCGAAAACTGCGAAATACGAAGGTCTTGTGCATCGGATGTATCGCAGTGTCCTAAATTCGGAAGAAGGAAAACTTCACAGGGAGTTATTGGATCCGATCACCAGTCATGGAGTTTGTCCGGAGTGTAATGGGGCAAGATTGAATCAGAAGGTGTTGTCCTGCAAAATTGACGGGAAAAATATTGCAGATGTAATAAAACTTCCATTATCCGAGCTGCGTGCGTGGATTGACCAAATAGAAGATCCGCTTGCAAAAGATATTCAGGATACACTGCATACCAAACTGTCTGCACTTATAGATATCGGACTGGGATATCTGTCTCTGGACAGAGGGTTATCTACTTTATCTGGTGGAGAAATCCAGAGATGCAAGATTGCAAAATGTCTGAATTCCTCGCTTTCTGATTTGTTGTATATTCTGGATGAACCGAGTGCAGGGCTTCATAATCATGATATTGAGCGGATGCGCCGTGCACTGGAAAAATTGAGAGATGGTGGAAATACGGTTGTTCTGGTGGAGCATCACCGGAAAATGATCGAGATGGCCGATCACATTGTGGAAATGGGTCCGGAACCGGGAATGGCCGGTGGAAGAGTTTTATTTGAAGGCAGTTATAAGGAACTTTTAAAGAGTGATACGCCGACCGGAGAAGAGATGCGGCTTACTACTTCTCTAAAAGCAAAGGCAAGGGAAGCGAAAGGAATATGGCGGATGGAGCATATCCATCTTCACAATCTGAAGGACATTACCATCGAATTTCCAATAGGAAATCTGGTTGTGATCGCTGGTGTTGCCGGATCCGGAAAAAGTTCTCTGATGGAAAGCTTTTACCGCAGTATGGGAGAGGATGTGGTGTTTGTAAGCCAGCGCGCTGCAGGTGCAAGTCTCAGATCCACTCCGGCGACCTATCTGGGAGTCGCAGATGAAATCCGGAAAATATTTGCAAAGCGGTGCGGTCAGAAGGCATCTTTGTTTTCTTTTAACGGCGCAGGAAAGTGTCCGGCATGTAAGGGAAAAGGAGTGATCGTATCGGATATGGCATTTATGGATGACATCGAGACGACCTGTGATGTGTGTAAAGGACTTCGGTATTCAAAAGAAGTTTTGCAATACGAAGTAGATGGAAAGAATATTGCGGAAGTGATGGATTTGACTGTTGCACAGGCGGGGGAATTCTTCAGGGGAACAAAGATCAGCGAAGCGCTGGAGCCTCTGGAAAAAGTAGGACTTTCTTATCTGCACCTAAATCAGGCACTTTCTACTTTATCCGGCGGAGAGTTGCAGCGAATGAAGTTTGCTTCCTATCTCGGAAGTAAAGACCGTATTTTCATTCTTGATGAGCCGACAAACGGATTGCATATCAAGAATGTCCGGAGTCTGTTAAAGCTTCTGAACCAGATGGTGGATGAAGGGAATTCCATTTTTGTTATTGAACATAACATAGAATTTATCAAATCCGCTGATTATGTGGTAGAATTAGGACCAGAAGGAGGAGATGCCGGAGGAAGACTGCTGTTTGCCGGTACACCGTTTGAGATGAAAAAGAGTGAGAAATCTGTCACGGCAGAATATTTATGATGATACCAGATTGCTCCATTTCTGTTGCTACGCAATCCCCCTATTTATAATTATGAAAGATTTACAGAAACAGAAATATTTACCAAAAAGATAGAAGAAAAGGAGACGAACGTTATGAAACTAATGATTGCATCAGATATTCACGGATCCGCATATTATTGTCTGGAAATGCTGGATGCGATGAAAAAAGAATGTCCGGACAGACTGTTACTTCTGGGCGACATCCTGTATCATGGACCAAGAAATGATCTTCCGCTGGAATACGAACCCAAAAAGGTAATTAAAATGTTAAATGAAGTTAAAGAGAAATTATTCTGTGTACGCGGAAACTGTGACACAGAGGTAGACCAGATGGTACTGGATTTTCCAATCATGGCAGATTATGCAGTGATCCCGTGCGGCAACAGGATCATTTACGCCACCCATGGACACCATCATAACGTCATGACCCCAATCCCAATGCAGCCAGGCGATATTCTCCTACACGGTCACACCCACGTACCGGCCTGGGAACCATTCGGAAACGAGAACCTCTACTTAAATCCAGGCTCCGTTTCCATCCCAAAAGAAAACAGCGCCCACAGTTACATGATCCTGGAAGACGGTATCGCGAAATGGAAAAACCTATACGGCGAAGTTTACCACGAACTGATGCTGTAGTTATTTTACTAAAGAACAAGAAAGTATAGAACTTCATTAACAAATGAAAACATACACTCCCTGAAAAAGTGGAAAGCTTTTATCTTTGCGAAGAAGAGCCAGGACCTAAAAAATATTGAACAAAATAAAGCCCCATAAATTGTCGACATTCGCCAATGTACATCCGACAATTTATGTAATAAAATGAAACTAAGAAAAGCAAAGGAGAACCTAACAATATGAGAGCTTACGAAAGATTTTTAAACTACGTTCCGGTATGGACAACCAGTGATGAGACAAGCGATACTGTCCCGTCAGCAGACAGAGAGCTGGTACTGGCAAGAATGCTTGTAGAAGAGATGAAAGGTCTTGGAATCGCAGATGCAAGAGTGGACGACAAGGGATATGTATATGGACACATCCCTGCAACTCCTGGATGCGAAGACAAGCCGTCGCTTGGTCTGGTTGCGCATATGGACACTGTGGCAGATGCATCAGGGGAAAATATAAAGCCACAGATCATTGAGAATTATGACGGGAAGGACGTTGTCCTGAAAGGTTCCGGAGATATTCTGAAAGTAGATGAGTTCCCGTACCTTGCAGAATTAAAGGGAAGAACTCTGATTACAACTGACGGAACCACACTTCTTGGGGCAGATGACAAGGCGGGAATCGCAGAGATTCTTACCGTGGCAGAAGAGATCATCAAAGAAGGACTTCCGCATGGAAAGATCTGCATCGGATTTACACCGGATGAAGAGATTGCAAGAGGAGCAAAGCATTTTGATGTGGAAGGTTTTGGTGCTGACTATGCTTACACTTTGGACGGTGATGAGGAAGGCGAGATTCAGTTCGAGAATTTCAATGCATCGACTGCATTTATCACCATTCACGGTGTCAGCGTACATACGGGATCAGCAAAAGACGTGATGGTTAATTCACAGACCATTGCAACCGAGATCCACCAGATGCTTCCGGTAAATGAAAGACCGGAGACAACCGAAGGATATGAAGGATTCTATCATCTGGTCAGCGTGCAGGGAAATGTGACAACGACTAAGATGAAATACTTTATCCGTGATTTTGATCGCAAATCTTTTGACGCAAGAGCACAGAAACTTCGTGATATCGCAGAAGAGATGAATAAAAAGTACGGCGAAGGAAAAGTGGAAGTTGAGATTGTAGAATCCTATTACAACATGCGCGAAAAGATTGAACCGTGCATGCAGCTGATCGATTACGCAAAAGCAGCGATTGAGCATGCAGGTATTACACCAATCGTGTCACCGGTCCGTGGGGGAACAGACGGTGCAAGACTCAGCTTCAAAGGACTTCCGTGTCCGAATCTTGGAACGGGCGGACATGCATTCCATGGCGTATTTGAGCATATCACGGTAGAAGGAATGGATAAAGCAGTCCTTATTGTAAAAGACATCATTAGACAGTTTGCAGAATAAAGGGGAATTTAATAGAATTAAAGGAAATGTATGAAAATACGAGAGAGGTAAAATTATGTCTGATAATAAGAAAATCACGGTGATGACGCTGGCATTTATGGCATTTTCAACAGTATGGGGATTTGGAAATGTATTGAACGGATTCATTTATTTTAACGGAATTCAGGTAATACTAAGCTGGGTTATGATGTTTGTGCTGTATTTTATTCCGTATTCACTGATGGTTGGGGAACTGGGATCGGCTTTTAAAAACAGCGGTGGCGGTGTAAACTCATGGGTTTACGATACAATAGGTCCGAAGGTAGCCTATTATGCAGGCTGGACCTACTGGGCATGCCATATTACGTACATTGCCAGCAAAGGAAGCGGAAGCCTGAAAGCCCTCAGCTGGGCAGTATTCCGTAACGCAGAGACTTATGATACATTCCCGACGATTGGCGTACAGATGGCAACACTGGGGGTATTCCTGATCGGATGTTTTATTGCGAGTAAAGGAATGAATCCGCTGAAAAAGCTGCTTTCTCTTGCCGGGACCAGTATGTTTGTAATGTCGATTTTATATATTATCATGATGCTTGCAGCACCGGCGATCAATCCGGGCGCAGACTATGTAACGATTGATTTCAGCCTGAAGAATCTGATTCCGAACTTTAATATTGGATATTTTTCATCGCTTTCAATCCTTGTATTTGCAGTCGGAGGATGTGAAAAAATTTCGCCTTATGTAAATAAAGTAGAAAATCCAAGCAAAGGCTTCCCGAAAGGAATCATTGCAATGACTGCTATGGTACTGGTATGCGCAATGCTGGGAACGATCGCGATGGGAAGAATGTTTGACCCGGTGGTAATTAACGCCAGTGAAGAATCTTTTAACTCTTATGCGGCAAATGGTTCTTATTGGGCATTCCAGAAACTGGGTGAGTACTATCACATTGGAGATACTTTCCTGATCATCTATGCACTCTGTAACCTGATCGGACAGTTTTCAATTCTGATCCTGAGTATCGATGCACCGCTGCGTATGCTTCTGGATAACGAAAAAACGGCACAGTATATTCCTTCGGGGCTTCGTAAAAAGAATAAATATGGTGCGTATTCCAATGGTATTAAACTGATTTTGGTGCTTGCAGGGGCAATCATCGTAGTGCAGACCTTCCTTCCGGGAGCAGCAGCGGTTCTCCAGCAGCTTACCAGGCTGAATTCCGTATGTATGCCGCTTCGTTATATCTGGGTATTTGTGGCGTACATTGCGCTTCGTAAGGCATATGACCGGATTCCGGCAGAATACCGTTTTGTGAAAAATCAGAAGATCGCATACTTTTTCGGAGGATGGTGTTTTTTTGTGACACTGATCTGTTGTATAATGGGAATGTATAACAAAGATCCATTTACCTTTGCAATGAATGTGATCACACCGGTAGTGCTGACTGCACTTGGAATTATCATGCCGAAGCTTGCCGAACGTGAACGTGCAAAAGAATCTGGAAAATAAAGGGCTGAAATGCTAGGAGGAACATTATGGATAACCAGACAATTAAAGAACTTACATCATTTATAAAGAACTCGCCGACTGCTTTCCATGCAGTAAAATCAATCCGGGATATTCTTACAAAAGAAGGATTTCAGGAGCTGAAAGAGTCGGAAAAATGGAAAATAGAAAAAGGCGGAAAATATTATGTAACTCGTAACCATTCCAGCATTCTTGCATTTAAAGTCGGAAACCAACTGGATGAGTACAGCTTTCATGTAACTGCGTCCCACAGTGACTCACCGACCTTTAAGATCAAAGAGAATGCAGAGATAGAGGTGAAGAAAAAATACACCGTTCTGAATACAGAAGGCTATGGCGGAATGATCTGCTCTACCTGGTTTGACCGTCCGTTATCGGTAGCAGGGCGCGTAATTGTAAAGACGGACAGTGGAATGGAGACCAGATTGGTCAAGGTAGAAAGAGATCTTCTGATGATTCCAAGCCTTGCAATCCATATGGACCGCGCAGTCAATGAAGGCCGTGCGATCAACAAACAGGTAGACATGCTTCCGGTTTTTGCCGGATCGGCAAAAGAACCAGGTGAGATGAAAAAACTGATCGCAGAAGAGCTTGGCGTAGAAGAAGAGAAGATTTATGGTATGGATCTGTTCCTGTATAACCGGATGGAGCCATCTGTATGGGGAAGAGAGAAGGAATTCTTATCCTGCCCACAGCTGGATGATCTGCAGTGTGCGTTTGCGTCACTGAATGGTTTCCTTGCAGGAGAAAATGCAAAAAATATCAATGTATTTGCCTGCTTTGACAATGAAGAGGTTGGATCAGGAACCAAGCAGGGAGCAGCATCGACACTGTTGTCGGATGTGCTTTGTCGGATCAACAAGGCACTGGGAAAAGATGAGGAAGATTTCTATCGTGCAGTTGCCGGAAGTTTTATGCTGAGCTGTGATAATGCACATGCAGTACACCCGAATTATCAGCAGAAGACGGATGTAAATAACTGTAACTATATGAACGAAGGAATCGTGATCAAATCTCATGCCGGTCAGAAATATACCAGTGATGCAGTAAGTATTGCGATTTTCAAGGCAATCTGTGAAAAGGCAGGTGTACCGGTGCAGTTTTTTGCCAACCGTTCGGATGCGGCAGGTGGAAGTACACTGGGAAATATTGCAATGGCGCAGGTATCCATGAATACCGTGGATATCGGACTTCCGCAGCTCGCAATGCATTCGGCTTATGAGACTTCCGGTGTAAAGGATACCGGTTATCTGATCGAGGCATCCAAAGAATTTTACAGCTGTCATATCAAGGCAGCAGGCGATGGTGTGTTTGAAATTGCATAAAGAAGTATTTGCAGGGAGTTCCGGAAGAACTCTCTGCAAGTTTTTCCGAATCTTGAAGAAGGCGTATTTCGAGGAACGATAGAAAAATAAAATTCAGAGTGCATTCTAATTTTTTTATAGACAGGAAAGAAACTGTCCTGTTATAATAATTATGGTGTCAGATCACCGAAATGGCAGAGAATGAGTAACAAGGTTGGGTAAAAGGAATGGCAGAATTAATATATCGAACACTAAGAGAAAATATTGCAGATATTATCCGGAAGAGGATTATTTACCAGGAGCTGGAGCCGGGACAGAAGATTGTGGAACAGGATCTGGCAAAGGAATTTAAGACAAGCAGGGCTCCGATTCGTGAGGCACTTAGACAGCTGGAAAATGAAGGACTTATAGAATATGTAAGAAATGCAGGATGTTCTGTAAAAGAAATTACACTGGAAGAATCATTTGAAATTTACCTTATGCGGGCGAATTACGAAACCATGGCAGTGAAGCTGATGGGCGGAAACGTTCCGGAGGATACCATTTGCCGGATGGAAGAAGTGCTGGAAAAAATGAAAAAACTGGATGAAGAGCAGTTTGACCAGGTTTTTGTCTATGATAACCAGATGCATGGACTGCTTGTAGAGATGACTGGTATGATAAGGCTCTATAAAGCATGGAAAGAGCTGAATTATGGAAATATTGTTACGGGCTTCAGCCTGAGCACGGATAAAAAGCGTGTGGTAGAAAGACAGTATCCGATTCATAAAGAACTGGTGGATGCCTGCAGGGAAAAGAACAAGGAGAAAATCTGTCACGTTCTTTCCGATCATTACATGAGAACGATCCGAAGGCTTTTGAAAGAGCAGGGATTGTCGGAAGAGGATTCCGGATTTTCATTTGATTTTCTTGTCTAGGATACAGAGAGAGGTTACAGTCTTTAGATAGTAGTAAATGGATAAATATTAATAATGAAGAGATGTGGATAGTAATATTCCACATCTTTTTTTGTTGTGTTTTGTTGAATTATAACAAAAAAAGAGTGTAAGACATGAGCTGTATTGAAAAAGTGGTGAAGTTATGCTATATTACTTATAAAGAATGACGATTGTCGACAGTCGCCAAAACAGAAAGGAAATAAAAAGTAATGGGAAAAGCACAGACTAATGAAAAACATCCAAAAGGCTTTTATGCCTGTTGTATCACATTTATGTTTGAACGCCTGGCATTTTACGGAGCAAAGCCAATCTTGCTTCTATTCCTGATCACTGCAACTTTACAGGGTGGTCTTGGTATTGAGCGAACAGATGCGGCAGTCATGGCAGCGAATCTGACAGCGTACACCTATATGGCACCGCTGATCGGAGGAATTATCTCTGACAGATGGCTGGGAGCGAGATATGCGATCTCTCTGGGATATATTATCATGGCAATCGGATATCTGGTAGGCTGGAAGGCAACAGGTCCGGGAATGGTCAATCTGATGATCATTCTTGTATCGATTGGAACCGGTCTTTTCAAAGGAAACTTAAACGCTCTGATCGGAAGACAATATCAGAACAAAGAACTTCTGGATGCTGCATTTTCCATTCAGTATTCTTATGTAAATGTTGGGGCTTTCGTAGGTTCACTGCTTACCGGATTTTTGTATCTCCACTTATTTAAAAAAGGCGATGTGCTTGGATTCCGTCAGTGCTTCTTTGTGGCATCGATTTGGTGCATCGTTGGTCTGGCATGGTTTGTACTGAACTGGAAAAACCTTCAGGGACAGGGTGTGAAACCATTCAAGTATCTTACGGATGAGAATGGAAATGTGATCGGGTCTAACGAAAAGAAAGAAGATGGGAAGAACGATAAGCAGCCGCTTACAAAATTGGAAAGAAACCGTATGATAGCGATCATTCTTGTATCGGCACTCTCTGTTATCTTCTGGCTGTTCTACTATCAGCAGGATCTTGCGCTTGTCATTTATATGACTGATTATGTGAAGATGAGTATTGGCTCTTTTGACATTCCGCCGTCATGGGTTACTACTACATGGAACGGACTTTTGTGTGTCGTTCTTGGTGGTGTGATGGCAGCCATCTGGAAGAAACTTGCCGAGCGTCCGCAGGGCGATATGAATATGTTTAAGAAAGTAGCACTTGGCTTCCTTTTTGTAGGACTTGCGTTTGGAGTAATGGTTGTTTGTGAACTGGTTCGCGGAGTTGGCGCAGATGCTTCTGTAAAAGCAAGCGTTTTCTGGCCATTCCTGTTTGTAACGGTTATTACAATCGGAGAGATGTGTTTCTCACCGCTGCGTAATGCATTTGTAAGTAAGTATGCGCCGAAGAAATATCTCTCACTTTTGATGGGGGTTATCGCAATTTCTACATTTGGCGCAAACAAGTTAAGCCCGTTTGTACAGGCATTTATTGAAAAATTTGATGTGTTCCCTGTATTTGTTGGAATCACAGTCATTATGTTAGTATTTACAGCACTTATCTTCCTGGCTAACAAGAAGCTGAACAGCCTTGTTGAAGGGAAAGAAGAAGCTTAAATGATTCTGCCAAAAAGAGAAAAAAGAAGTCCGGTGATCGAAGGAAAGATCACCGGATTTTCTTTTAACCGAGCATTTCGATAAATGCCCCGAGTCTTGTATTGATCTGTGCCTGGTCACCAGAAGAATAGTCTGTATTGATCGCAATATACGGAAGTCCTTTTTCTTTGGTGACAAAGGTGCGGATCGCATCGGACTCAATGGCAAAGGTATGACATGCCTGCAGAAGGACCTCAACGACACCATCTACCTTATATTCATCAATCTGGGCATCAAGCGCCTCGAGACGTCCCGGGTTCGGACTCATGACCGAACAGTTTACACGAAGATATTTTTCGGCGATTGCAGTGATTGGATCCTTTGTCTCATCAATCGGATCTTTTTTCTCACGTGGACCGCAACAGTTCTCAAAGCCGACAACATCTGCTCCGAGTTCTTCAATCTGGCGTACAATTTTGTCGATCACGCCGGTGGTCGGACATCCGGTAATGAGAACTCTCGGACGGGATGGTTTGCCTTTATATTCCTTTTCATAAAGCTCTTTAAGCTCAGCGGTACGGTGTTCCAGGTATTTGATTTTTTCTTCCAGATCAACCGTGAATTCGTTCGAGGAAATAACTGTGTTGATCTCATAACCGGTAATCGGGGTCGGTTTTAAGCGTCCAATCTCAAAGAAGTCAAGGACGGCCTTGCGTTCCCGGTTGCGAAGATGGATTGCTTTGCGGATTTGCTCATCTGTGATCCTTATGTGATAGAAATCCTCCAGATCTTCTTTGACGCTGATTACCTCCTGTTTCCAGAATTCCAGCGCACCGCGGCCTGTTTTTCCTGGCGGAAGCTGCATAATATGGCAGTGCTTAAGCTCGGACATCAGTTCATACATTTTCTTTTTTCCATCGCAGGTTGTCTCTGCGAGCACCATGTCCGAAAAATAGAAGAATGGACAGCGGTCAGCGAGGGCGGCACCGTAGCTTGCCTTGATCAGAGGACAAAGGTTCTGTGGCAGTCTGGTCTCTGCAATCGGGATATTGTCATCTCCGATCCCGCAAAGTACAACTGCAGCTGCGTCTGCAGCTTCAATCAGTTCCCATGGGGTGTAGGTACAGAAAACTCCGACAATTCTGCGCCCGGACTCCTTCAGCTCTTTCATTTTCAGAAAAGCATTCTTTCTTGCTTCCGGATAGGTTTCAAAATCTTCCGGTAATTTTAAATTGGTCATTTTCAGATCTCCTTTTTTAGAAATGATAGTTTTATCATAAGTGTTTTTAAACGAGATGTATAATTGATATTTTTTATAAAAAAGGAAATTTAAAGATGTTTTCAATGGAAATTCTTAAGAATTCATGATGCCAGGAGGATAGCATTGTGATTGGATTCAAAATAAGGTATATTGAAAACAGGAACGTAAAGTAGAGCGAAAAGAAAAGGAGAACATTTATGGGGGCATTGATTCATATAGAAAATATGAAGAAAATCTACAATCCGGGTGAGAATGAAGTCCGTGCACTTGACGGGATCGATCTGGATATCGAAAAAGGAGACCTGGTTGCGATTGTGGGACATTCAGGCTCGGGAAAATCAACGCTGATGAATATGCTCGGCTGTCTGGATACACCGACTTCCGGCAAGTATGTTCTGGACGGGCAGGATGTGGCGAGTATGACAGATAATCAGCTTGCAGATGTGCGGAATAAAGAGATCGGTTTCATTTTCCAGGGATTCAACCTGATCAGTAATCTGGATGCAGTTGGAAACGTAGAGCTTCCGCTGGTATACCGCGGGGTGTCAAAAAATGAGAGAAAGCAACTTGCGATGGAAGCCCTGAAAAGTGTCGGTCTGGAAGACCGGATGAAGCATAAGCCGAATGAAATGTCCGGAGGACAGCAGCAGAGAGTTGCGGTGGCAAGAGCGGTTGCCGCAAAACCGCCGATCATTCTTGCCGATGAACCGACCGGCAATCTGGATACGAAATCAACACAGGAGATCATGGAAATCCTGAAAGAACTGCACAGGTCAGGCAGAACGGTTATTATCATCACACATGATGAAGAGATTGCCAGTCAGGCACACCGGGTGATCCGGATACTGGATGGCAGGATTGAAGAAGATTATTGTAACAGGTAATGCACAAAGTTAAAGTTCGTTTTGGATTTCAACTAATCTTTTAAAATGCAACATTTTCGTTTACCTTTCCAGGTAAATGCGGTAAAATAAAAGAAAAAGGGATCTGGCATCAAAAGCCAGATAAGACAGGAGGGTTTTTGTATGAAGATGATTATGGCGATCCTGCATAAGGATGATGAACTGGAGACGATAGAGGAACTGAATATTGCCGGATACATGGTAACAAAGCTGGCTACAACCGGTGGATTTCTGAAGAAAAAGAGCACCACGATCATGGTTGTAGTGGATGATGAGAAGGTAGCAGAGGCACTGAAGATCATCAAGAAGAATTCTGGCGAAAGAAAGACGATCACTTATGCAAACCCGGCATTGATCTCAGGACAGAGCAGCATGAGCGCAGCACCGTCCGTTCCGATCAATGTGCAGGTAGGCGGAAGTACGATTTTTGTACTGAACGTGGAGCAGATGGAGAAATACTAAAGTTTATGGAAATTGTAATCTTGAGTTTTACAGATGCAGGCTGTCAGATGGCCTGTAAAGTCAGAGAGAATTTCATACAAAGCGGATACCGTGTCAAAGTGTATACTTTGACACGGTTTTGCAGATTATACGGATTTCATGCTTTTCCGGAAGATAAGAAAAGCTGGATAGGCAGCCTCTGGGGAGAGAAGGCTTTGTTTTTTATCGGGGCGGCAGGAATCGCAGTGCGGATGATCGCCCCTCATGTGAAAGACAAATTTACCGATTCGCCGGTTCTGGTGATGGATGAAAAAGGAAGCTATGTGATTCCGCTCCTGTCGGGACATGTGGGCGGAGCTGTAGAGCTTGCAAAGGAAATCGCGGAGAAAATAAATGCGCAGGCAGTACTTACTACAGCAACGGATGTAGAACAAAAGTTTGCAGTAGATGTATTTGCAAAAAGCAATGGTCTGGTACTGACAGACCGGAAAAAGGCAAAGGAGATTTCAGCTGTGGTTCTGGATGGGAATAAGATTGGACTTTACAGTGTATTTCCAGTAGAAGGAAAGTTTCCGGAGGAATTAAAGCTATGTGAAACAGAAGAGTTTCTCAGAAACTATCCATATGGAATCCGGATTGCAGGAAGAAGTGGTGAAAGGCGGGAAGAAGAGACGATTCTGGATCTTCCGCCGAAGAACCTGGTGCTGGGAATCGGATGTCGCAAAGGGATTTCCGAAGAAGAAATCCAAAGCGCGGTCAATGAGGCAAAAAAGATCCTTGGATTTACAGAAAAGGAAGTCATTGAGATCGACAGTATTGATTTGAAAAAAGAAGAAGAGGGATTACTTTCTTATGCGGCAAAGTGGAAGCTTCCATTTTACACGTTTTCAGCAGAAGAGTTGGGAAAAGTTAAATGTGTCAGCTCCCATTCGGAGTTTGTCAGGAAGGTCACGGGTGTGGACAATGTCTGTGAGCGGGCGGCGATTCTTGCAGCCGGAGAGGATGGCAGGCTTCTGATGCCGAAGCAGTGCATGAATCGGGTGACAATAGCAGTGGCAGAAAAGAAGGTAAGGATCAGAATATGAAGCGGATTTTAATATTTTCAGGGACAACAGAGGGAAGGCGGATTACGGAATTTCTAGATGGAAGAAATGTAAAAGTTTATGTCAGTGCCGCAACCGAATATGGAAAAGAATGTACCGGAGAGCATGAGAATGCGGAAGTCTTTTTTGGACGTATGGATCAGAGGCAGATGGCAGAGATGATAAAGGAAAAGCAGATCGATCTGGTGATCGATGCAACCCATCCATTTGCACAGCTTGTGACTGGGGAGATAAGGAGGGCCTGCGAAATCTCCGGTGTGCAGTATCTGCGTTGCCTGCGGGAGAAGATGGAAGCAGTGCCGGATGAAGCGGATAGGGTGATCTGGGCGCAGTCGGTTGAAGATGCGGTGGAATATCTGCAAAATACAGAAGGAAAGATCCTGATTACCACCGGAAGCAAGGAACTGATAAAATATACAAAGCTTACGGAGTATAAAGAGCGCTGCTTTGCGCGAGTCCTCTCTACGGAGCAGGCGGTTATGGAATCGGTCGCGCTTGGCTTTGAAGGAAAGCATCTCATTGCAATGCAGGGACCATTTTCAAAGGAGATGAACGTGGCTACGATCCATCAGACAGGCGCAAAATATTTTGTGACCAAAGAATCGGGAAAAGCCGGAGGCTTTGGAGAAAAGGTACAGGCAGCAAAGGAAACAGGGGCAGTTCTTGTTGCGGTAGGAAGACCAAAAGAAACAGGGAGAACATTTTCAGAAGTCTGTAAATGGCTGGAAAAGAATCTGTAATAAAAGTTCAGAAAATAGTTATGGGGAGATAAAGTCAGAGATCAGAAAGGCAGATGGGGAAGATGAATCTGACAGATTTGCATTATGTAGTTGAAATCGATAAGAGTGGATCAATCTCAAAGGCGGCGAAGGAACTTTATGTGGCGCAGCCAAATCTTAGTAAAGCGATCAAGCATCTGGAGCGGGAATTTGGAATTTCTATCTTTGAGCGGTCGTCAAAGGGAGTTAAGGCGACAAGAGAAGGACAGAAATTTCTGGAGTATGCCAAAAGGATCATTTACGAAATAGAGGAAATGAAAAGGGACTGCAGTGATCTGGGGAAAGAAAATCTCTCATTTAAGATTACTGTTCCGAGGGCAAGTTACATTTCCAGTGCATTTGCAGAGTTTATCGGAATGCAGAGCAAGGAAACGGCGATCAAAGCAGAATTTCAGGAAAACAGTTCTATGCATGCCATTGAAAATGTGTTGCAGAACGGGTATTCCATGGGAATCATCCGGTATCTGTGCGAGAATGAACCTTATTTTCAGTCGCTTCTTGATCTGAAAGGGCTGGATGCAGAACTTCTGGCAGAGCTTCCGTATGTGATCTTAACTTCTGCGGATGGAGATCTTGCAAAGAGGGAGTTAAAGACAAGAGAAGAACTGGAAGATGGTGTGGAAATCCTGCATGGGGACTGGAAACTTCCGACCGGAGAATACACCGAGCTGAGTGAGAATGGAGAGTCGCTTCATCCACATAATAAAATTTATATTTTTGAAAGGGGAAGCCAGTTTGATATTTTGCGGGAAGTAAAAAACAGTTATATGTGGGTATCGCCAGTACCGGAAAAATTAAGGAAAAACTACAATCTGGTGCAGAAGCATGCCGGATTTTCCAGACAGATGATCCGGGATGTGCTGATCTACAAAAAGGGTTATCAGAAAAAATTGTACGAAAGAGAATTTATTGAGCATTTAAAAGAAACAATCCGTGAAATGATGTAAATGAGAGCAGAATGATATATCGGACCAAGATATATCCATTCTGCTCTTTTTGTGTATTTGATGAGCTGGGTACACATTTATCCGTCTATTCACAAATACTAATACTTTTGATTCTTGTATTATTATATATTGGAAAATATATAGCTATCATATATGAAACGTATAAACGAAAACTATAGATATATGTTATAATGTCATAAAAATAATAGAATAATAAGAAGGAAATGTACAATATGACGAAGGAGGAAATGGAATGTTAGATGCATCTTATTATCAGAAAACGGATGAGATCATTGCCATGCATACAAGGGAGGAACGCTCATTGATACCGATCATTCAGGATATTCAGGAGGAATACCGTTATCTTCCACCGGAACTGCTTACCTATGTAGCAAAACAGATCGGGATTACAGAGGCAAAAGCGTACAGTGTGGCAAGCTTTTATGAGAATTTTTCATTTGAACCGAAAGGAAAGTATGTGATCAAGGTCTGTGACGGAACAGCCTGTCATGTGCGTAAATCCATTCCGATCCTGGAAGCGCTGTATAAAGAGCTGGGGTTAAATGAGCACAAGCATACATCAGACGATATGCTTTTTACAGTAGAGACTGTATCCTGTCTTGGAGCCTGTGGACTTGCACCTGCGATCACAGTTAATGATGAAGTACATCCGAAGATGTCACCGGAGAAGGTAATCAAACTTCTTGAAGAACTGAGAGGTGAAGAAAATGAAAATTGAAAACAGAACGGAATTGAAGGAATATCGTATTGAATGTCAGAAAAAACAATCGGCTGACTGCAGAGTACTGGTTTGCGGGGGAACCGGATGTCTGGCAAGTGGATCAGGCAAGATTTATGAAAAGTTAAAAGAACTGACAAAAGATCATACAGGGGTAGAAGTAAAGATCGGGGAAGAAATCGCACATACAAAGGTTATGAAGAGTGGATGTCATGGCTTCTGCGAGATGGGACCTCTGGTAAGAATTGAGCCATATAATTATTTATATATTAAAGTAAAACTGGAAGACTGCGAAGAGATTTATAACGAAACAATCCTGGGTGGCAGACCGGTAGAGCGACTTCTCTACAAAATGGATGGAGTGACCTATCCGTCACAGGAAGAGATTCCGTTCTACGCAAAGCAGACCAGACTGGTACTGAAGAATTGCGGACATATCGACGCAGAGCATATTGGGGGTGCACTTGCAGTCGGTGCTTATGCCGGAATCGAAAAGGCACTCTTTGAGATGACACCGGAAGCAGTGATCCAGACAATCTATGATTCGAATCTGCGTGGACGTGGAGGTGCCGGATTCCGCACCGGCAGAAAGTGGCAGCAGGTTGCTTCCCAGAAAGAAAAGATCCGCTATGTGGTCTGCAATGGTGATGAAGGTGATCCGGGTGCATTTATGGACCGAAGTATCATGGAAGGTGATCCGCACCGTATGATCGAGGGCATGATGATCGCAGCATATGCAGTACAGGCACAGGAAGGCTATATCTATGTACGTGCAGAATATCCGCTTGCGATTGAAAGACTGAAGACAGCGATCAGCCAGGCAGAGGCAATCGGACTTTTAGGAGACAACATTCTTGGAACCAATTTCAGTTTCCATTTACATATCAACCGTGGTGCAGGTGCATTCGTCTGTGGAGAAGGCAGCGCACTGACGGCATCCATTGAAGGAAAACGTGGAATGCCGAGAGTAAAACCGCCACGTACAGTAGAGCAGGGATTATGGGCAAGACCAACTGTTCTTAATAACGTAGAAACCTATGCCAATGTTCCGATGATCGTAACAAATGGTGCAGACTGGTTCAAAGGAATCGGTACACCAGAGAGTCCCGGAACGAAAGCATTTGCACTGACCGGTAATGTAAGAAATACAGGACTGATCGAAGTACCAATGGGAATTACATTGCGCGAAGTTATTTATGACATCGGCGGTGGAATCCAGAATGACAAGAAATTCAAAGCAGTACAGATCGGTGGTCCGTCCGGTGGATGTCTGACCGAGGATCAGCTGGACAGTAAGATGGACTTTGATTCACTGGCGAAGATCGGGGCAATGATCGGTTCGGGCGGTCTGGTTATCATGGACGAGGATACCTGTATGGTAGAGGTTGCCAGATTCTTCATGAGTTTTACACAGAGAGAAAGCTGTGGAAAATGTGTTCCTTGCCGTGAAGGTACAAAGAGAATGCTTGAAATCCTGGAGCGTATTGTAGCAGGAAACGGAAAACCATCCGATATGGACGAGCTTCGTGAACTGGCAGATATGATTGAGAGTACGGCGCTTTGCGGACTTGGAAAGAGCGCACCGAAACCGGTTATCAGTACCATGAATGCATTTGAAGAGGAATATCTGGAACATATCAACGAGAAACGCTGCCGGACAGGTGTCTGTTCAAATCTGCGTAAATTCCAGATCGATCCGGAGATATGCAAGGGCTGCTCGAAGTGTGCAAGAAACTGTCCGGCAGGTGCAATTGAAGGCGTGCTGAAATCTCCTTATCATATCAATCAGGAGAAATGTATCAAGTGCGGAGCCTGCATGGAACAGTGTCCGTTTAAAGCAATTCATATCGAGAAATAGGAGGAATGAGTCATGGGATATATGACAATAGATGGAAGGAAGGTAGAGTTTACAGATGAGCCGAATGTACTTTCTGTCATCCGTAATGCAGATATAGATATACCGACACTCTGCTACCATTCAGAACTGTCTGTGTATGGAGCCTGTCGTTTGTGTACCGTAGAAGATGAGAGAGGAAAGACGTTTGCATCCTGTTCAGAACCGCCAAGAGATGGGATGGTCATTTACACGAATACTCCGCGTCTTATGAAATATCGTAAGATGATTCTGGAGCTTTTACTTGCTGCACATTGCAGAGACTGTACAACCTGTATCAAGAGTGGAGAATGTCAGCTTCAGGCGCTGGCACACCGTATGGGCGTCACAACCGTCCGATTTGAAAATACAAAAGAACAGTATCCACTGGATTTCAGTTCACCGTCAATCGTGCGTGACCCGAATAAATGTATTCTCTGTGGTGACTGTGTCCGTATGTGCGACAATGTACAGTCTGTTAATGCGATTGATTTTGCATACCGGGGAACAAAGGCTCTGGTAACACCGGCATTTAACAAAAAGATTGCAGAGACAGACTGCGTAAACTGTGGACAGTGCAGGGTTGTCTGTCCTACAGGTGCGATCAGTATCAATACCAATATCGAAGTGATCTGGGACCTTCTTGCAGATAAGAATACAAAGGTGATCGCACAGATCGCACCGGCAGTCCGGGTCGCAGTCGGCGATCAGTTCGGCCTTCCAAGAGGGGAAAATGTGATGGGAAAACTCGTCAATGTGTTGCACCGCCTTGGATTTGATGAAGTTTATGATACTTCTTATGGTGCAGACCTTACGGTGATCGAGGAATCTGAAGAGCTTCTTGAACGACTTGCATCCGGAGAAAATCTCCCATTATTTACATCCTGCTGTCCGGCATGGGTAAAATTCTGTGAGAACCGTTATCCGGATCTGGCAAAAAATCTGTCAACCTGCCGTTCACCACAGCAGATGTTTGGTGCTGTGATCCGTGAATACTATAAAGATCCGGAAAAGAATGGTGGAAAGAGAATCGTTTCTGTATCGATCATGCCGTGTACTGCAAAGAAAGAAGAGATTTTAAGACCGGAATCTTCCACGAATGGAAAACAGGATATTGATTATGTACTGACTACAACAGAGCTGATTACAATGATCCGGAAATCCGGTATCCGCTTTGAAAATCTGGAGATCGAAGCATCCGATATGCCGTTTGGTATCGGATCTGGTGCAGGTGTGATCTTCGGAGTAACCGGTGGTGTGACAGAAGCCGTACTCAGGCGCCTTCGTGAAGGACATAACCGTGTGGAAATGGATAAGATCAAATTCAGTGGAGTTCGTGGAGAAGAAGGACTGAAAGAAGTAGAGTTTGATTACAACGGACGTACTATCCATGCAGCTGTTGTCAGTGGACTTGGAAATGCAGATGCGCTGATGAAGAAGATCCAGAAGGGCGAGGTACATTACGACTTTGTTGAGGTTATGGCATGCAGGCGCGGATGTATCATGGGTGGCGGACAGCCAGTCCCGGCAGGTCCGAGAAGCAGGATAGCCAGAAGCAAAGGCCTGTATGATACCGATATCAATACGCAGATTAAGAAGTCGAATGAGAATCCGCTGATCCTGTCATTATATGATGAACTTCTGAAAGGAAAGACCCACGAATTACTTCATCGTAATTTTGAGGCAGCGAAAAAATAAAATTGTACGAAAAAGAGTATAAGACAATGCAGTCGTCGATCTGGCGGCTGCATTGTCTTATTTCAGAATATTTCCATACATTCACTGGCACTTTTTTCTCATTTCGATCCCCTTCGCTTTCTATATATAAATGAAGTAGGTCATGAAATTATGATAAACATATAGTCATTAAGGTGTCGATTTTGAAACAAAAACTTCCGGGATTTTTAATGGAGAGTTTGGAAAAATAGGGAAATAAACCAGGAAAGATGACTCTTGTCAAGAAGAAACATATCTGTTATAGTGAGTAAGAATAAATAAAGAAACTTTTTCAGTGCTAGGCAGAAGAATTTCTGGTCGGCTTAAAAGGGAATCAGGTGAAAGTCCTGAGCGATCCGGTCACTGTAAATGAGGAGCAAAGCGGCGGCAAGCCATTGCATAAAAAATGTGAGAAGGTGCAGCTTTGTTAAGATCCATAAGCCAGGAGACCTGCTGAAAGAGAGTAAATTGCTTCCGATGAAAGCGTGTTTACATACACAAAGAAATGATATCTTGCTTCATACTGAGTATGAAAGCAAGATTTTTGTGCTGCCATATATACGGAAAAGAGTTCCGGTGGCAGAGGATGTAGGTGAAGTCTGCTTTCAGGAAAAAGGAAGCAGATTTTTTTGCATACGATGAGCCAAGTGCAGATTTATGCTTGCACGAGGAACTGAATTTGGCGAATGTACATCATCGAGCTGTCAAGCGACAAAAGATCAGGACATCAGGAGGAAGAGTTGGATTATGAAGAGGAATTCAAAACAGTTTCTTGCACTTTTCATGGCAGTTGCAATGTCGGTTACACCGGTTTCTTATGCTTACGCTGAGGACAGTGCAGTGGCAGGAGTAGAAAATACAGAATCAGGTCAGCAGACCGTAGAAGTAACAGACAGAAAAATCGGTGCGGCAGACGCAGCAGGTCAGCCGGCTGAAGAAGTGACTGGACAGGAAGAAGAAACGACTGCCGGACAGGGAACGGACGAGAATCAGAAGAGTCAGGAAGAGCCGAAAGCAGAAGAAAATGCGGCAACAGGGAATGTAACTGAGGCAGAGAAAAAAGAAGCGGGCGAAGACGGAAAGAGCGAAGAGAAGGCTGCAAAGGAGCAGAAGGTTAAGTCGGAAGAAACGGCGGAAAATGCCGGGGAAGTGAAGACGCAGGAAGCGAAAAATGTTACCAGTGATTTTGAAATGTTTAAGGTTGGATCGTCTTCTGTTGTAAAAGAAAATGATCACCTGAAAGTTTCGATAGAAACAGAGAGTAAAACTTACAATAAAATTTATATTGGAAGTAAAGCTGATATAGTTGAACGGAAAGAAGAAAAGGCGATAGTTGGAACGGGAACAAGCAAAGGGTATATATTTACGTTTGAACTTCCACTGTCAGCAGATGGAACGGATGTTGCCTTTGTACCACATAGCCAAGAGAACGGTTGGGAGAGTAGGAAAGCAGACGGAGATTACACGCTTCATATCTCATCGTCAGCAGAAAATAAAAAAGACGACACAGAAAATCCTGAACAGGGAGGCAATTCAGGAGAGAACAAACCGGGAACCGGAAGTGGCGAAAACCAGAAACCGGGAAATGAGGACAAGAACGTACTGGATACTGGAAAGTATGTAGTAGATGTTGATGCAGCTTCAGCTAGTGGAATGTTTCGTGTAGTAAATTGCGTGCTGACATCTGTTGGTGGCAAGATGCAGGCAGATATTACACTTAGTGGAACAGGATATGATTATTTATACGTGGGAACCGCTAAGGATGCTGAAAAAGCTTCAAAAGATCAGTTAATTGCGCCTAAAGAAATTGTAGAAGGAAAATGTGTATTTACAGTGCCGGTGGAAAGCATGAATACTGGGATTCAGATTGCAGCACATGGGAAAAAAGGTGGTAAATGGTTTGATCGTACATTAACATTCAAGACAGAAGGAATGACCAAATATGTTCAGGTAAGTGATGGCTCTTATAAAGTAAACGTAACTTCAAGTTCATCCATGTTTAAAGTTACGGATTGCATCTTAACATCAAAAAATGGAGAGATGACTGCAAAAATTACACTCAGTGGTACAGGATATGATTATCTGTATGTAGGAACAAGTGCAGAAGCAGCACTTGCAGATAAGTCCAAGTGGATTCCTTATGTTGTGGACAAAAATGGTATGTATACCTATACGATTCCGGTTTCTTTATTAGACACAGGAATTTCAGTGGCAGCATTTTCTCATAAAAAGCAAGTATGGTATGACCGTACCTTGACATTCGCCTCAGCAGGCATGAAGAATCTGAACAATAGCAATTCCACAAATGGAACTACTGGAAATAATGGCAACACCAACCAGGGAAATAACACCAGCCAGAACACCAACTTTGGAACCGGCACCACTTCCGGAGGCACAGGCACAAACCAGACCCCGGACAAAGAATCCAAATACGAGGCAGATTTAAATGGTGGAACTGCCCGTGTAAACAGTGCAACAACACTTGCAGACGGTGTCTATACACCGGATAAATTTTCCTGGTCAGGTGGAACCGGAAAGGTCAGTATCAGTTGTACCAAGATTACCGTGACAGGCGGTCAGGCATATGCTACCATTGTATTTAGCAGTAGTTCTTATGGCTATGTAAAAGCGAATGGAAATACCTATTATCCGACAGCAACCGGAAGTACGTCTACATTTGTCATTCCGGTAGAACTGAACAAGAACAATACGATCATCGGTATGACAACCAAGATGTCAACAGCGCATGAAATCAGCTATTCGATTTTCATTTACCTAAGTGCTGCAGCAAAAGCAGACGGAACTACAGTAAGTGGGGAGACCAATTTAAGTGCAGATACACTGGATGAGAAAGCGCCGGAAATCATGGGACTTTCTTATCAGTCTGAGACAAAGGTAGAGCATGCTAAGTACTTCAAGATCTATCATTATGATCAGGGAATCACTCTTTTAGAAATCGATCAGAGAAAAGATGAGGATACAAAAGAGACCAAGACAAAGGATACAAAAGAAGATACAGATTCCGGACTGACACCGGCACAGGAAGAACAGCTTGCGCTTTACAAAGCAAAGATCGTCCGTTATCTGATCGTCCCGGAAGACGCAGAAATTCCGGCAGGTCTGGATAAAGAAATGATCGTGATCCAGAAGCCAAAGAAGTCTGCATATGTAGGTTCAGAGGAAGTACTGGGAATCCTGGATAAGCTGAATGCAACAGACCAGATTACATCAGTAGGGGTAAAACAGAAGAACTGTAAGGTAGAAGGCATTGCAAAAGCAATGAAAGCTAAGAAGATCATTTATGCAGGAACCTATAAGAAACCGGAAAATAAAAAACTGATGAAGAGTAAGTGTGATCTTGCAATCCTTTCCAATAAAATTCTTCCGGATGAAAAGAATGAGAAGAAAATGTCGGTAGAAGATCAGCAGAAGAGATACGAAGAGCTGGCAGAAAAATTTGTTCTTCTGGATGTTCCGATGATCGTTGACCGGTCAGCAGATGAGGAAAAGGATGATGCAAAAGCAGAGTGGAGCAAGGTTTACGAGGCAATTTTCGCGCAGACAGACAGTACAGATTCTTCTGCAAAAAACTAGGTAGATTCTTTTTTGGATACAGAGGTAGAAAATGAAAAAGAGAACGATGCGTCTGGGGTGCATTCTTTTGAGTACAGTGCTGCTTGGGACGGCAGCACTGACCGGATGCGGGCAGACGAAAAAGAATACAACAGATACAAAAAAAACAGAAAGCAGCAGTACGAAAGAAAGTGCCAAAGAAAAAAAAGGTCCGGAGATTGACGGACTCACTTATGAATCCGCGATGGATCTGGAATATGCCGAAGGTTTTCAGGTATATTACTACAAAGACGGCTATAAGATGATCGATATCAAAGACGATGCAAAATTTCTGGTCGTCCCGGAAAATCAGGATGTGCCGGATGGAGCCGAGGAGGATTACGTGATCCTTCAGCAGCCGCTGGATCATATTTATCTTGCGGCGACATCTGCAATGGCACTTTTTAATGCGATCGATTCTCTGGATAATATCACAATGACAGGTACCCAGGCTTCCGGATGGTATATTGAAAATGCAGTCAAAGCGATGGATGACGGGAAAATGAAATTTGCAGGGAAATACAGTGAACCGGATTATGAGATGCTGGTAGACGAAGACTGTGATCTTGCCATCGAATCGACCATGATCCTTCACACACCGAAGGTACAGGAGATGATCGAATCTCTGGATATCCCGGTGATGATCGACCGGTCCAGCTATGAATCGCATCCTCTAGGAAGAACTGAATGGATCAAACTTTATGCAGCAATGCTGAATAAAGAAGATGCAGCGGATGCATTTTTTGAAAAGCAGGTGGAAAATGTCGATGCGCTCAAAGATTTTAAGAATACCGAGAAGACAGTTGCATTTTTCTATGTAAGCAGTGACGGAACGGTGGTAGTAAGAAGAAGTGATGATTATATTCCGAAAATGATCGAACTTTCCGGTGGAAGATATGTATTCGATGATCTGACTGGCGATGACAGTAATACTTCAGCAGTAAAACTTACAATGGAAGAGTTTTACGCACAGGCGGCGGATGCAGATTATCTGATTTATAATTCAAGTATCGATAATCCAATCAACAGTGTAAAAGATCTGGAAGAAAAAGATGCACTTTTTTCTGATTTCAAAGCAGTCAAAGAAGGAAATGTATGGTGTACCGGTAAATATCTGTATCAGGCAACCGATATCGTTGGGGAACTGATCACGGATATGAATCTGATGCTGACAGGCGGCGATGAAAGCAAGATGACATTTTTATACCATGTAAAATAGAAAACGGAGAAGAAAATGGGACAGGCAGGAATGAAAAATAACTGGAAAAGGAATACAAGATATATGGGAGTCTTTGCGGTGCTGGCAGCATTTTTTTGCATGATCGTAGTGCTGAACATCAATACCGGAAATGTACAGATCTCGGTTCCTGAGATTTTACGGATCCTGTTTCTGAAAAAAGGAACACAGGTGCAGATGAATATTATCTGGAAAATCCGTCTTCCGCGTGTCCTGATGGCGGGGATTCTGGGAGGGGCACTTGCCCTTTCCGGATTTTTATTGCAGACATTTTTTTCCAACCCGATCGCAGGACCGTATGTACTGGGGATTTCTTCGGGTGCAAAGATGATGGTCGCTCTGGCGATGATCATCTTTTTAAAATATTACACTTTGGTATCATCTTATATACTGATCATTGCAGCATTTATCGGATCTATGCTTTCAATTGGATTTATCCTGCTTCTTGCAAGAAAAATCCGGAATATGGCAACTCTTCTGGTGGGCGGAATCATGATCGGTTATATCTGCTCGGCAGTAACTGATTTTGTAGTGACTTTTGCGGAGGATTCAGATATCGTGAATCTGCATGGCTGGTCACAGGGAAGCTTTTCCGGTATGAGCTGGAGCAATGTAAAGGTAGCAGCGCTTATGGTAGGAATCACACTGATCCTTACCTTTTTCCTGTCAAAGCCGATCGGAGCGTATCAGCTGGGAGAAATGTATGCGCAGAGTATGGGGGTCAATATTCGTGTGTTCCGTGTGCTTCTGATTCTGCTTTCCAGTGTATTTTCCGCATGTGTGACCGCATTTGCAGGACCGGTTTCATTCGTTGGAATCGCAGTTCCGTACTTGATCAAGCATCTTCTCGGGACGGCAAAACCGCTGGTTGTGATACCGGCAACATTCCTTGGCGGGGCGGTGTTCTGTATGGGATGTGATCTGATCGCGCGTATGGCATTTGCACCACTGGAGCTGAATATCAGTACTGTGACTTCGATCTTTGGTGCACCGATCGTAATTTTCATGATGATAAAAGGAAGAAAAGGGAAATAAATATGAGTGAGAACTATTTTCAGATGAAAGATCTTTCTGTCGGATATCATGGAAATGTACTGATCCATGATATCTGTACAGAGATTAAAAAAGGTGAGATATTGACACTGATCGGACCAAACGGTTCCGGGAAATCTACGATTTTAAAAAGTATTACCAAGCAGCTTACGCTCATTGGAGGTAAGGTGACGATCGGTGAAAAGAATCTGAAAGACTTATCTTACAAAGAGCTTGCAACGCAGATGGCAGTGGTACTGACACAGCGGGCAAAGCCGGAGCTGATGACCTGCTATGAGGTCGTAGCAGCAGGGCGGTATCCTTATACAGGACGGCTCGGGATATTAACGCGAGGAGATGAGAAAAAGACACAGGAAGCACTGGAAATTGTCCATGCAACAGAATACGCAGAAAAAAGTTTTGAGGCGATCAGTGACGGGCAGAGACAGCGGATCCTTCTGGCAAGAGCGATCTGCCAGGAACCGGAGGTACTGATCCTGGATGAACCCACTTCTTTTCTGGATATCCGTTATAAGCTGGAGTTGCTTACTATTTTGAAAAATATGGCGAAAGAAAAGCAGATCACGGTCATTATGTCACTTCATGAGATCGATCTGGCGCAGAAGATCTCGGATAAGATCCTGTGCGTTAAAGGAGATACAATTTTCGGTTATGGAGAGCCGGAGGCGATTTTTAAAGAAGATTTTATCCAGAAACTTTATGAGATCGACAACGGGCATTTTGATCCTGTGTTCGGAAGTGTGGAGCTTGCAAAGGCGGAGGGAGAGGCAGAAGTATTTGTGATCTCTTCCGGAGGCAGTGGAATCCCTGTTTACCGGAACCTTCAGAAAGCAAAGATTCCATTTTCGGCAGGAATCCTGTATACTAATGATATTGACTATCATCTGGCAGAACATCTGGCGGTCAGCGTAATCGAAGAAGAGCCATTTGAACCGGTAAGCGACCGTGCATTTGAACGGGCAAAGCAGATGATTAGGCAGTGTAAAAAGGTGATAAATGCAGGAATTGTGATTGGAACAACCAACCGGAAGATGAAAGAACTGCTTGTATTTGCAGAAGAAATGGGAAAGCTGGAATCATATGAAAAATAGACTTTTGCACATTTACTGTGGAGATGGAAAAGGAAAGACGACGGCGGCAACGGGGCTTGCAGTTCGCGCAGCTGGAAGTGGTATGCGGGTTCTGTTTGCCCGTTTTTTAAAAAATGAATTTTCGGGAGAATTGAAGATCCTGGATCGGATCCCGGAGATCGAGGTACTTCATCTGGAAAAAAGCTATGGATTTTTTAAGACACTTTCCGAAAAGGAACAGGAAGAAGTCCGAGAGATGTATGGCAGGCTGTGGAATACGATCCTGGGGAAAATCAGTACAGGGGATTATGATATGCTTGTGATTGATGAATTTATGGCGGCATACCGGTATGGACTGATCCCGAATAAAGAGGCGGTGCAGTTCTTAAAAGACAGACCGGACAATCTGGAAGTGGTTCTGACCGGACGGGATCCGTCAGATGAGGTTCTGGAGCTGGCAGATTATATTTCGGAAGTAAAGATGGTACGGCATCCTTTTGAAAAAGGAATCCGGGCAAGGAAAGGCATCGAATACTAAGGAGATGAAATGGAAATGGACAAGATGCAGGTCGTGTGGAAAAATCAAAAAGAACTGCGGTGTGGATATACAACAGGAAGCTGTGCTGCGGCAGCAGCAAAGGCGGCAGCGGCAATGCTCTTTTCCGGGGAGGAAATCCGCCAGGTATCTCTTATGACGCCGAAAGGGATCGAACTGTATCTGGAAGTAGAAAAGATCCAAAGAGAAAATGAATCTGTCAGCTGTGCCATTCAGAAGGACAGCGGAGATGACCCGGATGTGACGAACGGGATCTTCGTTTACGCCAAGGTCACGAAAAAAAGGGAAAAAGGAATGACCTTAGATGGTGGGATCGGAGTAGGGCGGTTCACCCGGAAGGTGCTGGAGCAGGAAGCAGGGGAAGCGGCGATCAATAAGGTTCCGCGGCAGATGATCCGGGAAGCGGTGCAAAGCCAGATTGAGAAATATGACTGGGATGGTGGCGCGGACGTTCTGATCTATGTTCCGCAGGGCGTGGAGATCGCGAAGAAAACGTTTAATCCAAGACTTGGGATCGAAGGTGGGATTTCGGTACTCGGAACATCAGGAATCGTAGAACCGATGAGTGAACAGGCACTGACGCAGACTATTTTCCTGGAAATGAAGATGCTTCGTGATGAAGGTCACCGGTATTGTTATCTGACACCGGGAAATTATGGAAATGATTTTTTAAGGCAGACACTTGGGTATGACCAGGAG
Organism: Coprococcus sp. AM100_B19A; assembly: GCF_027662015.1. Lineage (NCBI taxonomy): Bacteria > Bacillati > Bacillota > Clostridia > Lachnospirales > Lachnospiraceae > Coprococcus > Coprococcus sp. AM100_B19A. The sequence goes on from NZ_JAQDKN010000003.1 coordinate 226,974, forward strand.
CTTGCGGTGAAATGCAGCAATTATATCGGGGATGCGATTGATGACGGCGTGCGGCTGAAGATGGACGGACTGCTGCTTGTAGGACATATCGGAAAGCTGGTCAAGATCGCGGCAGGTGTAATGAATACCCATTCCAGACAGGCAGATGCAAGAATGGAAGTGCTTGCCGTCCATGCGGCAATGGCAGGGGCAGACCGTGAGACAGTCTGTGCTCTGATGAAGTGTTTTACGACGAAGGAAGCATTGGACATTCTGGAAGAAAGAGGACTTTTGGAAGAGACGATGCGGACCGTGATGGAGAAGATCGAGTATCATTTGGCGAAGCGTGCAGGCGAGAAGATGAAGGTCGGGGCGCTGATGTTTTCGGATGAGCTCGGGATTCTTGGGAAGACATCTCTTGTGGACAAACTGAGGGAAAAGATCGGATAGGTAGAAAGGTATGACAAAAAAATGGCAGGAAGATTTGACCTTGCGGGTGTAGGTCCGGGAGATCCGGAACTGATGACGATAAAGACAATTCGTGCGATTAAAGCGTGTCAGGTATTGGTACTTCCAATTGGCAGTCCGGAGTTAAAGAAACCGGAACTGGAAGAGGGGGAAGAAGAGACATTTGCAAAAGAATGTCTGGCATATAGGATTGCGTGTGAGGCAGAGCCGGAGACGAAAAAGAAGCTGCGGCTGTATCTTCCTATGCCAATGATCAAGGAAAAAAAGCTACTGAAAGAGATACACGATGCGGGTGCAAGAAAGGCGTCAGAGCTTCTGGAGAAAGGAAAGAATCTGGTTTTTCTGACGATTGGAGATCCGACCGTGTATTCGACAGGAATTTATATTTATAAAAGACTGAAAAAGATGGGATATCAGGGGGAGATCTTTTCCGGGATTCCGTCTTTTTGTGCTGCGGCAGCAAGGCTGGAGATCTCGCTTGTGGAGAACCGGCAGGAGCTGCATGTTTTTCCGGTGTCCTATGGAATTGAAGAAAAGTTGAAGCTTCCGGGGACGAAGGTTCTTATGAAGACCGGGAAAAAGATGGCGCAGGTCAAAGCTGTTCTGAAAGAGGAAGGACAGCAGGCGAAAATGGTCATGAACTGCGGAATGGATGGAGAAAAAATTTACAAACGCACAGAAGAAATACCGGAAGATGCGGGATATTTTTCAATTGTAATAGCAAAGGAGAAAGAAAAATGATTCATTTTGTTGGAGCAGGAAGCGGTGCTGTGGATTTGATCACAGTACGGGGGCAGAAGCTTTTGGAGGAAGCAGATATAGTGGTGTATGCCGGTTCACTGGTAAATCCGGAGCTTCTTACCGTATGTCAGAAGGACTGTCAGATCTACAACAGTGCGAAGATGACGCTGGAAGAAGTGACGGAAGTGATGATTTCCGGAGAGAAGCAGGGAAAAAAAGTTGTCCGGCTGCATACGGGTGATCCGTGTCTGTATGGTGCGATCAAAGAGCAGATGGATCTGCTGGAAAAGGAGAATATTTCTTATAAAGTGTGCCCGGGAGTCAGCTCCTTTTGCGGAGCGGCATCTGCACTGAATGCAGAATATACTCTTCCTGGGATTTCACAGTCTGTGGTGATCACACGGATGGCAGGAAGAACACCGGTTCCGGAAAAAGAATCCATTGAAAGCTTCGCTGCGCACCAGGCAACGATGGTAATCTTTTTAAGTACCGGGATGCTGGAAGAACTGTCGAAGCGTCTGATCGAAGGCGGTTATCAGCCGGAGACTCCGGCAGCGATCGTTTACAAGGCAACCTGGGAGGATGAAAAGGTGTGCAGATGTAAGGTGAAAGATCTTGCGGTGACAGCAAAGGAGAATGGAATTACAAAGACAGCACTGATCGTGGTTGGTGAGGTTCTTGGCGGAGAGTATGAACGGTCACTTCTATATCATCCGGAGTTTACAACAGAGTTCAGGCAGGGCAAAGGAAAAGAAGGTGCAGGAAATGTGTAAAATTGGAAAAGTCTATGTAATCGGTCTTGGACCGGGTGCTGAGAAAGAAATGACATACCAGGCGTCCACGGCACTGGAAAAAAGTGAGGTTATTATCGGGTATACCGTATATACGGGACTGATACGGGAAAGGTTTCCGGATAAAAAGTATCTTTCCACACCAATGCGGCAGGAAGTGATCCGCTGTGAGATGGCAATGGATGAGGCGATGAAAGGAAGAACGGTAGCTATGGTATGCAGTGGGGATGCCGGAATTTACGGAATGGCAGGTCTGCTCTATGAGATGGGACAGGGCTACCCGGAGGTGGAGCTGGAGGTCGTGCCGGGGATCACGGCGGCAAATGGCGGTGCGGCAGTTCTTGGTGCACCTCTGATGCATGATTTTGCAGTGATCAGTCTGAGTGATCTTCTGACACCGTGGGAGAAGATTGAAAAGAGGATCCGCGGAGCTGCGATGGCGGATTTTGTGATCTGTCTGTATAATCCGTCCAGCCGGAAACGGGCAGATTACCTGAAAAAGGCATGCGAGTATATCCTGGAGTACCAGAGCCCGGATACAGTCTGCGGTTATGTGCGGAACATCGGACGTGAAGGCGAAGATGCACATATTCTGACACTTTCTGAGCTGAAGGATACGGAGGTCGATATGTTTACAACCGTTTATATCGGCAACAGCCAGACGAGAAATGTGGATGGGAAAATGGTGACACCGAGAGGCTATCGATTGGAGGAATAACTGTGGAAAACCGAAAATGCCAGGTAAATCTTGCCGGGATCGGGATGGGAAGCAAAGGAACGCTTACGGAAGAGGTCAGAAAGATCATTGCGGAAAGTGATGTGCTGATCGGAGCTACGCGGATGCTGGAAGGATTCCGGGAAAAAAAGAAATGCTGCTATGCAGAGTATCTGCCGGAAAAAATCAGAGCAATCCTAGATGAGCAGGAGGAAAAGACCAGATGTACGGTGCTGTTTTCCGGGGATACCGGATTTTACAGCGGGGCAAAAAAGCTGGCGGATATTCTGAAAAAAGACGGATATGAAGTACAGATTTTTCCGGGGATTTCATCTGTAATCTATCTTGCGGCAAAGCTTGGAAAAAGCTGGGAGGATGCGAAGATTCTCAGCATGCATGGAAGAAGTCAGAATTTTATCCATGTAGTTGCAAACCATGAAAAGACATTTCTGATCCTTGGAAAAAGTGCGGGAAAAGAGATCTGCGAAAAACTGAAATATTACCATCTGGAACAAGTAACCGTTTCGGTTGGAAATCATTTGTCTTATCCGGATGAAGAGATTGTAATCAAAAAAGGAAACGAGCTTCTGGCAGAAGATTTTGGTGATCTTACCACTATTCTGATCGAGAATCCAAAGCCGGAAAAGAGAACAGGAATTCATCTTGCAGATGAGGAGCTGATCCGTGGAAGTGTTCCGATGACGAAGGAGGAAGTGCGGACAGTCAGCATTGCAAAATTGAAGCTTACAAAGAATGCAGTAATATATGATGTGGGGGCCGGAACCGGTTCAGTGTCTATAGAGGCTGCTCTTCAGGGAGAGAATCTCCGCGTTTATGCAATAGAGAAGAATCCGGAGGGTGCAGAACTGATCAGGAAGAATATGCAGAAATTCCGGGCAGACCAGATTCAGGTTATAGAAGGAGTTGCACCGGAAGCACTGGAAGCACTGGAAATGCCGACCCATGCTTTTATCGGAGGCAGTACAGGACAGTTAAAAGAAATTATTCAGTGCATAAAGAAAAAAAATCCGGACGTCCGTATCGTGATCAATGCAATTTCGCTGGAAACCGTGAAGGAAGCGATGGAGGCGATGGAGGAAGGACTGCTTGCAGATCCGGAAATCATACAACTGAATGTGGCAAAGTCAAAGAAACTTGGAAGATATCACATGATGACCGGGTTAAATCCGATTTATATTATTTCAGACGGAGGAGATACAGAATGAAAATTCCCGGAATTGTAATCGCGGCATCTGCCAGTGGGAGTGGAAAGACAGCGGTGACAATGGCAATGATGAAAGCATTTAAAAATGCCGGAAAGAAGGTACGCGCCTGCAAATGCGGACCGGATTATATTGATCCTATGTTTCACCGGGAGGTGCTGGGAATTGATTCCGAGAACCTGGATCTGTATTTTTGTGACCGGGAGCGCTTGAAAGAGCGGTTTATGCATCATGCGGAAGGCGCGGAGCTTGTGGTGACAGAAGGTGTGATGGGGTACTATGACGGGATCAGTCTGGATTCGGATCAGGCAAGTACTTATGACGTTGCGAGAACCCTGGGACTTCCGGTAATCCTGGTTGTTCCGGCAAGAGGTATGGCATCGACAATCCTGGCAGTATTGAAGGGAATGATTGAATACCGGAATGACAGTAATATCCGGGGAATCATTCTGAACCGGATTTCCCCGATGCTGTATCCGAAGATGAAGAAGATGATCGAAGAGGGATTGCAGACAATGGGATTCCAGGTTCAGGTGGTTGGTTATGTGCCGGAGGAGGATGCTTTTCATCTGGAGAGTCGGCATCTGGGACTGATGCTTCCGGAGGAAATAGGGAACCTGGGAAAACAGATTGACCGGGCAGCAGAGATTCTGACAGAGACACTTGATATGGAATCGGTGCTGAAAATTGCCTGGGAAGCAAAAGAAATGGAGTATCATCCGGTGAAGGCAAAACAGGAAGCAGCCGGACGAAAAGTGCGTATCGGCGTAGCGCGTGACTTGGCCTTTTGTTTCTATTATAAGGATAATATGGAGCTTTTAAAAGAGCTTGGATGTGAGATTATTCCGTTTAGTCCTTTGGAGGATACAAGGCTTCCGGAACATTTAGACGGACTTTTATTTGGTGGTGGATATCCGGAACTTTGTGCGAAACATCTGGCAGAAAACAGAGCTATGCGAAAAGATGTAAGAAAGCAGATTGAAAATGGAATTCCATGTATTGCGGAATGTGGAGGATTTTTATATTTGACAGAAGAGCTGGAAGGGGAAGATGGAAAGCACTATCCGATGGTGGGGGCACTTCCGGGAAAAGGGATCAAAAAAGGGCGACTTACCAGATTCGGATACATTGAGCTGACTGCGGAAATGAACGGAGTGTATATGAAAAAGGGAGAGAAGATCCGGGCGCATGAGTTCCATTATTGGGATTCTACGGAAAACGGAGAGGATACACTTGCCGTAAAGCCGGATGGTGTGAGAAAATGGCAGGCTGTTCATATGAAGGGGAATCTGTTTGCGGGATTTCCGCATTTATACTTTTATTCCAACCCCAAAGTGGCCAAACGCTTTGTAGAAGCGTGTAGAACCTACAGAAGCAAGTAAAAAGCTGACAAAGACAAATCGAAAAGACAGGAGATTAGACTTACAGATGGAAGAGACCAGATGGAAAGAGAAAATAAAACCACTTGATGAAAATGCAATGGAAGAGGCGCGGGCTCACTGGATGACGGTAGGGAAGCCGCTGTTTAGCCTGGGAAGTCTGGAGGATGCGGTGATCCAGATTGCCGGGATTAAGGGGACTTCAGATTTTGAACTGCGAAAGCGCGGGCTGATCATTATGTGCGCGGACAACGGTGTGGTAGAAGAAGGCGTGACACAGACCGGTCAGGAAGTAACGGCAATCGTGGCGGATAATTTTACAAGAGGAGAGACAAGCGTCTGCATCATGGCAGAAGAGGCAAAGGTAGATCTTTTCCCGGTGGATGTAGGAATGGCAACAGATGTGCCGTCTGTGACAAAGAAAGAATACAAAGTGATGTATGGCACACACAATTTTGCAAAAGAAGCGGCGATGACAAGAGAAGAGGCAGTTGAGGCGATAGAAGTTGGAATTCAGATGGTAAAGAAGTGTGCCGAAGCGGGATACGAAATTCTTGCGACAGGTGAAATGGGGATTGGAAATACAACGACCAGCAGTGCGGTTGCCTCTGTATTGCTTGGAGAGGATCCGAAGGTCATGACAGGAAAGGGGGCAGGTCTGACGAAAAAAGGTCTGCGAAAGAAGGTACAGGTCATCCGGGAAGCGGTTGAGCGGATGCAGCCGGATAAGACAGATGCGATCGATGTACTTTCCAAGGTTGGAGGACTTGACATAGCAGGACTTGCAGGTGTATATCTTGGTGGGGCGATCTACCGGATTCCGGTGCTGATAGATGGCTTTATTTCTGCAGTGGCTGCACTTGTGGCGGTACGGATGGTTCCGGAATGTGCAGGATATATTTTACCATCCCATTTGTCTGATGAACCTGCGTCAAGAAAGATTTTAGATGCTTTAGAAAAAAAACCATTTCTCACATGTGGTATGTGTCTGGGGGAAGGAACAGGAGCAGTGGCAGCGATGCCGCTTCTTGAGATGGGACTTCAGGTGTACCGCAAAATGGGAACTTTTGATGATATTCACGTAGAGCAGTATGAAGTACTGGATGGGAAGGAAGAAAGATGAAGTTTTTAGAACCGATGATCATTGCGTTTTCTATGTATTCCAAAATACCGATGCCGCGCATTGAGTGGAACAAGGAAAATATGAAATATACGATGTGTTTTTTTCCGCTGATCGGTGTTGTGACCGGAGCAATCATTTATCTGGCAGGAATGTTTCTTGATGGAAATATTTTTTCAAAAGTACACAGTGGAAGATTGATGTTTGCTGCGGTCATGACATTGATACCAGTTTTTGTAAGTGGAGGAATCCATCTGGATGGATTTATGGATACGATGGACGCACTTGGATCCTGGGGAGATAAAGAAAAGAAACTGGAAATCCTGAAAGATTCGCATAACGGTGCTTTTGCGGTCATCGGAATCTGCTGTTATTTTACCGGAAGCCTTGGCGTATGGAGTGAAATCCGGACGGAGATGATTCCTGTAGTAGCAGCAGGATATGTAATTTCAAGAGCGCTCAGTGGGCTTGCTGTAATGACATTTCCGGCAGCAAGAGGAAGTGGTCTTGTGAAGACTTTCCAGGACGGAGCACAGAAAAAGGCAGTAAGGTTCACAATGATCGTATACCTGATCCTGGTGGCAGGATATTTGTATATCTGCTCGCCGGTTGGTATGGTGGTACTTCTTATAATTGCAGGAGCAGTATTTGGATATTATTACCGGATGAGCAGGAAACAGTTTGGAGGCGTTACCGGGGATCTGGCGGGATACTTTCTGCAGATTTGTGAGCTGGCATTATTAGTCGGGGGATTGATTGTGCAGGGAATCCAATGAAAAAGCAGGGAAAGGAAGAGGAGACATATAGAAGATGGAAGTCAGACTGATTCGGCATTTTGCGACGGAAGGGAATTTGGAAAAACGGTATATAGGGGTGACGGATGAAGAAATAAAAACAGAGTGCGTTCCGGAGTATATTCTGAAAAAAGAAGAAAACAGACGATACGGGAAGAAAAATGGACGTGCGAAGTGGGAGCCGGAGCTTGTGATTGTCAGTCCGCTCAGGAGGTGCAGGCAGACGGCAGAGATTCTTTTCCCGGGAGCGGAGCAGGTTGTCTGTGATAAGATGAGGGAATGCGATTTTGGGCTTTTTGAGGGGAAGAATTATCAGGAGCTGACTGGGAATCCAAAGTATCAGAGCTGGATTGATTCTGGAGGTACAAAGGCATTTCCGGGAGGAGAAGATCCGATGGAGTTCCGGAAACGATGTGTTTGCGGATTTGAAGAGATGATGGAAAAGATGATAAAGGGAAAAAGGAAGAAGATTGCCTTTGTGGTTCATGGGGGAACGATCATGTCGGTGATGGAAGCATTTGATCCGGAAAAGAAAGAATTTTACCACTGGCAGGTGAAAAACGGAAAAGGTTTTCATTTTCAAATTGAGGAAGAAAAATGGCAGCAGGGAAACAGACAGTTTGAGGAGATTGAGGAGATATGAGTTCTTTGATGGCATGTATAGCAGGAATGGCATTGGATGCGGTTTTCGGAGATCCGGTATGGCTCTATCATCCGGTGCGGATCATTGGAAAGTGGATTTCGAGGCTGGAAAAATGGTTGCGCGGATTTTGCAAAAATGAGGAAAGAAAAGAGAGAATCGCAGGGGGGATTCTGTGGTTTGGTGTGGTTATGGTATCCGTCGGAATTCCGTGGGGACTTTTGTATCTTGCCGGAAAGGTCAGCTTCTGGCTTCGATTTGCACTGGAAACCTTCTGGTGTTATCAGCTTCTTGCCGGAAAGTGCCTGAAAGATGAAAGCCGGAAGGTTTATGTACAGCTCGTAAACCATAACCTGGAGGGGGCAAGACATGCGGTATCGATGATCGTAGGGCGGGATACCGGAAATCTTTCTGAGGCCGGAGTGACAAAGGCAGCGGTAGAAACGGTAGCCGAAAATACATCAGACGGAGTGATCGCACCGCTCATTTTTATGTTGATCGGTGGGGCACCACTTGGATTTTTTTATAAGGCTGTTAATACAATGGATTCTATGATAGGATATAAGAATGAAAAGTATTTACATTTTGGTCGGTTTGCGGCTAAAATGGATGATGTATGGAATTATATTCCGTCCAGGATATCAGCACTTCTGATGATCGCAAGTGCATGGATCTTCAGGATGGATTATAAAAGGGCGTGGGCAGTCTGGAAAAGAGACAGGCGAAAGCATGCCAGCCCGAATTCCGCACAAACAGAAGCGGTATGTGCAGGTGCACTTCAGGTGCAGCTTGCCGGAGATGCCTATTATTTTGGAAAATTATATCCGAAAGAGACAATTGGAGATGATGTGCGTCCTATCGAGCCGAAAGATATTTTAAGAGCCGGAAATCTGATGGACGGAGCAGCACTTCTGACACTTCTTGTCTTTGGATTACTGAAATATTGTATGATACTGGTGTAAGGGGAATAAAAGGTTATGGAATATGTACATGGTGGAGATATTTATACACACAAAGGAATGACAGATTTTTCCGTGAATCTGAATCCGTTCGGACCTGGAAGAGCTGTAGTGGAAGCGGCAAGAAAGTCAATGGACCAGATTGGAAATTATCCGGATGCCAGCTGCAGGAAACTGAAAAGTGCTCTGGCGAAAAGACTGGAAGTTCCGGCTGAGCATATTATCTGTGGAAATGGGGCGGCGGATCTGATTTTTACGGCAGTGCTTGCGGACTGCCCAAGGAAGGCGCTGATACCGGTTCCTGCATTTGCGGAATACGAACAGGCACTGCGTGCGACCGGGTGCGAGATCTGTTATTATAAGAAAAGAGAAGCGACTGGGTTTCAGCTGGAAGAAGATTTTCTGGATCTTCTGAATGAAGATATCGATATGGTATTTTTATGTTCACCGGATAATCCGACCGGAAAGCTGATCGACCGGAGCATGCTCTGGAAGATTCTTGCCAGATGTGAGACTTACGGAATCCGGATGGTGCTGGATGAATGTTTTATTGATTTTGCGGAAAATGCAGCTACGGCATCCATTCTTGCGGATACCAAGAGATGGAGAACTTTATTTATCCTCCGTTCACTGACTAAGATGCACGCGATTCCGGGAATCCGTATCGGGTATGCCGTTACTTCGGATATGGAATTTCTGGAGAAGATGGAACAGTCCAGACAGCCATGGAGTGTATCGATACCGGCACAGGTGGCAGGCATGGCATCTTTAAAAGAGGGGATGCGTGTGAAACGGACCTGTGATTTTACGAACCGTGAAAGAATCTGGATGGAAAATGAACTGAACAAGCTGGGAATTACCCATTATCCGTCAGATGCCAATTTCATTCTGATGCGAAGCGGTATAAATTTATATGAGAAACTGAAAAAACAGAAGATCCTGATTCGGGATTGCAGCAATTACAAAGGTCTCGGAGAAGGATATTATCGTGTTTGTATGCGGCAGAGAGGAGACAACCAGAAGCTGATCGATGCGCTGGGAGAAATCCTCTATGCAGGTCAGGGAGAATTTTAATATGGCAAAGTCGATTATGATTCAGGGAACCATGTCAAATGTTGGAAAGAGCCTTCTTGCGGGAGGGCTCTGTCGTGTTTTAAAGGAAGATGGAATCAGGGTTGCACCATTTAAGTCACAGAACATGGCACTCAATTCTTTTATCACGGCAGATGGTCTGGAAATGGGACGCGCACAGGTCATGCAGGCAGAAGCTGCCATGATCCAGCCGGAAGTTTATATGAACCCGATTCTTTTGAAACCGACCTCCGATGTAGGAAGTCAGGTAATTGTAAACGGAGAAGTTGCGGGAGTCATGCCGGCGATGGAATACTTCCGTAAAAAGAAAGAATATATTCCGGCTATTTTAGAAGCTTATCATAAACTGGATGAAAAGTATGATGTGATTGTCATAGAAGGTGCGGGAAGTCCGGCAGAAATAAACCTTAAGCAGAATGATATTGTCAACATGGGACTTGCTGAGCTGGTGGATGCACCGGTTCTTCTTGTAGGAGACATTGACCGTGGTGGTGTGTTTGCGCAGATCGTCGGAACGGTTATGTTGCTGGAAGAAAAAGAGCGGGCAAGAATCAAAGGTACGGTGATCAATAAGTTCCGTGGGGATGTAAAAATTCTGGAGCCAGGTATCAGGATGTTGGAGGATCGGACAAAGATACCGGTATGTGGCGTGATGCCATATATTTATGCGGATATTGATGATGAGGATAGTCTGTCAGAAAGGTTTGACCGGAAAGAAAAGGCGGCACTTCTGGATATTGCAGTGATCCGCCTGCCGCGTATTTCTAATTTCACAGATTTTGCAGTACTGGAATGCAGGGAAGAAGTTTCTCTCCGGTATGTGTCAAAGGCAGGAGATTTCGGGAATCCGGATCTGGTAATTTTGCCGGGAAGTAAAAATACGATGGAAGACCTGTTGTGGCTTCGTCAGAGCGGACTGGAAGGGAAAGTGCTGCGCCATGCCTCATCAGGGAAACCGGTATTTGGTATCTGTGGCGGTTACCAGATGCTGGGAGAAGAGATCTGTGATCCGGAAGGGGTAGAACGTGGTGGAACCATAAAAGCGATGGGGCTGCTTCCTGCCGTTACTGTATTTGAAAATACCAAGAGAAGAACCCGTGTTACCGGAAAGTTCGGAGAAGTTACCGGAATCTTAAAAGCAATGTCCGGTGCAAAGCTGGATGGATATGAGATCCATATGGGGGAAACTATTTTTTCAGATAAAGATGCTGCAGATCATAAGATGCTGGTACAGATCTGTGATCAGGTGACAGATGAGAGCCGGTGGGACGGAGCGCAGAAGAAGAATGTGTACGGCTGCTATGTACATGGGATTTTTGATGACCGGGAAGTAGCGGATGCACTGATCGGGGCACTTCTGAAAGAAAAAGGATACGGCGAGGAAGCCATGCACTCCATGGACTACCATGCTTACAAAGAGAAGCAGTATCAGATTCTTGCAAATGCAGTTCGTGAGAATATGGATATGAAGAAAATATATGAGATTATCGAGAAGGGAAATGCAGCAGAATGTTTCATCTGATCACAGGTGGCAGTGGAAGTGGCAAATCCGAATATGCAGAGCAGAAGCTTATGGAGTATGCCAGCCATTCAAAAAGAAACAAAAAACGCTACTATATAGCAACTATGATGCCTTTCGGGAAGGAAACGGAAGAGAAAATTGCACGTCACAGAAGACTTCGTGCAGGCAAAGGGTTTGAAACGATCGAATGCTATACGGATCTTAAAAAAGCTGCGGAAGTCCTGCAGACAAAAGAGACAGGAAGTGTTCTTCTGGAATGTATGTCCAATCTTGTGGCAAATGAAATGTACGATCCGTCAGGAGCAGGTGAAAATGCAGAAGAGTCCATTCTGGCAGGAATCCATAAGCTGCAAAAGGCCAGTGATGATCTGGTAGTTGTTACAAATGAAGTGTTTTCAGACAGTATGACAGACAATCCGGAGATGGAAAAATATCTGAAGCTTCTCGGAAACGTAAATCTTCGGATGGGAGAGATGGCAGATCTGGTGACAGAAGTTGTGTACGGAATTCCGGATGAAAGGAAAGATATAAAAAAATGAAAATGATAATCGGCGGTGCATACCAGGGGAAGCTTGCGTACGCAAAAAAGCAGAACCCATACATTCATTGGACGGATGGGGAACTATGTGAAGGAGATAATATTTTTGCGGCAGAAGGAGTCTTTCATTTTGAAAAATATATCCAGAGCATGATAAAAAAAGAAAACTGGTCGGAAAAAGAAGCAATTGATTTCGCATCGAAACTAACAAAAAAGTGTCCGGATATTGTAATTGTGACACAGGAGATCGGCTATGGCCTGGTTCCGATAGACGCATTTGAGCGCAGATACAGGGAACTGACCGGAAGGATCTGTACCGTACTTGCGGCAAATTCAGATCAGGTAGACCGGGTAGTATGCGGGATCGGTGTGACGATCAAAGGAGGAGATACCAAGTGAAGATAGAACTGGAAAATGTAAAACCTGCAGAAATAGAAAAACGCAGTTTTGAGATCATAACAGAAGAACTGGGAGATACGCATCTGATCCCAGGAACAGAACCGATCGTCAAACGCTGTATCCATACAAGCGCAGATTTTGATTATGCCAAGAACCTGATGTTTTCAGAAGGTGCAGTAGAAAAAGCGCTGGATGCCATCCGGAATGGTGCAGTCATTGTAACCGATACCCAGATGGGAAAAGCAGGTATCAACAAACGGAAGCTTGCAGAATACGGAGGCGAAGTTCTTTGCTTCATGTCCGATGAAGATGTAGCAGAAACTGCCAAAAAGAACGGAACCACGCGTGCCGTGGCAAGCATGGAAAAAGCAGCCGCCCTTGATAAAAAAATCATCTTTGCCATCGGAAATGCCCCGACAGCCCTTGTAAGACTCTATGAACTGATCCAGGATGGCAAATTAACCCCGGAACTTGTCATCGGAGTTCCTGTAGGATTCGTAAATGTCGTCCAGTCTAAAGAGTTAATCCTTTCACTGAAAGACACACCATATATCGTGGCAAGAGGCAGAAAAGGTGGCAGCAATATCGCTGCATGCATCTGCAATGCACTATTATATATGTTGTAAATATATAATAAACTACCCTTGTCCAATGAGGTTTTTGTATTCTAACTGTATTTGCGATAATTAAAAAAATAACTATATTGTCAGAAAATAGACGCAATTCCGTATTGAATTCCGACCTGAACTCTGCTATTATAATCGTATGCTAGTTGAAGGATAGCAGGAAGGAGAAACTGATTATGGGATTTTTAACAGGAAAGACTGCAATTATCACAGGCGGCGGAAGAGCCGTATTAAGTGATGGAAGCTGTGGATCTATTGGATATGGAATCGCAACAGCTTACGCAAAAGAAGGAGCGAATCTGGTAATTACCGGACGTAATGTAAAGAAACTCGAAGATGCCAAAGAAGAACTGGAGAGACTCTATGGTATCAAAGTATTACCTGTACAGGCTGATGTCAGCGCGGGGGCTGATAATGAAGCAACAGTACAGAACGTAGTAAAGCAGGCAATCGACACATTCGGAAGAATTGATGTCCTGATCAATAATGCACAGGCATCCGCATCCGGTGTTACGATCGCAGATCATACAACAGACCAGTTCAATCTGGCAATGTATTCCGGCGTATATGCGGTATTCTATTATATGCAGGCATGCTATCCGTACCTGAAAGAGACAAAGGGATCTGTTATCAATTTTGCTTCAGGCGCCGGACTTTTCGGAAATTACGGGCAGTGCGCATATGCAGCGGCAAAAGAAGGGATTCGTGGACTTTCCAGAGTCGCTGCAACAGAGTGGGGACCAGACGGAATCAATGTCAATATCGTATGCCCGCTCGCATGGACAGCACAGCTTGAGAATTTTCAGAAAGCTTATCCGGAAGCATTTAAGGCAAATGTAAAGATGCCGCCGGCTGGACATTACGGAGATGTAGAAAAAGAAATCGGACGTGCATGCGTACAGCTTGCATCACCGGATTTCAAATATATGAACGGAGAGACGATCACCTTAGAAGGTGGAATGGGACAGAGACCTTAAGAAAAATCCATAAAAGCCAAAGAGAGTGCCTGTGCGTTTTTTGAATCGTACAGTCGCTCTCTTTTTATTTCATAGGAAATTCCGGAGGAACTTCCTATGAAACAAAAGGCACTGCGTGCCGGAGATGCGCACTCGCACGAAGATGAAGAATGTCGCAAGCGACTGCGCTCGGCGCGAGAATGTGTCAAGGCACATTCTTTTTAGCTTCTCTGTCTTGACATCTTTAAAAACGTCATTCAAAATAAGAATGAAAAGAAAATTTAAATCATTTAATCGAGGCTAAAAAGATATGAAAGCAGTTATTTTTGATATGGACGGTGTTCTGATCAACACAGAACCATTACACTATCGTTGCTGGAAGGAAATTTTAAAAGAGAAGAACGGAATCGATCTTGACTATGAGGTCTACCTTCCGTGTATCGGTTCTACTCGTGGATTCTTCATGGATTTGATCAATGAGAATTATGGGCCGGTTTTTGATGATGTGGATAAGATGAATGCGCTCATGAAAGAGAAAAAAGCGCAGATTACAGAGGCAGAAGGATTTCCGGAGATGCCGGGAATCAAAGAAGCATTGAAGCAGTTAAAAGACGAAGGATATCTGCTTGCAGTAGCGTCTTCCTCTCCGGCTTATGCGATCAAAGATGCATTAAAGTCTCTGGATATGGAGAAATATTTTACAGTGGTCATGAGTGGAGATTATGTAGAGCATCCAAAACCGGCACCGGATACTTTCCTTGTAACGGCAGAGAAACTGGGAATGGAGCCGGAGGACTGTCTGGTAGTAGAGGATTCGACTAACGGTGGAGGAGCTGCCAGAGCAGCCGGTATGAAATGTATCTGGTTCCACAACCCGGATTCCGGAAGGCAGGATATCCCGGATGCGGTACTGGAATTTCCGGCATGGACCAGCGAAAATGTAGAAAAAATGCTGAAAATATTAGGAAAAGAGGGAGAGTAAAGATGAGAATAAGAACAGCAGATATGAGTGATCTGAAAGAAATTGCCCGTGTGGAGGCAGAGTGTTTCCCGGCAGCAGAAGCGGCAACAGAAGAAGAATTTGAAAAGAGACTTACTTTTTATAAAGATCATTTCTGGCTGATGTTTGAAGAAGAGAAGTTGATCGCCTTCGTGGACGGTATGGTGACAAATCAGGAAGATCTGACAGACGAAATGTATGAAAAAGCGGAAATGCATGATGAAAAAGGTGACTGGCAGATGATTTTTGGTGTAAATACGCTGCCGTCTTACCGGAAACATGGATATGCAGGAGAATTGATCAAAAGAGCGATTACAGATGCAAAAGAGCAGGGAAGAAAGGGACTTGTCCTTACCTGCAAGGACCGGCTGATATCTTATTATGCCAGGTTTGGATTCAAAAATGAAGGTGTCTCAGAATCAGTACATGGAAACGTGGTCTGGAATCAGATGAGACTTACATTTGATGAAGGGCTGGGTGAATAATGTGAAAAAAAATAGGTTTGAAATTGATATGTGCAACGGCTCCATCATGGACAAGCTGATCTCTTTTTCACTGCCACTTATGGTTTCCGGAATTCTGCAGCTTGCGTTTAATGCAGTGGATATCATCGTGGTAGGAAGATTCTCCGGGAGTCAGGCACTTGCCGCAGTCGGCTCCACAACAGCACTGATCAATGTGTTTACGAACCTGTTTATCGGAATTTCACTTGGTGCCAATGTTCTTGCAGCCAGATTTTATGCAGCGGGCAAAGACCGGGAGATGTCGGAAACAGTACATACTTCGATCACACTTGCGCTGATCAGTGGAATTATGATGGCAGTTATCGGGGTGCTTCTTGCAAAGTGGGCACTTGAAATTATGGGAACGCCGGATGATGTAATCGGGCAGTCTGCCTTATATATGCGGATCTATTTTATGGGAATGCCATTTTTTATGTTATATAACTATGGGGCAGCCATTTTAAGGGCGATCGGTGATACAAAAAGGCCATTGATCTTCCTGATCATTTCCGGAATTGCAAATGCCGCGCTGAACATGACACTGGTTATTCTTTTTCATATGGGAGTTGCCGGGGTTGCAATTGGAACAATTATTTCACAGCTGATTTCCTGTGTGCTGGTACTGACCTGTCTGTACCGGTCGGAAGGAAGTTATCAGCTTCGTTTCTCCAAACTGAAGATCAATGGTGCCTACATGGAACAGATTTTCCAGGTGGGAGTTCCGGCGGGAATCCAGAGTACGGTCATCAATTTGTCCAATGCACTGTTGCAGTCTTCGGTTAATTCATTTGGATCGATTGCGATGGCAGGCTATACAGCAGCGAACAATATACTTGGGTTCCTTTATATGTCAGTGAATTCGATCACCCAGGCATGTATGAGTTTTACCAGTCAGAATTATGGTGTGGGTAAGCTGAAACGAATGGATAAGGTGCTGCGTGACTGTGCGATTCTGTCTATATCGATCGCGGCAGTGCTTGGTGGTCTTGCCTATAGCTTCGGACCGCAGATTCTGACAGTTTATACTTCAGATCCAAAGGTTATCAACTGCGGAATGGAAATCCTGGCGTATACATCGATCACTTATTTCCTGTGTGGGATCATGGATTTGTTTCCGGGTGCGCTTCGTGGAATGGGATATTCAGCAGTCCCGATGGTGCTTTCAGTGATCGGAACGGTGGGAACAAGAATTGTGTGGGTATTTGGAATTTTTCCGAACCACAGATCTTTATCCGTACTTTTTGTATCCTATCCGGTGTCATGGATCATTACCATTGTACTTCAGGTCGTGTGCTTCTATTTTGTGAGAAAAAGGGTACATCAGAAAGAAAAAAGATTGTTATAAACAGAACGAAATTGTGAAAATCGACAGTAGGGCATTGTGAAAAACAGACAGATTTATCTGTCTGTTTTTGTATATATATAATAAATGTGCTTGCAATAGAAAGACACATGTGCTTGTATCCGCTACAAAAACATGAACATGTAAAATGTTTGTGTATCACGGAAAATAGATTGAAAAGAGAAGAAAAATAGGGTATCCTAAGTATAGAAAAACAAAAGCAATAAAAAGTCCGCGTTAAACGGACATATGTGTCATGCGGAGGTAATGAAGATGAATGATAATAAAATGTGGGCGTTAGTAAAGGAAAAACCGGAACAGGGACTCTGGCTGAAAAGAGTACAGATTCCGGAAGTAGGACCAAATGACGTAAAGATCAAGATCCATAAAAATGCAATCTGTGGTACTGATGTACATATTTACCAGTGGAATGAATGGGCACAGCATACTATTCCGATCGGACTGACCGCAGGACATGAATATGTCGGGGAAGTTGTAGAAGTCGGTACAGGTGTACAGGGATTCAAGGTGGGCGATCTGGTATCCGGTGAAGGACATATCACTTGTGGAAAATGCAGAAACTGTCTGGAAGGGCATAAAGAGAACTGTAAAGATGCCAAAGGTGTTGGGGTAAACCGGAACGGTGCGTTTGCAGAATATCTGGTTATTCCCGCTTCAAATGTATGGCCGTGCAATCCGGCAATTGATGAAGAATTATATGCGATCTTTGATCCATTTGGAAATGCAACCCATACTGCATTATCTTACGACATGCTTGGTGAAGATGTGCTGATCACAGGTGCAGGGCCGATTGGGATCATGGCAGCGGCGATCGCAAAATTTGCAGGAGCAAGACATGTGGTAATCACGGATATGAACCAGTACCGTCTGGATCTGGCAGCAAAAATGGGTGCGACCAGATGCGTTAATCTGACACAGGAAAAACTGACGGATGTGATGCATGAGATCGGAATGACAGAAGGCTTTGATATCGGACTTGAAATGTCCGGAAGCCAGCCGGGACTTTCTGATATGATCCATAACATGAAACATGGTGGAAAGATCGCACTTCTCGGATTGCAGAGACAGGATGCAACCGTAGATCTTGAGACAGTGATCTTCAATGGGCTGAATATCCGCGGAATTTATGGAAGAAAAGTATGGGATACCTGGTACAAGATGTCTACGATGATCCAGGCGGGACTTGATATTTCACCGATCATCACACACCATTTTGATATCCGCGATTATGAAAAAGGATTTGAGGCAATGATCTCAGGACAGTCAGGAAAGGTGATCCTTGACTGGGCACATATTAACGATTAGGAAAAGCAGAAGAAGGAGAGAATAAAATGGCAAGAAAAAATGATATTTTAAGTATTTATACAAAAGAAGTAGAACAGATCAAAGCAGATGGTCTTTTCAAAGGGGAAGCACCGTTCGTATCTCCGCAGGGCGCAAAGGTTGTAATGGAAGACGGAAGAGAGCTTCTTAATATGTGTGCCAATAACTATCTTGGACTTGGGGACAATCAGAGACTGATCGATGCAGCGAAGAAAACTTATGATGAAAAAGGATATGGGGTTGCTTCTGTCAGATTTATCTGTGGAACACAGGACATCCACAAAAAACTGGAAAAGAAGATTTCCGGATTTCTGGGAACAGATGATACGATTTTATATTCTTCCTGCTTTGATGCAAATGGTGGACTTTTTGAAACTATCCTGACTGCAGAGGATGCAGTGATCAGTGATGAACTGAACCATGCTTCCATCATTGACGGAGTTCGTCTTTGTAAGGCAAAAAGATACCGCTATAAAAATAATAACATGGAAGATCTGGAAGCACAGCTTCAGGCTGCAGATGCAGCAGGAGCAAGAGTCAAACTGATCGCTACAGACGGTGTATTTTCAATGGATGGAATCATCTGTAACTTAAAAGGTGTCTGCGATCTTGCTGATAAATACAACGCACTGGTTATGGTGGATGACAGCCATGCAGTTGGATTTGTAGGAGCACACGGCAGAGGAACTTCCGAATACTGTGGCGTAGAAGGAAGAGTGGATATCATTACAGGAACACTCGGAAAAGCACTCGGTGGGGCTTCCGGTGGATATACATCAGGAAGAAAAGAGATCGTCGATCTGCTTCGTCAGAGAAGCCGTCCGTACCTGTTCTCCAACTCTCTTGCACCGGCAATCGCAGGAGCAAGTATTGAGATGTTCAATATGCTGGAAGAAAGCACCGAGCTTCGTGACCATCTGGAAGAAGTAACCGCATACTACCGCAAGCAGCTGGTAGAAAATGGATTTGATATCATCGAAGGAACCCATCCATGTGTACCGGTTATGCTTTATGATGAAAGACTTGCCGGAGAATATGCAAAGAAAATGATGGAAAAAGGGGTATATGTGGTTGCATTTTCTTATCCGGTTGTACCGAAAGGAAAAGCAAGAATCCGCACACAGGTATGCGCGAGCCATACAAAAGAAGATATTGATTTCATTATCAAATGTTTTAAAGAGACTAGAGAAGAGATTGGAAAATAAATTGCTACAGGATAGAAAAATGCCGGACAGTACAAAATGTTGCCCGGCATTTTGTGATGATATAACAGAGAAATTTGACTAAAAAATGTTATAGGAAAATTTTCGGAGGCGTTAAATAAAAATAAAAGAATATTTTTGGAATGTAATCATGGTAATTATGTAAAACCTGAAAAAATAGAGAGAAAAGCTTGTGGGAAAGGCAGGAATACTATAAAATAAACAGGGAACCATAAAAAGATGAATGGGGTGTCATCTGACAGAGGAGAGAAAAGATGGAACAAAAAATATACAATGAATATGTGGAAATTTTAAAGGAAGAGCTGCTTCCAGCGATGGGATGTACAGAGCCGATTGCAGTAGCTTACGCGGCAGCAGTTGCAGTTCAGGCTCTTGGGGAAAAACCGGAATCTGTAGAAGTAAATGTCAGTGCAAATATTATTAAGAATGTAAAAAGTGTCGTTGTACCGTGCACAGGAGGACTTCGCGGAATCGGTGCAGCAGTCTGTGCAGGGATTGTAGCCGGATGTCCGGAAAAAGAACTGGAAATTCTGGAAGAGATCACAGGGGAACAGAAAGTAGAAATGAAAAAGATGCTGGATACTATGCCGATGACAATCCGGGAATCCGATAAAGAATATATTTTCGACATCCAGATCAAGGCATGTGCAGGCGGACACAGCGGATACGTAGAGATCGCAGGTTTTCACACCAATGTGATCTGTGTAAAGAAAGATGATGAGATCATCAGAGAAAAAGCATATGAAGAGCAGGGATCCAGCTGTGCGACGGACCGTTCTCTTCTGACTGTGGAGAAGATCATTGAATTCGCAGACTGCGTAGACGTTGCAGACGTAGAGGAAGTTCTGCAGAGACAGATTGATTATAACTGGGCAATTGCCGAAGAAGGCATGACAGGAAACTGGGGGGCTGCCATTGGAAAGACTTTGATGGAAGCATATGGAAACAGTGTACATAACCGTGCGAAAGCGATGGCAGCGGCCGGATCGGATGCAAGAATGAACGGATGTGAACTTCCGGTTGTCATCAATTCGGGAAGCGGTAACCAGGGAATGACAACTTCTCTTCCGGTGATCGTCTATGCAAAAGAGCTGAATGTCTCAAAAGAGATGATGCTCCGCGCGCTGGTTGTGTCAAATCTGATCACAATCCATATGAAGACAGGAATCGGAAGACTGTCTGCATATTGCGGCGCGATCAGTGCAGGATGTGGTGCAGGTGCCGGAATCTGTTATCTGTATGGCGGACATGCATATGAGATTTCTCATGTAATTGTAAATGCAGTTGCCATTAACTCAGGT
Organism: Coprococcus sp. AM100_B19A; assembly: GCF_027662015.1. Taxonomy (NCBI): domain Bacteria; kingdom Bacillati; phylum Bacillota; class Clostridia; order Lachnospirales; family Lachnospiraceae; genus Coprococcus; species Coprococcus sp. AM100_B19A. Next base: position 247,629 of record NZ_JAQDKN010000003.1, read on the forward strand.
GTTGTGTGTGATGGAGCGAAGGCAAGCTGCGCGGCAAAAATCGCATCAGCTGTAGAAGCAGGGCTTCTGGGACTTCAGATGCAGAAAAATGGAAAGCAGTTCTATGGCGGAGACGGACTTGTAGAAAAAGGTGTAGAAAACACGATCCGTAATATCGGAGAGCTTGCAAAGAAGGGAATGCGTGAGACGGATAAAACGATCATCCAGATCATGACAAGATAAGAAAAAGAGAAAAGAACTGGTAGAAGAGGCACTTGCATTTACCGGACTTAAGAAAAATATGACTAATATTGAAAAAATAAAACATCTGCGGTATGCATATCGCAGATGTTTTATTTTTGACCGTTAGCTATTTATACTTTTTATTTTTGAATATACTTCTTCAACAACAAAAGCGTATTCTTTACCCCATCCATATGGGATCTTTCATAGTTATGTGATGCATACACCCCAGGGCCAATCAGACCATGACGGATATCATATCCTGCCCGAAGAGTTGCCTCTACATCAGAACCGTAATGCGGATACACATCGATCGCATAATCCAATCCTTCTTCTTTTGCAGTTTCGGCAAGAGCGGATGTTACGTCGTAGTTGTAAGGACCGCCGGAATCTTTTGCGCAAATAGATACCATGCGTTCGGTACATCCGAGATCGGATCCGACGCAGCCCATGTCAACAGAAATCATCTCTGTTGTATCTTCGGCAACAAAACTTCCGCCGTGTCCGACTTCTTCATATACAGTGAAAAGGAGAGAAACTTTGCGGGAAAGAGCAATAGATTCATCTTTTACGCATTTTGCCAGACCGAGAAGGATGGCGGCAGAAAGCTTGTCATCTAAGAAACGGCTTTTGATATAACCGCTCGGTGTGATCTGGGTACGCGGGTCCATGGCGATGATATCTCCAGGCTGTACGCCAAGTGAAAGAGTTCCTTCTTTAGTGTCCACATTTTCGTCCAGAAGGATTTCCATATTTTCTTCTTTTGTCTCAACAGCAGAATCTGCAACATGAACAGAAGGTTCAGTATTTAGTACTACACCGGTATAAACGCGTCCGTCGCGTGTGTGGATCGTGCAGTTTTCCCCATCAGCGGTACTCCACTGGTGTCCACCGAGAGTAGTCGGACGCAGTCTTCCATTTGCTTTGACAGAACGCACCATGGCACCGAGGGTATCAACGTGTGCTGCAAGTACCAGCGGATTCCCCTCTCCGCCGATCGTTACGAATACGTTGCCTTTGTTAGAAAGCTGTGGTTCATATCCCATATCTGATAAAGTCTTCATCAGGTATGCAGCCACATCTTTGGTATAACCGGATGGGCTTGGAATAGAAGTTAAAGCTTTCAGTTCGTTTCCGATAAATTCAAGATAATTTTGCATAGAAAATTCCCCCAAAAAATTTATAGTATATATCATAATAGTTTAATGGAAGAGGATGGAAAATGCAATATACATTGAAGGATAATTTAAAAAGGTTATAATAATTGATGAAAAAATAGATTCATGATTTATTAAAAAAGAATCAAATATTGCTTCCGATATATTTGCTGGTGAATTAACCGTATCAGGAGTATAATAGACTTAAAATATTATAGGAGGACAAGGTTAATTATGGGGGAAACATCAAACGCTAATCTACTGACAACGGGATCTATTCCGAAAAAGATTATTATGTTTGCGATTCCGCTTCTATGGGGGAATTTATTCCAGCAGTTGTATAATGTGGCGGATTCGCTGATCGTGGGAAATTTTCTTGGGAATAATGCACTTGCAGCTGTCAGCTCATCAGGGAATCTGATATTCCTGATGGTAGGATTTTTTGGGGGAATTGGCGTGGGAGCCGGTGTTGTCATTGCGAGGTATTTTGGAGCCGGAGAATATGAAAAGCTGAAAAAAGCAATCCATACGGCACTGGCATTTGGTGGCGTATGTGGAATTTTTCTTACGGTTGCCGCGTTGATCCTTGCACCGCAGATTTTAAAACTGATTGGTACGCCGGAAGAGGTACTGCCGAAATCACTGGTTTATTTCAGGGTGTATTTTGCAGGTTCACTTGGATTTGTAATTTATAACTTTGGAATGGGGATTTTGCAGTCACTTGGTGACAGTAAGAGTCCGGTCATCTATTTGATCATTTCAGCGTGTCTGAATGTGATTCTGGATCTGGTGCTGATCGGAGGCTTAGGATTTGGTGTAGGTGCAGCAGCTTTTGCAACGATTGTTTCACAGATATTAAGTGCGGTTCTGTGTATCAGAAAACTGCGTAGGGAACCAGAGGCGTTCCGGTTATCTTTTCGTGAACTTCGGATGAATGGGAATATGCTGCGGCTGATCGTGGTAAACGGAATACCGGCAGGAATCCAGAATTCCATTATTGCGGTTGCAAATGTATTTGTACAGTCGAATATTAATCAGTTTGGGGCTCTGGCAATGGCCGGATGTGGGTCATATTCCAAAATTGAAGGATTTGGATTTATTCCGGTTACCTGCTTCTCACAGGCACTCACGACGTTTATTGGACAGAATCTGGGAGCAAAAGAGTATGACCGGGCAAAAAAAGGGGCATTGTTTGGAACCATTTGTGGAATCGGGATAGCAGAAGTGATCGGAATAGCAGTTTTTTTCTTTTCACCATACCTGATCGCTGCGTTTGGAGGAGATCAAAAAGCAATTGAATATGGAATTGCAGAGGCACATACGATCGCTCTTTTCTATTGTCTGCTTGCGTTCTCGCATTGTATGGCAGCAATTCAGAGAGGGGCGGGAAGAAGTATTGTTCCGATGTTTGTTATGATGATTGTATGGTGCGGAGTCCGGGTAACCTATATTAGTATTGTTATCAGGATTATTCCGGTGATCAATGTAATCTACTGGGCATATCCACTTACCTGGTTTATCAGTTCGGTGATATTTTTGATTCTGTTTCTTAAGACAGACTGGATTCACGGATTAGAGAAACAGTGACAGGGCGCATAAAAAAGAAAGCTGTACACTACTTATGTAGTGTGCGGCTTTCTTTTTTTGTTTCATAGGAGATTCCGAAGGAACTTCCTATGAAACAAAAGGCCCTGCGTGCCGGAGATGCGCACTCGCACGAAGATGAAGAATGTCGCAAGCGGTCTACGCTCCCCTTCGGTCGTTGCTTAACGAGCGCCACTGGCGCTCAGCAACGCACTCGGCGCAAGAATGTGCCGAGGCACATTCTTTCTTATATTTTTGCGTGAAATTACAGGGAAAGGGAATGAAGTTCCGTAAAAAATGAAGGATAAGATACATCTACACACTGACCATTCTGGATTTCAGTATTTCCCTCAGCGGCAAGGGCTGCGATGGAAAAGGCCATTGCGATCCGGTGATCCAGATAACTGTTGATCTGTCCTCCATGAACCGGATTACCGCCACGGATGATCATGCCGTCGTCGGTTGGTGTTACATCAACGCCCATGGCAAGAAGTCCTTCTGTAGTTGTTTTGATACGGTCAGTCTCTTTGACCTTCAATTCGGCAGCATCCCTGATGATCGTAGTTCCCTCGGCGAAAGCAGCCATCACTGCAATCATCGGAATCTCATCGATCAGTGTAGGGATGATTGCACCTTCTACGGTGGTTCCGTGAAGAGTGCTTGTACGTACAAGAAGATCGGCAGTTGGTTCACCACTGTCACGATTTTCATTTAGATAGGTAATGTCTGCCCCCATTGCCCTGCATACTTTAAGGATTCCGGCACGGGTCGGGTTGGTACCTACATTCTTTATCAGAAGTTCAGAACCTGGAACCAGAAGGGCAGCAGCGATGAAGTAAGCAGCAGAAGAAATATCTCCGGGAACCAGGATCTTCTGTCCGTATAATTCCTCACATGGGAGAATAGATGCAGTTGCACTGCCATCAGAATGTACTTCTGTCTGTACGTTGGCACCGAAGCCATTCAGCATCAGTTCTGTATGATTACGGGAAAGTACAGGTTCTGTAACCAGGGTTAATCCGTCTGCATAAAGTCCTGCCAGGAGTACGGAAGATTTAACCTGAGCAGAAGCTACTTTTGAGTGATAGTGGATTGCGTGCAGGGATGGATTCTGACCGGCAGAAAGATGGCTGTTGATCAGAAGTGGTGCGCACCCGTTCCCATTCTGGCTTAAAATATCAGCGCCCATCATTCCAAGAGGCTCCATGATCCTCTTCATCGGGCGGGAGTTCAGAGAAGCATCGCCGGAAAGAGTGGTGGCAAACGGCTGACCGGAAAGAATACCGGAAATCAGTCTTGTGGTGGTTCCGCTGTTCCCCACATCTAAAAAAGAAGAAGGTTCGGAAAGTCCGTGAAGGCCTTTGCCGTGAACCAGGATACGGTCAGGTGTGTCTTCGATATTGATTCCCATGGCACGAAAGCAGCCGATGGTAGAGAGGCAGTCGGCACCGTGAAGAAAATGTGTGATCTCAGTAGTTCCTTTTGCCAGTGCACCGAACATAATAGAACGGTGGGAGATGGATTTATCGCCGGGAACAGATACTTCCCCGCGAAGCTGTTTAACAGGTTGGATTTGCATAATATAGTAACCTCTCATTCGTAAAATTCTATTTTCAAGCATTGTGACCAATTTACACAAAGTTCTGAAAAGATTTTTTGGACTGTCTTGCATTTAATGATGTGAGTGTCAAAAGTCCTCTTGCAAGCAAGCTTGCATCGGCTTTCTGACCTTTTGACCCTGGTATCATCATTTAATTATTAACGCTCATAAACAATATAACGATGCTTCTGCAAAAGTGCTACTGCCTTCTCACAGGAGATGCTGTCATAGAATTCGATGCGGAGTACGCCTTCTTCAAATTCACGGTTATGAACAATTCCGATGTTCTTAATGCTGAGTGCATTAGAAGCGAGGATGGTCGCAATGGTGGCGATCACACCGGCTTCATCCGGGATGTCACAGTAGATCTCGAATGCACGCTTGATTGGGCCGGCAGAACCATTTGGCATGGAATTGCGGTAGTTCCGGGAATGGTCGAACATATTGTAGATTCCCTGGGAGTCTCCGGAATCAACCAGTTTTTTCGCTTCATTTAATGTTTCGATATAATTTCCAAGGATCTGGGAAATATTACTCTGATTCTGTGCACAGATATGTTCCCACATGGTCGGTGAGGAAGAGGCGATTCGCGTAATGTCCTTAAAGCCGCCGGCGGCGAGGGTTTTCATCAGCTCATCCTTGGTGTCGGTGTCTCTGACAAAGTTGACCAGACTTGCGGCAATGATATGTGGCAAGTGGCTGATCGTGCCGGTGACGATGTCGTGTTCATGATAATCCAGTACGATCGGAAGTGCACGCAAGGATTCTACGAAGGATGCGTATGCATCAACCTTTTTTTTCGCTACTTTGGCGGAAGGGGTGAGAACAAAGTAAGCGTTCTCGATCAGGATTGGTTTGGAATTGGCAAAACCACTCTTTTCGGAACCGGCCATCGGGTGTCCTCCGATAAAGTAATCCTCCAGTCCCAGCCGGATGATCTCGTCATGGATCGGAGTCTTGACACTTCCGACGTCAGTCAGGATCATATCATCATGCAGGTAAGGCATCATCTGCTTTAAATATGCAGTATTGAAAGCAACCGGGGCACATAAGAAGATGTAGTTGCAGCCTCGGAAATTATCATCGATTGAGGTACAGGCCACATTGATGATGGATTCTTGTGTGGCAAGTGCCAGAGTTTCTCTATTCTTGTCGAAAGCGACAATCTCATAATCCGGATAATATCGCCGGATCGCCTTTGCAATAGAGCCCCCAATGAGTCCGAGTCCGATAAATCCGATTTTTTTCTGTTTCATAATCTTTCGTCCTTTCGTGATAGTCTACCTTTCATAATATAGGAAAACAGGCTATCTGTCAATAAAGCAATACTTTAAAGTGTAAAAGTGAAAGTTTTTGTTGAAATTCTATAAAATAGTTGTGTTTTTATAGAAAGTTTAGTACAATATATCCATGAGAAACTTTAGCAAGGAGGCAGCAAGCATGAAGGTTTACAGAACGGATGAAATTAGAAACGTGGTCCTTTTAGGACATGGGGGAAGCGGAAAGACCAGTCTGGCAGAAGCGATGGCTTATGTATCTGGAGCAACAAATCGTATGGGATCTGTTGAGAACGGTAATACGATCAGTGATTTTGATAAAGAAGAACAGAAACGTAAATTCTCACTTAGCACAAGTCTGATTCCGATTGAATGGGAAAAAGCAAAGATTAATATCCTTGATACACCTGGATATTTTGATTTTGTCGGAGAAGTGGAAGAAGCAGTCAGCGCAGCCGATGCAGCTGTTATCGTTGTTTCCGGAAAAGCCGGTGTGCAGGTAGGAACCGAGAAAGCATGGGAACTCTGTGATAAGTATAATCTTCCGCGTATGATCTATGTTACTGAGATGGATGTGGATGATGCCAGCTTCCGTCAGGTTGTTGAAGATCTGACCGCAAGATACGGTAAAGTGATCGCACCACATTTCCAACCGATCCGTGAGAACGAGAAATTAGTAGGTTATGTCAATGTTATCAAGAATGCAGGTAGAAGATACACCGGACTTGGACAGAGAGAAGAGTGTGAGATTCCGGATTACTGTCTGCCGAACCTGCAGATTTACAGAGAGAAGCTTCTTGAAGCAGTGGCAGAGACCAGTGAAGCATTTATGGAACGTTATTTTGAGGGAGATGAATTCTCGGTTGAAGAGATCCGTTCTGCCATGAGAACAGAAGTTATGGACGGAGATATCGTTCCGGTAGCAATGGGATCCAATGTTCAGGCACAGGGTGTTGCAAACTTACTGTCTGATATCGTAAGATTTTTCCCAAGTCCGGAATACCGTGAATGCGTAGGTATCAACCGTAAGACCAATGAGATCTTTGAAGCACATCATGATTTTGCAGCCGCAAAGACCGCATATGTATTCAAGACCATGGTAGATCCGTTTATCGGAAAATATTCTTTCGTAAAAGTATGTTCCGGTGTATTAAAGGGGGATGATGTCCTTTACAATCCGGAGTCAGATGCAGAAGCAAAGATCGGCAAGATATACACCTTATCCGGCAACAAACCGGTAGAAGTTCAGGAACTGTTTGCAGGTGATATCGGAGCGATTGCAAAACTGACAAGTACAAAGACAGGGGATACCCTTTCAACAAAAAATACACCGGTATCTTATGGAAGAACCGAATACTCCAAACCGTATACATATATGAAGTATGTAGTGAATAACAAAGGTGATGAGGACAAGGTATCACAGGCTCTTGCGAAGATGATGGCAGAGGATGTGACACTGAAAGTGGTAAATGACAGTGAGAACCGCCAGTCACTGATTTATGGAATGGGTGACCAGCATCTGGAAGTGACAGCAAGCAAGCTGGCAGAGCGTTACAAAGTCGGAATCAGACTGGAGACACCAAAAGTTGCGTTCCGTGAGACGATCCGCAAGAACTCGGATGTAGATACCAAGTATAAGAAACAGTCCGGAGGACATGGACAGTATGGACATGTTAAGATGCGTTTTGAACCATCCGGAGATCTGGATACACCGTATGTATTCCAGGAAGAAGTAGTCGGAGGTGCTGTTCCGAAGAACTACTTCCCGGCGGTTGAAAAAGGATTGCAGGAATCTGTATTAAAAGGACCTCTCGCCGGATATCCGGTAGTTGGCGTGAAAGCAACCCTGTATGATGGATCTTACCATCCGGTAGATTCTTCTGAAATGGCATTTAAGACTGCGACGATCCAGGCATTTAAGAAAGGATTTATGGAAGCAGGACCGGTTCTTCTTGAGCCAATCGCATCTGTGAAAGTAACCGTTCCGGATGATTATACCGGAGACGTTATGGGAGATCTGAACAAGAGACGTGGCCGTGTTCTTGGAATGAATCCACAGTCAGGCGGATATCAGGTAATTGAAGCGGATGTACCGATGACAGGCATGTTTGGATATTGCACAACACTTCGTTCTATGACAGGTGGACGAGGAAGCTATTCGTATGAATTTGCCCGTTATGAACAGGCTCCGGCAGATGTACAGGAAAAAGAAATTGAAAAGCGTGCAGCTGAAGAATAAGAATAAGGAAAAGCCGGGAGGAAATCCCGGTTTTTTCTATTGTACTTTCGTACTAAAAGTGGTATACATATTATGATGGTGGCAGCTTCGGCTGTCCCATTGGTATTTTATACAATTTTAGTATTAAAGGTTTAGTATTAAGAGAAAAAGTAGAGGAAAAGAAAAATGAAAATTGTAATTATTGGGGACGGGAAGGTTGGTCATAAACTGACCATACAGTTATCCGAAGAAAATTACGATGTGGTTTTGATTGACCAAAATGAGGGAAAATTAAAAGAAGCACTTAATCAGCTTGATATTCTCTGCATTACCGGAGATGGTGCAGATGCGAAAGTGCAGAAAGAAGCAGGAGTGCCGGGCGCTGATCTTGTTGTGGCATGTGCATCGACAGACGAACTGAATATGCTGAGCTGCCTACTCGCAAAGAGACTTGGGGCAAAGCACACGATCGCCCGTGTAAGGAATCCGATCTATTATCAGCAGATCGATCTTTTGAAAGAGGACTTAAGACTGAGTATGGCTGTCAACCCGGAACTTGCGGCTGCATTTGAGATTTCCAGATCGATCCTTCTTCCGGATACTGCAAAGGTAGAGACTTTTATGAAGGGAAAAGTCGAAATGGTAGAATTCATTGTCAAAGAAAGAAGCCATTTGGGCGGAGTATCGCTTGCTGAGCTTTACCGCAAGTTCCAGATCAAAGTTCTGGTATGTGCTGTAAGACGTGGAACGGAAGTGATCATCCCGAATGGTGATTTTGTCATCCATGATGGAGACCGGCTTCATATTGTTGCATCCCACAAATATATTGAAGAATTTTTCCATCTGATCGGAAAGCGGAAAGAGCCGAAGAATATTCTGGTTTGTGGTGGGGGAAAAGTCGGATATTATCTGGCAAAACAGCTTTTAGGACTTGGTATGCAGGTTAAGATCATTGAGCAGGACTGGAAGAAATGCGAAGATCTCTGCGACCAGCTTCCGAAAGCGACGATCATCTGTGGGAATGCCGCAGACCATGACCTTCTGATCGAAGAAGGAATTGAACAGGCAGATGCCCTGGTCAGCCTGACCGGTATGGATGAGGAGAATATTATCCTTGCACTTTTTGCAAAGACAAAAGGTGTGGACAAGATCGTGGCAAAGGTCAACGAAGACGGACGTGCCCAGCTTGTCGAGGAACTTGGGATCGATCTGATTGTATCAGCAAAGACTGCAACAGCAGATGCGATCATGAGTTATGTGCGTGCACGCCAGAATTCTCTCAAGAATGTCAATGTTGAATCTATGTATCAGCTGGTTGGCGGAAGAGTAGAAGCACTGGAATTTATTATCAAAGAAAAAACAGAATATACAGATATCCCGTTTAAGGATCTGGAACTGAAGCCGAACAATCTGATCGCATGTATCGGAAGAAAACGGCAGATTATTATTCCGGACGGGGATGAATCCATTCAGGTGGGCGACAGTGTTGTAATCGTTACGACCCAGAAGAAAGTTAAGGATATCACAGATATTCTGGCTGAGCAATAGGGGTGAAAAGAAATGAATGTGAAAATGATACGCTATATCATCAGTAAGATGATGGGAGTAGAGGGACTGCTGATGCTGCTTCCGATGATGGTTGGAATTATTTATGGCGAGCACACATCGGTTTATTTTCTGATTACAGCTGCGATCCTGACGGCAATTTATCTGCTGTTTGGCAGAAAATGCCCGGAGAACATGACGATTTATGCCAAAGAAGGTCTGATCATTGTTGCAACGGCCTGGATTTTCTGGTCACTTGCAGGTGCACTTCCATTTGTACTCAGCAAAAGTATTCCAAGCTATGTGGATGCTTTTTTTGAAACAGTATCCGGATTTACGACGACAGGTTCTACGATCCTGACTGAGATTGAAGGACTTCCGAAAGGAATTCTTTTCTGGCGTTCCCTGACACATTGGGTTGGTGGAATGGGAGTGCTGGTATTTGTTATGGTACTTACCTCTCTGGATGAGAAGAATTCCATGCATCTGATGCGTGCGGAAGTTCCGGGGCCAGAGGCAGATAAACTGGTTCCAAAGGCAAGAGGAACCGCAAGGATCCTGTATGGAATGTATTTTGCACTGACTGCAATTGAGGTAGTTTTTCTTCTGGCAGGAGGGATGAACCTGTTTGACGCAGTGACACATGCATTCAGTACTGCCGGTACCGGAGGATTTTCCGGCTACAATGCAAGTGTGGCACACTTCAACAGTGCCTACATTGATGGTGTGATCACCGTATTTATGATCCTGTTTGGTATCAATTTTAACCTGTATTTCTTTCTGCTTTTGAAAGAATTTAAGAGTGTATTTAAGAATGAGGAGCTGCGTGCTTACCTGGGAATCATTGCAGGAGCAACCGTTGTGATCACCTGCAATATCGCCGGAGGTTATCATTCTCTTTTAAAGGCATTCCGCTATGCGGCGTTCCAGGTGGCATCCGTGATCACGACAACTGGATTTGTGACGGCAGATTTCAACAAGTGGCCGGAGCTTTCCAAATGTGTTCTGCTTCTTGTGATGGTAATCGGTGCTTCTGCCGGTTCAACAGGCGGTGGTATCAAAGTATCAAGACTTCTGATCCTGGTAAAAAGCATCCGCCGGGAGCTGAAAACTATGATCCATCCGAAAGCAGTCAATATCGTAAAAGTAAATGGGAAAAAAATGAAAGAAGAGACGATGCGGGGGGTATATGTATACTTTATTGCGTATATACTAATCCTGATCGTATCCGTGCTTCTGATCTCGATCAATAACTTTGATTTTACTACTTCATTTACCGGAGTGCTTACTACACTTAATAATGTAGGACCGGGACTGAATCTGGTAGGACCGGTGGAAAATTTTGCGAAGTTCTCAGACTTCTCGAAGATTGTGTTCTGCGTGGATATGCTGATCGGACGACTGGAGATCTTCCCGTTCTTGATGCTGTTCTCGCCGTCACTTTGGAGTAGAAAATTCTAAGACAGCTTCGGTAAGGCAAAACGATGAAAAGGAGAATTTATGAAAAAGAAAAATATAGCGATTAGTTTTCTGCTGCTTTTAGTGGCAGCAGGAATCTGGTATTATGTATCACTGCCGGCTTTTAATATCCATTCTTCCGGAGTGTGGTATTTTGTGCTTGTTCTGGTGCTTGCGGTCGGTCTTGTGTTTGCAGGAAAAAAAGGCTTGCGATACGGAGCGATTGATCTGAAGGAGATGAAAGAATCCAAAGGTTTCAAATGGTGTGTCCGTCTTTTTATTCTTTTGTTAGTGATTTATCTGGCCGGAACCATTCTTTCTTCACCGATTGTGAATGCGAAGAAATATCAACAGCTTCTGAAGGTAGAAGAGGGCGAATTCACGAAAGATATCGAGGAGCTTTCCTTTGACCAGATCCCGCTTCTGGATAAGGAGTCTGCGCAGCTTTTAGGAGACCGGAAGATGGGAAGCATGTCAGATATGGTATCCCAGTTTGAGGTGGACGATATCTACAGTCAGATCAACTACAAGGATCGTCCGGTCCGTGTGTCACCTTTGAAATATGCGAATCTGATCAAATGGTTTACCAATCGGAAAGATGGACTTCCTGCATATATCCGGATCGATATGGCAAGTCAGACAACGGAGATGGTAAAGCTGGAGCAGGGAATGAAGTATTCGACCAGCGAGCATTTTGGAAGAAATATTTACCGTCATCTTCGTTTTGCGCATCCGACTTATATTTACGGAGACCTTAGTTTTGAAATTGATGATAATGGTGTTCCATACTGGGTAGCACCGGTCAAAAAGTATAATATCGGTCTTTTCGGAGGAGAAACGGTAGGACATGTGGTGCTCTGCAATGCGATCACCGGCGAAATGCAGGACTACAGGATCGATGAAGTCCCGGAATGGATCGACCGAGCCTATTCGGCAGATCTTCTGGTACAGCTTTATGATTATTATGGCACGTTAAAACATGGGTATTTTAACAGTGTACTCAGCCAGAAAGATTGTCTGAAGACAACAAACGGATATAATTATCTGGCGATTGATGATGATGTATGGGTGTACACGGGAGTAACTTCTGTAAACAGTGACCAGTCCAATGTGGGATTTGTTCTGATGAACCAGAGAACTATGGAGACAAAGTATTATCCGGTGGCAGGTGCGATCGAAGATTCTGCGATGGCATCGGCAGAAGGACAGGTACAGAACCTGAAGTATCGGGCGACTTTCCCGCTGTTGCTTAACATTTCCGGGGAGCCGACTTACTTTATGGCACTTAAGGATGATGCAGGACTTGTGAAAAAGTATGCAATGGTCAATGTCCAGAAGTACCAGGTTGTTGCGATCGGGGATACGGTAAGTGTATGTGAAGAATCCTACAATAATCTGCTTCTTACCAATGGAATCAAGGAAAAAGAAGAAGTGAAGATGGATACCGGCACGATCGAAGGAAAGATCACGAAAATCGCCCAGGGCGTTATAGATGGAGATTCTCATTACTACATTATGCTGGAAGGATCAGATGAGATTTTTGATGTATCGGTAGTCGATTTTATTGAGATCATCAAGTACAATGTTGGAGATGATGTAAAACTGGAGTATGCAAAAGGGGATAAGGCAAATACGGTTTTGTCTTTGAAATAGCATGATGTTGGAGTCAAAAGGTATTTTGCCCCTTTGATACCAGATTGCGAGAGTGCAAAAATCCTCTTGCAAGCAAGCTTGCATCGGCTTTCTGACCTTTTGACCCTGGTATCATAGCATAAAAAGAATGTACTCTGTCACATTTGGAAAACCATAAAAGGAGGGATGAAGATTTACAGAAAATCTTCATCCCTCCTTTTGGATAATGTCTATCTTAGTTAAGGAGTGTACAATTTTCAAAATCTACATTACCAAGCTGTTCATTCGTTGCACTGATGCTGACATAAAAATCTACATCATTTTCTTTGGAGATCTTTTTCAGTGTTTCGATGAAAGAAGGAATGTTCTCAAGTGTGATGTCGGCGTGTTTTAAAATACCGTCGATAAAGATTGCTTTGATATCATGGTCTGCGCTTAACATACCGTAAATAAATCCAAGATATTCATCGGTATTGGTGATTACATCATAGTCATCCATGCAGATCGCTCTGATGTTGAAAGATAAGCTGTATGTATCTCTGTGGCTCTTCTTGATGAAGAATACGTTTCCTTCACATGTCTTTACAGCTTCGTTAGCACGTTCGATCATTTGCTGGGTTTTTCCGCTTCCTTTTGGGCCTGTCAATAAATTAACCATATTATCAAGTCTCCTTTGTTTATGAATTTGTACTAAAAAAGTACGAGATTTTATAAAACTATTATACACTAATCACAATGCATTAACAAGCTATTTATTTGCATCTTTTAAAGAAATGTGATACGATATAGCTCGGAAACAATTTGCAGTTAGAAAAGGCTAATTTATGAAATTATAATAATAAGAAAAGAGGAACGAAAAATGACGAAAGTTGATATTATTTCTGGTTTCCTGGGAGCAGGAAAGACAACATTCATCAAGAAACTGATCGAGGATGTATTTCCGGGAGAAAGACTGGTCCTGATCGAGAACGAATTTGGGGAGATAGGTATTGATGGCGGATTCTTAAAAGATGCCGGCGTTGAGATCACAGAGATGAACTCAGGATGTATCTGCTGTACACTGGTGGGGGATTTTAGCAAAGCACTTCAGAAAGTACTTGCAGATTATACACCGGATCGTGTCATCATCGAACCTTCAGGAGTTGGAAAGCTTTCTGATGTTGTAAAAGCAATCGAGGGTGTCAAAGATGAGGCAGATATTGAGATTGACGGAAGAATCACAGTTGTTGACGGTAAGAAAGCAAAGATCTATCTCAAGAACTTCGGAGAATTCTTCAATAACCAGGTAGAGCATGCATCTACGATCGTTATCAGCCGTACCCAGATGATGACAGATGAAAAGGTAGAAGAGTGCGTGCATATGCTGCGTGAGAAAAATGCAGAGGCAACCATTATTTCCACACCTTGGGAAGAACTTGGAAAAGATGCCGTTTTGCATGCCCTGCAGCATGGCGCTGAGATCGAAGGTATCTTGGAAGAACATGCACATGAGCATGACGACCACGAACATCACCATCATCATGATGACGAATGTGGCTGCGGTCATGATCATGATCACGACCATCATCACGATCACGAAGAGCATGAGCATCATCACGAACATGATGAGAACTGCACCTGCGGATGCCACGATCATGACCATGAACACCATCATGATCACGACCATGAAGAGCATGAGCATCATCATGAACATGATGAGAACTGCACCTGCGGATGCCATGACCATCACCACGGACACGAAGGACATCATCATGCAGATGAAGTATTTACGAGCTGGGGCAAGGAGACTGCTCATAAGTATACAGAAGAAGAACTGGATTACCTGCTGAAAGCATTATCTGAGACAGATGCTTACGGAACCGTACTTCGTTCCAAAGGAATTATCCAGATGGCAGACGGTTCCTGGAAGCAGTTTGATATGGTTCCGGAAGAATATGAAGTCCGTGAGGGACAGGCTGATTACACAGGACGTGTATGCGTGATCGGAACAGATCTCAAAGAAGAGGATCTGATTAAGTTATTCCATATCTAGGAGGAGCAAGCGGCGATGACAACACCGGTATATATCTGTACAGGATTTCTGGACAGTGGAAAAACAACATTTATCAAGGACACACTGATGAAGCAGGAATGGATCGAAGAAGGTCCGACATTGCTTTTGCAGTGTGAAGAGGGAGAGGAAGAGTACTCGGAAAAATATCTGGATGAGAACGGACTGTTCCTCTTCAATATAGAAGAAAGAGAAAAGTTAAATAAAACTTTCTTTGAAAACTGTGAGAAGATCTATCATCCGGTTCAGGTGATCATTGAGTACAATGGAACCTGGGATCTGCAGGAAATCCTGGATGAAGATTTTCCACGCAACTGGGAGATTCAGGGTGTGTACTCAACGGTTAGCGGTGAGACGCTGGACATGTACCTGAAGAATATGCGGAATATGCTGATGAACCAGCTTACAGAATCTGAGTTGATCATCATCAACCGTTGTGGGGAAAATACAGACCGAAGTGCGTTCAGACGTGCCCTTAAGATCCAGAACCCGCAGGCACAGCTGATCTTTGAAGGCGTGGATGGCAATATTATCCCGCAGACAGAAGAGGATCTGCCATATGATCTGAAAGCAGACCATATCTTCATTGATGATGTGGACTTTGGTACCTGGTATGTGGATGCATATGAGCATCCGGAGCGCTACGAGCACAAGAAGATCACCTTCCTTGCACAGCTTTTCCGTCCGAAGGGAATGCCGGCAAATATGCTGATTCCGGGAAGACAGATCATGACCTGCTGCGCAGATGATATCCGTTTCTATGGATATCCATGTAATCTTGGAAGGGCAGCGCAGATTACACAGAGAAGCTGGAAAAAAGTAACCGTCAAGTTCGAGTACGAAGCGTACCGTCCGATGGTTCCAAAGCAGCCGGTTCTTTATATGCTGGAGATGGAATCCGCAGAAAAACCGGAAGAAGAGGTAGTATATCTTGGATAAATTTCAAGTATTAAAGCAATTTTTTGGCTATGACGGATTCCGACCGGGACAGGAGAAACTGATCGATGCGATCCTGTCCGGTCGGGATGTACTCGGCATACTGCCAACGGGAGCCGGAAAGTCCATCTGTTTTCAGATTCCGGCGCTGATGATGGGAGGTATTACACTTGTGATATCTCCCCTTATTTCTCTTATGAAGGATCAGGTGGCATCCCTCAATCAGGCAGGGGTTCATGCAGCCTATCTGAACAGTTCCCTGACTATGGGGCAGTACCGGAAGGCACTTGCTTTTGCAAAAGAAGGAAGATATAAGATTATCTATGTGGCACCGGAGCGGCTGGAAACTGCAGAGTTTATGGATTTTGCTATGAGCGTGGATATTTCTATGATCGCAGTCGATGAAGCGCACTGTGTTTCCCAGTGGGGACAGGATTTCCGACCAAGTTATTTAAAGATCACAGAGTTTGTAGAGTATCTTCCAAAGCGGCCGGTTGTGAGTGCATTTACTGCAACAGCGACGAAAGAAGTAAGAGAGGATATGATCGATATCCTGATGCTGGAGGATCCGGAAGTAGTAATGACAGGTTACGACAGACCGAATCTGTTCCTTGCGGTACAGTTCCCAAAGAACAAATATGCCGCACTCAAAGCATTTATTGAGGAGCATCCGGATCAATGCGGGATTGTCTACTGCCTGACCAGAAAGCAGGTGGAGGAAAATTGCGCACTCCTGGAAATGGATGGGTTTTCCGTGACCAGGTATCATGCGGGACTGACAGACCGGGAGCGGCGTGATAATCAGGATGATTTCATTTATGACCGGAAGCAGATCATGGTGGCGACGAATGCATTCGGGATGGGAATTGATAAATCCAATGTCCGATTTGTCGTACATTACAATATGCCGAAGAATTTGGAGTCCTATTATCAGGAAGTGGGACGCTGCGCCCGAGACGGTGAGCCGGGGGAGTGCCTGCTTTTATATAGTGGACAGGATGTGATCACAAACCAGATGTTCATTGAGAACAACCGCGACAATCAGGAACTGGATGAACTGACGCGCCGGATCGTGATGGAGCGGGATCAGGAGCGCTTGAAAAAGATGACTTATTATTGTTTTACAAAGGAATGTCTGCGTGATTATATTCTGCGGTATTTTGGGGAATACGGAAGCAATTACTGTGGGAACTGTTCAAACTGTAAGACGCAGTTTGATACCGTGGATATGACGGCAGAGGCAAGGATACTTGCCATGTGTGTAAAAGAAAGTCATCAGCGTTATGGAATTAATGTGATTCTGGATACGGTGCATGGAGCAAATAATGCGAAGATCCGGCAGTATGGCATGGGTGTCAGTCCGGCTTACGGGGTACTTTCTAAGACGCCATCGTGGAAGCTCAGGCAGATATTCAACCAGCTTCTGGCAGAAGGATATCTGAAGACCACGCCGGATTCTTATATGATTGTGAAGCTGACTGAAAAGTCGGAAGCACTGATTGCAGGGCAGGAGACATTTACAATGAAGATGGCAAAAGAACCGGAGAAAGAGGCGAAGACAACACCGAAGAAAAAAGTGAAGAAAACGGCCGGACTGGTTCTGAATAAAGAGCAGGAAGAGTCTTTTGAAATCCTGCGCGTTCTGCGGGCAGAGATAGCAAGAGAAGAAAAAGTTCCGCCTTATATTGTATTTTCCGATAAGACTCTTGTGCAGATGTGTATCGAAAAACCGACAAATAAGAATGCTATGCTGAAAGTTTCCGGTGTGGGAGAGTTCAAGTTTGAAAAATATGGAGAGCGCTTTCTGGAGGTGATCCGGTCGTGGATATAGAATATCATCTGATCCGGTCAGATAGGCGCAGTATTGGAATCGAAGTTGACCGGGAAGGAAAGGTGACGGTCCGTGCACCCTATTCCTGTGAGAAAAAGCGGATTGACCGGTTCCTTCTGGAAAAAGAGAACTGGATCCGACAGAAGGTAAAGCTTCAGAAGGAAAATGCAATGAAGCGGCAGGAAAAGAGAGAGATGCCGGAAGCAGAAAAGAAATATTACCGGAATCTGGCAAGAGAAGTATTAGGTGCAAGGACCGGATACTATGCCCGGAAAATGGGTGTGACCTATGGACGTATTTCCATCCGGGAGCAGAAGACCAGGTGGGGAAGCTGCAGCAGCGTGGGGAATCTCAATTACAACTGGAAGCTGGTGCTGATGCCGCCGGGAGTTCTGGATTATGTTGTGGTGCATGAGCTGGCACATCGTAGAGAAATGAATCATTCCGCTGCATTCTGGAAGGTCGTGGCGACGTGGATGCCGGACTATAAAAAATATAGAAAATGGCTGAGAGATAACGGAAATCAATTTTAAATGGTAAAAATAATCAAGAATTCGTAGAAAACAATCAAGAATCTCTTGACGGAACTTGTATTTATTTTTATAATAACAAGGTATATGAAAAAAACAAGGACAAGGATCAGTAAAAGATTAGAGTCTGTACAGAGAACTGCCGGGCGGTGCA
This sequence comes from Coprococcus sp. AM100_B19A, assembly GCF_027662015.1. NCBI lineage: Bacteria > Bacillati > Bacillota > Clostridia > Lachnospirales > Lachnospiraceae > Coprococcus > Coprococcus sp. AM100_B19A. Next base: position 265,823 of record NZ_JAQDKN010000003.1, read on the forward strand.
AGGCAGCAGATCAAATCTTTGAACTCGCCTTTGAGTTCTTCTGCTGAACGGTTTTCAGATAGGCAGAAGCGGGAATTCCCGTTATAGAATCACAAGTGCGCTGCACCGTAAGTTATGTTACCGGGATGCGGCGAAGAAGAGTGGTACCACGGAATTTAATCTTTCGTCTCTTTGAATTTATCAAAAGAGGCGAAAGATTTTTATTTAACAGGAAATCCTGATGGAATTTCCTGTTAAATAAAAGGTTAAGACACTTTTTTTCATACTGAAACAATACCAGGAGGAAAGAAAAATGGCAGTACCTTACAATCATAAGGCAATCGAAAAGAAATGGAAAGAAAAATGGGCTGAAAATCCGGTTAATCCGAAAGTGGATGAAAACGGCAACCCGAAAAAGAAATATTATTGTCTGGACATGTTCCCGTATCCGTCAGGAAACGGTCTTCATGTAGGACACTGGAGAGGCTATGTTATCTCCGATGTGTGGAGCCGTTACAAACTGCTTCAGGGATATTACATCATTCATCCGATGGGATGGGATGCATTCGGCCTTCCGGCTGAAAACTATGCGATCAAGATGGGAACCCATCCTGCAAAATCGACAGCAGCAAACATCGCGAATATCAAACGTCAGATCAATGAGATCTCAGCGCTTTATGACTGGGATATGGAAGTCAATACAACAGATCCTGATTTCTACAAATGGACACAGTGGATCTTTGTAAAGATGTTCAAAGAAGGACTTGCATACGAAAAAGAATTCCCGATCAACTGGTGCCCGTCTTGTAAGACAGGTCTTGCAAACGAAGAGGTTGTAGGCGGAAAATGCGAACGCTGCGGCGCTGAAGTTACAAAGAAGAACCTTCGTCAGTGGATGCTGCGTATCACAAAATATGCAGACCGTCTGTTAAATGACCTGGATAAGCTTGACTGGCCGGAAAAAGTTAAAAAGATGCAGACAGACTGGATCGGTAAATCTTACGGTGCAGAAGTAGATTTCCCGGTTGAAGGAAGAGAAGATAAGATCACTGTATACACAACAAGACCAGATACGCTTCATGGAGCAACCTTCATGGTACTTGCACCGGAACATAAGCTTGCAGCAGAGCTTGCAACACCGGAACACAAAGAAGAAGTAGAAAAATATATCTTCGATTCTTCTATGAAGTCTAATGTAGACCGTCTGCAGGACAAAGAAAAAACAGGTGTATTTACAGGAACTTACGCGATCAACCCTCTGAACGGAGCAAAGGTACCGATCTGGCTTTCTGATTATGTACTGGCTGATTATGGTACAGGAGCCATCATGTGTGTACCGGCTCATGACGACCGTGACTTTGAATTTGCAACCAAGTTCAACATCCCGATCATCCAGGTTATTGCAAAAGATGGTAAAGAAATCGAAAATATGACAGAAGCTTATACAGAGGCTTCCGGAACGATGATCAATTCCGGAGAATGGAATGGCATGGAAAGCTCTGTCCTTAAGAAAGAAGCTCCACATATCATCGAAGAAAGAGGAATCGGACGTGCAACTGTAAACTACAAGCTGCGTGACTGGGTATTCTCTCGTCAGAGATACTGGGGAGAACCAATTCCGATCGTACATTGTCCGGAATGTGGCGCTGTACCGGTACCGGAGGATCAGCTTCCGCTGAGACTGCCGGATGTAGAATCTTATGAACCGACAGGAACAGGAGAATCTCCACTTGCGGGAATCGATGAATGGGTAAATACAACCTGTCCTGTTTGTGGAAAGCCGGCAAAACGTGAGACAAATACCATGCCGCAGTGGGCTGGATCTTCATGGTATTTCCTGCGTTATGTAGATAATCACAACAACGAAGAACTTGTATCCAGAGAAAAAGCAGATGCAATGCTTCCGGTAGATATGTATATCGGTGGTGTAGAACATGCAGTACTTCACCTTCTGTATTCAAGATTCTATACTAAATTCCTTTGCGATATCGGTGTGATCGATTTTGATGAGCCGTTTATCAAACTGTTCAACCAGGGAATGATCACAGGTAAGAATGGTATCAAGATGAGTAAGTCAAAAGGAAATGTCGTGTCTCCGGATGATCTTGTAAGAGATTATGGATGCGATTCTTTAAGAATGTATGAACTCTTCGTAGGACCACCGGAACTGGATGCAGAGTGGGATGACAGAGGAATCGATGGTGTATACCGTTTCCTTAAGAAACTCTGGAACCTGCTTATGGACAGCAAGGATAAAGATATCAAACCAACCAAAGAGATGATCAAAGTACGTCATAAACTGGTTTATGATATCACAACCCGTCTGGAAAGCTTCAGCCTGAATACCGTTATTTCTGCATTCATGGAGCATACAAATACACTGGTTGCGATCGCTAAGAAGGAAGGCGGAGTAGACAGAGATACTCTGGATACCCTTGCTGTATTACTGGCACCATTTGCACCACATATGGCAGAAGAAATCTGGGAAGAACTTGGCAACAAAGAAAGCGTATTCCGTGCCGGATGGCCAAAATACGATACAGAAGCCATGAAAGATGATGAAATCGAAATTCCGGTGCAGATCAATGGAAAAACAAGAGCAGTCATCAAGATTTCCGCAGAGGCTACAAAAGAAGAAGCAATCGCTGCCGGAAAAGAAGCAATCGCAGATAAACTTACAGGAAATATCGTAAAAGAAATCTACGTTCCGAAGAAGATCATAAACATTGTTCAGAAATAATTGAGAAGAAATTTTCACAACAGAATAAAGTGCTTGGAAATATTGAAAAGTTTGCTTGAAATCAAGGTTTACAGACATTTTTCTTTAAAGAAAAGGTATTATAGAATACCGTAAAATATCGTAACAGATTTTTGAAATGGAGTAAATTTGGAGTAAAAGTTGAAAGAAAATGGAGTAAATATTTCAAATAAACAAGGATATGCATTTTTGCATATCCTTGTTTGCTATAATCCTTTTATAGAAATGTGACTTTGCTTGTCAATTATGTTAAAATCTATTCAGATAGTTATATGTTTATGTAGGGAGATAAATTGTAATGGAAAATACAGAAAAATATCGGGGTACTACTTCGGAATTAGATTCGGAGGCAATAAAGAAATTATATTACGAGTATCAGATGACAAATCAAGAAATAGCAGATATGACATGGAGTACAAAAGCAAATGTCAATAAAGTGTTAATTCATGGGATAAAGCATTATACATCTTGGTTTATGGAAATGTTATCAGAAGATGATGATAAAATTTTTAGAAAAATGTTAATGTACCACAAATTCAGTTATTGGAATGAGAAACAGCAAAGACGGTATCTTATTAAAAATAGTAGGGATGGAAAAATATGTTTAATATATTTTGATGAAAAATGTGTTAAATGTATGTTTGATGAATTTGTTCCAGAGGATTTAAAAACTCTTTCAATAGTTGAAAAAATGAATATATATAATGAAATGGACTATGAGGTGCTGAAATGTAGTGAACGGGATAGCATTTTGAAAAAGGAATGTATTTTACTAAATGGAGATTCTAAACAGCTTTTTAAAAAAGCGGCTCATAAAAGAAATATGAAAGGAAAAGAATATGCTCAATTTCTTGGATTTGAAAGTTGTTTAACAGAAAAGGATTCAATTAGAGATTCTAGAATAATCAAATTTTTTGAGGAACATATGGTTGATGGTGTTGTACAATTAAGTTCATCACCAGAAAATCAATGGATTCGAAATTATGCACATCGTTATGGAATGCATTTAGATGAATTTCTTGATTTTTATGGATATAAAAAATCAAGGCGTGCTGATGAGTATGTTTCTGAAAATAAGAATATAAAGTATAAGAAAGAGTTAAGTAAATACATTATAGAGCCACCCAATATCGTATATTTTTCTTCACAAGACAAAATTTATCAAACAATATATAATGTAGCAAAGTTGAATGAAATGTCAATAGATGAGTATATTTTGTCATTAGGGTATGTTCGTTCTAAAAAAAGTAATACGATAAAAGAACTAACAGAGGAAATTGATGAAATTATAGATTTGGAAGAGCAGGAAATCAGAAAAAAAGAAATATCAGAAAATAAGATAGAACGAAATCATAAGTTAATAGATAAACTAAAAAGAGCATATGATTATGAATGCCAATTATGTTCAAATGAGCAAAGAATGCCAATAGAAAAACAAGATGGAACAAAATACGTAGAAGTACATCATATAAAAAATCTGTCTGAAGAATATGATGAAGAAGGAACTTTGGATAGGCTTAATAATCTCATAGTTGTTTGTCCGAATCATCATAAGATGTTGCATTATCATAAAGGTGGTTATCGGAAGATTAAGATAGTAAATGAAGTTTTAGTTTTTGTAAATGATTCAGAAGAAGTTATTCCAATTATTACAAACAAACATTTAAAAAGTGATGAATAGTATGGAATGATAGAAGAACGGATTGTGCAAATGTAGTGAGGTCAAGGAACAAGGCGTAGCCGATGCCCGTCAATCGAACGAACTATGTTCGTGAGATTGTGCACTGCCGTAAATTTGCGACAAAGTAAATCATTCAAGTATAAGTCCGTTAATTTTCCGGTAATCCTTTACGGATTCCAAAAGTGGATGCAGGGAAAAAGGGAATACAGCTGATCAACCGGAATATGGTCAGAAATATTACATTTGATAACAAATAAAAATATGCTATACTGTTCTTGAACTTTGAGTAAGGAGGAACAAACAGATGGAAAATGTACACAGTATAGACGTAGAAGAGGATCAGTTTGCATACCGTTATGATACGCAGCTTTTGATTGACAGAAGAGATGAAGATCTGGATGAAGATGAGATTGCAGAATATATATCCGAACATTTTGAAGGAAACTGTCTGATCGCGGTAGGAGATGAAGATCTGATCAAAATTCATTTCCATACAAACGAGCCATGGAAGATTCTGGAATATTGTAATAGTATTGGCGAGATTTACGATATCGTAGTGGAAGATATGATCCGGCAGTCAGCTGGGCTAAAAGGATAGTATGTACCTGATATCACTTTATTTTGACGAAGGGACAAACAAGAAGATCCAGTTATATATGGAACAGATTGCGCAAAGAACGGGCAATATGGCGATGATTGACGGAAAGGTTCCGCCACATATTACCTTGTCGGCATTTGATATGGCAGAAGAAGAGAAAGCAATCGCCGGCTTTACGGCAATGGAACAGGAATTTGAAAAAGGACAGATTTTCTGGTGCTCGGTAGGGATGTTTCTGCCACATACAATTTATTTGTCACCGGTTTTAAATGCATATCTGCAAAAGCTGTCAGAGTCTGTTTTCTCAAAGATTAGATATCTGGAGGAGGTACGGATCCAGATCAGATACCAGCCGTTTTCCTGGTTCCCGCATACAACATTGGGAAAAAGACTGAATCAGGCGGAAATGCGGGAGGCATTTGTTGTGATGCAGAACCAGTTTGCACCGTTTACAGGTGAAGCGGTTGAGATTGGGCTTGCGAGGACGAATCCATACAGGAATTTATGTAAGATAAAGTTAAAATAGAAAGAAGATTTTCGAGGATCTGAATCGACACGTGAAAATCTTCTTTTTCGCTATCAGAGGAACTATCCGAGCACAGTTCTACTAAAACTTTCCCTCTGGAACCCTGGAAATGATCGTCCGGTTGATCCGTACCAGGAAGAAGGAGGATACCATAAGTGAAATGACCTCCGCAATCGGGAATGACCACCACACTACATGAAGACCGCCAAGCTTTGCAAGGATATATGCGGCAGGGATCAGTACAAATAACTGACGCATAATGGAGACGATCATACTGAAAAATGCTTTTCCAAGAGCCTGAAATACTGTTCCTGATACAATACAGAACCATGCGATCAGATAGTGGATTCCGATGATCCGCAGGGCAGGAACTCCGATGGTGAGCAGCTCGTTCGATGCATTGAACATACCCAAAAGTATCTGTGGGATTCCTTCAAAGCAGAGGAATCCGATGAAGGTGAGGCAGAAGGCAACCAGCATACTGAGCTTGATCGTCTTGAGCATACGTTTTCTCTGACCGGCACCATAATTGTAGGCAATGATCGGAGTAATCCCATTGTTGAGACCGAATACCGGCATGAAGAAGAAACTCTGTAGCTTAAAGTAAACGCCGAATACAGCAGTTGCGGTTGATGAAAACTCGATCAGGATGCGGTTCATGCAGTAAGTCATAACCGATCCGATGGACTGCATAATAATCGTTGGAATTCCAACTGCATAAATGGTGCCGATAATATGGAAATCGAGTCTGAATCCATGAAACTTCAGTTTCACATCATGATTGTACCGGTGGTTACAAAATCCGGCGACAAGTGCGGCAACGCATTGTCCGATCACGGTTGCAACAGCAGCTCCGGTCACACCCATTTTCGGAGCTCCGAGAAGTCCGAAGATCAGGATTGGATCAAGAATGATGTTAGTGATTGCCCCTGTCAGCTGGGAAGTCATACTGAAGATGGTTCTTCCGGTTGAAGTAAGAAGACGTTCAAAGAAGACCTGTGCAAGCAGCCCGAAAGAAAAAATCATGACGGTGCTTAAGTACTCAATTCCGAGTTTCATGATCTCCTGGTCAGCATTTCCAATCTGACTTGCGTAAAAAGGACGGACGATCGTAAAGCCAAGAATGAAAAATACGAGATAGCTGAAAAAATATAAAACGGCAGCGTTGCTTGCAGTTGCATTTGCTTTTTTGAAATTTTTCTCTCCAAGTGATTTGGAAAGGAGTGCATTCATGCCGACACCGGTTCCGGTTCCAACTGCAATAAGCAGTGTCTGGAGTGGAAAGGCAAGTGAAACGGCGGTCAGTGCATTTTCCGATAATTTAGCGACAAAAATACTGTCTACGATGTTGTACAAAGCCTGTACCAGCATAGAAATCATCATAGGCAGAGACATATTAAATAATAGTTTTCCGATGGGCATGGTACCCATTTTGTTTTCTGCAGGTGCAGATGTATTTTCCTGATTCATTTTCTCATTCCTTTCTGTTCTGATAAAAGAGTAAAAATATTGTAAAAACAGCCACTAAACACATATGATATAGGAAAATACGAAGATAATCAAGTGGAATAAGGGAGTATAAATTGACTTCTTTCGGACAGACGGGTATAATTCTTGTTATATGGAGAAATAGGAAAGGGATATACTAGAATGAGTAATACAAATCAGAAAATCGAAACTTTAAATAAACTGCGTACTACAGAGGCAATTTATGTACTGATGTCATCCTGTACAAGAATGCCATATGTGGTCTGCGATCCGGAGACATTTGATGATGAGATCCTTCTTTACTACACAGAAGCGGAAGCGAAAGAAGAGGCTATGAAACTTCAGAAGGAGGGAAATCCAATGCAGCTTGTCAAGGTGGATGAAAATTCCCGCCTGTCATTTTTTACCGGGCTGTTTCCGATGGGAGTCAACTGTATTCTGGTGGACAAAGGGTTGGACGGACAGATTACTGTGCAGCTTGACGAATTGATCACGAGACCGAAGGATGAAGAACTGCCAGAAGGAAAAATACGTGTAGAGAATCCGGAACTGGTGCTGACTGCAGCGTATTTTATGCAACAGATGAGAAAGCCGGATAAACCGGAGATGACGGATGAGTTAAAAGAACTGAACGAAGAAATGCTTGCCCATTATCAGGAGGGGCGTTATATTGTGACTGTTCAGGAGGACAAAGGAATTCCGATTCTGAAACAGAAAGATGGGAAAGTGTATCAGCCAATCTTTACGGATGTGCAGGAAGTTAAGAAATTCCAGAACCTGAACAAGGGTGTGACATTGAAAACCGCTGTTGTAGAAGGAAGTAAGATTCCGGAAATTCTTTCACCGGAAGCATTTGGCGTTGCAGTCAATCCGTTTGGGGTGAACCTGCAGTTGCAGATAAAGAGAAAACCAGCGAAAACGAAAGAAAACGAAAACAAAACACAAGAATAATCGAAAATAAAAAAGAAAAAATGAAAATTGCAAGAGGAATCCTGATCTGCGGAACAGGTATCGGGGTAAGCATTGCTGCCAACAAAGTTCCGGGAGCTTATGCAGCACTGGTTAACAATGTATATCAGGCTCAGAGAGCACAGCTCAGTAACAATGCCAACATTATCACACTTGGTGCACAGGTTACAGGAATTGAGCTCGCAAAATGCCTCGTAAAAGAGTACTTAAGCGTAACTTTCGATCCGGAATCCCGTTCTATGCCAAAGGTGGCAAGAATTACAGAATACGAAAAAGAAGGTAAATAATCTGAGTTATTCAGAAAGCGTAAAGAGCAGTCCATCAAGGGCTGCTTTTTGCTATAGAAAAACACGATAAGGATATACAATTATAGTATAAATGTATTTGAGATAGAAGGGAAAATGTGATAACATTAGATAGCAAAATTCAAAAAGGGGAAAAGGAAAAAGAGATGAAAAACAAGAAGCTATGGATATTTGGGGGAATCATCCTTTTGATTGTGATCCTGAATCATATTTTTGACTGGTCTTCTTACATAAGTACTGCAGAAAATCTTGAATTTATGAAGCGGATAGTGCAGAATAATCTTCCTCTGGCAATTCTATTGTATATGGTATTGACAGTTGTTGGGTGTGTGGTGCTTGCGCTTCCGGGAGTGACGTTTGCGATACTGGCAGGACTTCTCTTTGGACCAGTAATCGGTACGATTTGTTGTTCTCTGGCAACAACGATCGGGGCGGTTCTTGCATTTATTGCAGGACGTTTTTTCTTGAAAGACAGTATTGGACCAGTGGTTGCAAAAAACCGTATCTTGAAAAAATGGTTGTTTGACGATACTGGCTGTAATGAATTATTTGTTCTTATGATTACACGTCTGGTTCCGGTATTTCCATTTAATCTGCAGAATTTTGCGTATGGTATTACAGATATCCGTTTTAGTACGTATGCAATTGGTTCGTTGATATTTATGCTACCTGGTACAGCGATGTATACGGTTGGTACAGCAGGCCTTGCGGATAAGGAAAATAGGTTGCTTTATATTGGAATAGCAGTAGTGCTGGCAGTTGTAGTCACGATAATCGGGATAATCCTGAAAAAACGTTACCTGAAAGATGACCTGGAAGAAAATAAGGAATAAGGAGTAAAAAGTATGGAAAAAAAGAAAAATATTTGGGTGGGGAAAATAGTAGTGATCGTTTTGATTATTGTATCAATCGGAAGTTATTATGTATTTCCGTCCGTAAAACATGTGATGAATCAGGTATTTAAGATGTTTGCTAGTGGAGACTTTGCAGTGGTCAGAGACTTTGTAGCATCTTATGGGGCATATGCGGCATTGATTTCATTTTTGCTTATGATTTTTCAGTCGATTGCAGCGCCACTTCCGGCATTTCTGATTACATTTGCAAATGCGAATCTTTTTGGATGGTGGCAGGGAGCTATTCTGTCATGGAGCAGTGCGATGGCAGGAGCAGCGGTATGTTTTTTCATTGCAAGAATACTTGGACGTGATGTGGCAGAAAAGCTTACGAGTAAAGCTGGAATGCAGCAGATAGATACATTTTTTAAAAAATATGGAAAGAATACAGTTCTGATCTGTCGTTTGCTTCCGTTTATTTCGTTTGATATTGTAAGTTATGCAGCAGGACTTACTTCGATGTCGTTTATATCTTTTTTTGTGGCAACTGGTGTAGGACAGCTTCCGGCAACGATTGTATATTCTTATGTTGGAGGAATGCTGACAGGAGGAGCGAAGCTTCTGGTGACAGGACTGCTGATCCTGTTTGCTCTGTCGGCACTGATTTTTATGGGGAGAAAGATCTACATGGACAGACAGAATAAAAAAGCAAAATAAATGGTATAAAAAAGTCATTATCTATGGATTGGATAATGACTTTTTCTGTACAATCTTTAGAAAAAATTTACATAATCTTTCTTGAATCCGTTTTCTCTTGGGACTATAATAGACGTTACTAAGAAAATCGGGAGGATATTATGCTGTTTCAGAATACAGGACTGACCAGGGCGATGTATCAGTTTTTTCAGACACTCATTTACGTTGCCCCTGCCACACTATTTGCTGTTTCGTTGCATGAATTTGCACATGGATATGTGTCATATAAACTCGGGGATATGACACCAAAATATGACGGAAGACTGACCTTGAATCCATTTAAGCATCTGGATGTGTGGGGAACGTTATGTCTGCTTGTCTTTCATGTGGGATGGGCAAAGCCGGTAAGGATCAATACCAGGAATTATAAGAATAAAAAAAGAGATACGATTCTTGTGGCAGCAGCGGGAGTAGTCATGAATTTCCTGCTTGCGTTTGTCTGTATGATTCTGCACGGGCTTTTGTATAAGTACGGATCGAGTGGGTTGATTCTGAATTATCTTTATGTGCTTACTTATTATGGAGCAGTGCTGAATATTGGACTTGGTGTGTTCAATCTGATTCCGATTCCGCCTCTTGACGGATCGAATATTCTTGCTGAGATCTTTCCGAGGGTAGCAGAGTTTTACTGGAAGATCCGACCGTATAGTATGTGGATTCTGCTTCTGTTACTTGGAACAGGAATTCTGGATGTGCCGATCAGTCTGCTGAATTCTGCAGTAATCAATGGAATGTGGAGTTTTGTGAAAGCAATTCTGAGAGTTGGATTTGTGACGACCGGTGGAGGAACTGTGATTTAGGAAAAGATGAAAAACGGGAATTGTAGTAAATGAGAATGAAAAAATGCGTATAGAATAATGCAGGTAGTCGAGAGGATTACCTGCATTTTTCGTATACATTGTAAAATTGAAAAGAAATAAGGAAATATTACGAAAGATAATCAATAAAAATGTCTTTTGTAATAATATGTAAGGCATTTAGAATGGAACATCCATTTCATTTTCGGATGTATCGCTTTTGGATTCATCAGACGCATCAGGGGTAGAAGACTTTGGAAGTCCTCCGGATACGGCAGTCTTTGCACTGATTCCGTTGATCTCAACGCGGTCGTCAACGACAATGACCAGGCATTTCTGACCATCGATAATACGTGTTTCTACAAGATCTGCGCATTCTGGGTTTACCTGAATGGTGATGTCCGGAGTTTTGATCTCGAATTTTTTGAGGTTTGCAATATTGGAGGCAAGGAGTGTACTGTGCTCTCCGGCAGCGGAATCGTACTGCTCATCGAATGTTTCCAACTTTTCTTCTTCGACACCGCTTTTGGCAAGGAGGTATTTAACTTCTGCTTTGTCAAGGGCAAGTGGTTCCGGATTTTCAGAATTCTGTTCAATCATTTCATTCAAGTTTTCGTGGATATTTTTGACCGTATCGTAGTCGCAGTCATCTCCGAGCGTTTCTTCGATCAGTGTACGGAAAGTTTCTTTCTGATCTCCGGCGGTGAGTGGCGGAACACATCCAAGAAGCAGATCGGTCAGACCGTTTCCGAGATTCTCTGCATTTTTTGAATAATAAAGCAGATTGTGAATATCGGTGCTGCGGTCGTTAAAAGCAGGGAAGAGGAAACCGGCATCCGGCATCTCTACGATCCAGTCACGGATACGCTCATGGAAGCTGTTCTCTTCTGCATGATAACTGAGTCCTGGCTTGGAAAGCTTGACCGGACAGAAGGTACACATGATGTAATCATAGACTTCATCGGATGCATCGAACATTTCACTTCCGTCCGTTGATTTTCCCGGAATATCGTAGGCTGCATGGACCAGCAGGATCAGATAGTTCTCTGCATAATCATAGGAATCGATGACACGATTATAGAATTCTTCCAGAAGAGCGTCGTCAGTAAGCCGGCTGTTTCTTAATTTGAGAAGAAATTCCTGTGTACCACCTTCCGATTCGGTCTCCAGAGGAAATTCCATATTCAGAAGATTTTTTCCGATCGTACCGGACAAGGACTTTCTGAAAATGTCAAAATACTTGAACATTTCCTCTTCCGGAAGAGAAAGGAAAGCATCTTTCATCTCCGTTTTTTTCTCTTTTTCACCATCTACATAGCATCCGCAGATGCGGGTAATCGCACAGTTGGATGGGGTGAACTGTTTTTTGATTTCAGTAACTTCTTTTTTATTCATAGTAAGTAAATCCCCTTTTGGTAATTGTGATTTTGTAAAAGACTGATGCTTATGAATTATAACATATTTTGAGGAAGAGTGTGATTAGGAGAGAAAATTATTTGATTATTTTCAGAATAATGTATATACTAAGTATATACATTATATGGAGGTGAATTTTATGCAAACACAGGTAAAAGCATGGGGAAATAGTCAGGGAATCAGACTTCCAAAAGATATTTTACAAGAGGCCAATGTAGAAATAAATGATATGCTGGAAGTAAAAGTATCGGATGGTATGATTATGCTTGTTAAGACCTTCAGGCATCAAAAATTAGAAGAAAGAGCTGAAAAGTTTGGTGGTAAGTTAAATCTTGATGGAGAATATGAATGGGATAAGCCGGAAGGAAGAGAGGTGTGGTAGAAAATGGAGATACAGCAGGGGGCTGTTTTAAAAGTGGAAAAAATTAAGGATCCTGTATTTGTTGCAAGTAAAAATTTTTTTAATCAGTCGGGAGAAATAATTGGCTGTCCAATATTAGGAGAGAGTACAGAAAGCCCACTTCACATTTATGTTGAAATGGATGAAAATAAAGGTTATATCCAATGTGAACAAATGAAAATGTTAGACTTGAGAATCAGGGGGTATAAAATAATAGATCGTGTAAAAAGGGCAGATGTAATTAATGTAACAGACGCAATACAGAGTATATTCGACTATATATAAATGCAGGGAACCAATCCGGAACCCTGCATTCATAATATCTGCTATTAAGCCATCATTCCTGTGAGAATATCATTCACAAGCTTTCCGTCAGCTTTTCCTTTTACTTTCGGCATCAGTTCTTTCATGATACGTCCTTTATCCTTTGGTGTCGGAGCATCAATTCCAAGACCGGAAAGGACACCTGCGATCACTTCTTTGATCTCAGCTTCGTCCATCATCTTCGGAGCATACTGTTCAAGAACAGCGATACGTTTCTCACATTCTTCAATAATGTCTGTACGATCAGCAGGAGTCATCTCCAGAGTTTCTTTTGTCTGTTTGATCTCTTTTAAGATAACCTGAACTTCTTCTTCTTCGGTAAGATCGGCACGTTTGTCGATGGCTTTGTTCTTAAGGGCTGCAAGAAGAGCAGATAATGTCTCTTTTGTGTCCTTGTCTTTTGCTTTCATGGCTGCGACCATAGCGCTTCTTACTTCATCAATTTTACTCATTGTATATTCCTCCAAACTTGAGGCAAAATGCCTGTCTGCACTTTATTGTAGCAGATGGGGAAAGAATTTTCAATCTCTGGAAGAGGAAAACTTGGGTGGCTATTTTTCAAAAAGTGCGGTATACTGAGAGGAATAAATCAGGGATAGATGAGAGGTTAAGCGATAGGATGAGTGGCTGTACATTATGTCCGCGGATGTGTGAGGCGGACAGGGAGAATGGGAAGACAGGTTTTTGCGGAGAGACAGGGGAGATCCGGGCGGCGAGAGCGGCGCTTCATATGTGGGAGGAACCCTGTATTTCCGGAAAGGAAGGATCAGGGACGGTCTTTTTTACGGGATGTACTTTAAGATGTGTGTTCTGTCAGAACCATGAGATTGCGGGAAGCAAGGTTGGCAAAGTGATCTCAGAAGAGCGGCTGGCGGAGATCTTTCTGGAACTGCAGGGGAAAGGTGCGAATAATATCAATCTTGTGACGCCGACGCATTTTGTGCCGCAGATCATCCGGGCGCTTCAGAGTGCAAAGAAGCAGGGGATGTATTTGCCGGTTGTATATAATACGGGCGGTTACGAGAGAGTGGAAACCTTGAAAATGCTGGATGGTCTGGTGGATATTTACCTGCCGGATTTCAAATATTTAAATACAGATCATGCGAAAAAATATTCGATGGCGGAGGATTATCCGGAGGTTGCGAAGGCGGCTCTTGCTGAGATGGTAAGACAGACAAGGGAGCCGACATTTGATGAGTGCGGAATGATGAAACGTGGCGTGATCGTGCGTCATCTGCTTTTGCCGGGATGTCTTGCAGATGGAAAAAGAGTGGTGAAATATTTGCATGAGACTTATGGAAACCGGATTTATATGAGCCTGATGAGCCAGTATACGCCACTGGAGAGTCTGGATGCGGTAAAATATCCAGAGCTGAACCGGAAAGTGCCAGAGTATGCGTATGAGAAACTGGTGGACTATGCGATCTCGCTTGGTGTGATGCAGGCGTTTATACAGGAAGGGGATACGGCAAAGGAGAGCTTTATTCCACCGTTTACACTGGAAGGAGTATAGGAAAGGAGATTGATATGAAAAGACAGGTGACAATGGAAGAAATTTCAGATGGAAAATTATATACCAGCAATGATCTGGTAAAAGCAGACTGTGGCGATTGTGAGGGATGCCACGCCTGTTGTACGGGGATGGGAAGCTCGATTGTGCTGGATCCGTTGGATATTGTCCGGATTTGCAGGGGAACAGGAGCGGCTTTTGAGACTTTGCTTGCAGGAAAGATTGAACTGAATGTGGTAGACGGAATCATTTTGCCGAATCTGAAGATGGCAGGAGCGGAAGATGGCTGTGGTTTTCTGACTGAGGAAGGAAGATGTGGGATTCATCCATTTCGTCCGGGAATCTGTCGGCTTTTCCCGCTTGGAAGATATTATGAGGAAAATGGTTTCTGCTATTTTCTTCAGGTACATGAATGTCAGAAAGAGAACCGGGCGAAAGTAAAGGTCAAAAAATGGCTTGATACACCGGATCTGAAAAAGTATGAAACGTATATTGCCAGATGGCATGGATTACTGATTCAGTTACAGGAATTCATTGCAGCACACCCGGAGAGCGCAAAAGCGGTCAGCATGGATGTACTGCAGAGATTTTACCTTACTCCGTATCGGACGGAAGAATTTTACAGTGAATTTTTCCAGAGAATGGACGAAGCAAAAAAGGCATATTGTTAAATACAATTGAAATAATCGGCAGCCAGGGAGTATTGAGTTGTCAGAAATTTTGGAAAGGTGCCACGGAAACCGGAACCTTGCGGCAAAAGAGCTGGGGATCAGTACGACGACGCTCTGGCGGAGGATGAAGAAATATGGCGTGGAAGCAAAGTATGATGAATAGCTGATGAGAAATAAAGAATAAAAAAAGATAGGACAGACTTTTTAATACCCGTTGTGAGGGTGAAGGAAAGGCTGTCCTGTTTTTTGACGAAAATCTGTAAGTAAACTTATCTGTCAAGAATATTTTCTTATATAGGCAAACCTGTACACGGATATGGAAGATGTGTGCACAGGAATCCGTGTCTGGAATTTAAAAATATCACAACTGCAAGGCAAGATATAAAAGCACCGCATCCTTGAAAACACGCGGATTCAGCCCGCATTTCTGATAAATATGATTCAGCTTGTACTGCACTGTGTTTTTGTGAAGAAACAGTTTCTGGCTGGTTCCGAGAAGAGACATATTTGCTTCAAAGTAAGTCTGAAGCAGATTTCTTTCTTCATCAGAAAGTACAGAGATCGTTTTTTGCAGATAAGCATTTTTTTCCTGCTCCGAGATGGAAGAGAGCAGAATTTCCAGTGTCATATCATCGAAAAAAGCAATCTCGTTTTCCGAACTCCGGCAGTATTTCAGCGCAGTGAGTGCAGATTGGTAAGAAAGAGACAGCTGGAAAAGCTGACATTTCTTTCCGACTGCAATGGAGAGCAAAGCTTCACAGTCTGCGGTAAAATCAGCCAGTATCTGATAGAGAGCGGCTTTGCCGGAGTTTTCCAGCACGGCAAGATATTCATTTGGATAATAAAAGGTATAAAGAGTAATACCAAGCGTGCCGAAAAGTCCGATGATCTTCTGTTCAAGGGAAGAAGAGTTGTTGTGTCCATCCGGTGATGACTGGATGATCAGAAGCCGTTTCTTTGTCCCTGGATTTACCTGAAGATCTGAAAGGCAGGTGTCCAGATAATCCGGATCAGCAATCTCATTCCGGATCAGGGCATCGATAACAAAGTGTTTTTTATCTTCCAGAGAGCGGCTCAGTCGGTTCAGCTCTTTTTCACGGATCAGCAGATGGGTAATCCGGTCGGCAAGATGGACGTACTGGCGGACCTGGTCCGGTTCTCCGGTAATTCCGATCACTGCAAGAAAACTGCCGTGATAATAGAGTGGCATATTGATCCCTTTTTGTGTTCCGGGAAAATCATCATCTGAAAAAACTTCGATTGTCTGTTCTGTCTGGGCGGCTTTGTGACCGATGGCATGAAACGTACCAATCCGGTCGGCGTTGGTACTCGCAAAAATCATTCCCTGCTTATCGATAAAATTGATATCCTGTCCGCAGGTGTCTTTGATCGTGTTTACTACCTGAAAGGCAAGTGATTTGTCTAACTTCATTTTAAACATCCTCCGATTCTGGAAAAGAAGTTGCGGGAATGATGCAGATGCTTATCCAGCATTTAACAGGATAAAGAGAACGGTATCATTACCACTTATTTAAGAATTGTAGCATTATTTGGAGAGAGGAACAAGGTGGAAAGGTACAAGAGGAAGATTGCATAAAAGAAGAACTGGAAAATGTATATGATTCACAAAAATGCAATATATGAATGAAAGATTTCAAAATAAGAAATAAAACAATTGCTGAAAAAGTATAGATTGACAGAAAAATATCATGTTGAAATGAAAATGAAATGATTTTGAAAACTTCATTACTATATATGAAAAATTGTAAAGAATACATAAAAAAAGTACATAGGTATTGATGAAAGCGTCAATAGAATTTATGTCTTTTTTTTCGTACAATAGCATTGTCAGATAAATGACAGCGCGCTGACATAATGAACGAGTAGAGGAAAGATTAGTAAAGAGGTAACCAAATATGAGCGAATCAACTAGAATGATGCTGGGACTGGCAATCGGTAAAAAGAAAGAAGAATGGGCGCTTGCAATTACAGACTGGAAAGTGCCCCTTTATGGATAATATGTAGGCAATTTGCGTTATGGAAGTTGCCTGCATATTTGTCATGTGCGCCTAGCGGCGCACGTTTCTAACGGGTTAAAGTCCCGAATCCACCCGGTAGTGG